>JBKHDP010000125.1:0-8433 GCA_046541255.1 Paracoccaceae bacterium | reverse complement strand
GAAGACCTGCGCCAGCCGGAACGTGTCGCGCGTGACCTGTATCTGCATCGAAGACTGTCCTTCTTCTTGGCTCAAATATCCGATACCGAAGCGGCGACGCCGCGCCGGCATTGACCTTCGGTCGCCTCCGCGCGCGTCCGGCCGCGCCTCAGATTCCCGCCAGCGCGTCCACCAGCCGGCCGGCGCCGTGGCGGAACGGGTCCACCGTGGGCAGGCCCATGCGCGCCTCGATCTCGGCGCAGCAGGCCAGCGCCTCCTCGTCGGACAGGTGCTGCGTGTTCACCGACACGCCCACCACCTTGCAGGCCGGGTTCGCCACCTGTGCAAGCTGCAGGCTCATGTCGCGCACCGCCTCCAGGCTGGGCAACTCGTAGCCCGGCAGGCCGCGCATATGGGAGCGCGTCGGCTCGTGGCACAGGACCAGCGCATCGGGCTGACCGCCATGGATCAGCGCCAGCGTCACCCCGGAATAGGAGACGTGGAACAGGCTGCCCTGACCCTCGATCACATCCCAGTGGTCTTCGTCATTGTCGGGCGTCAGCCACTCGATCGACCCGGCCATGAAATCCGCGATCACCGCGTCCAGCGGCACGCCGTCGCCGGTGATGAGGATGCCGGTCTGGCCGGTGGCGCGGAAGGTCGACTTCATCCCGCGGGCGCGCATCTCGGCATCCATCGCCAGCGTGGTGTACATCTTGCCGACCGAGCAATCGGTGCCCACGGCCAGCAGCCGCTTGCCGCGCCGCGTCTCGCCGTTGGCGATGGGATACTCCACCTCGGGCACCCGCACGTCATGCAGGGCCCGGCCGGTCGCCTCGGCCACGGCCACCAGGTCGGGCTCGTCGCGCAGCAGGTTGTGCAGCCCCGAGGCCAGGTCGAACCCCTCCTCCAGCGCCGTCACCAGAACCTTCTTCCATTCCTTCGAGATCACGCCGCCGCGGTTTGCCACGCCGATGACCAGCGTCTTCGCGCCGGCGGCCTTCGCCTCGGCCAGCGTCATGTCCGGCAGGCGCAGGTCGGCCTTGCAGCCTTCCATCCGGAACTGGCCCACGGCGTTCTCCGGGCGCCAGTCCCTGATGCCCTGGGCCACCTTGGCGGCAAGCTGGTCCGGCGCGTCGCCTAGAAAAAGCAGGTAGGGGGTCTGGATCATGGAAGGGTCTCCGAGCGGTTTCGCGCGACCCTACTTTGCCCGCTCTCGCAGCTTGTCGCAAACAGCCTCATCCGCACCGGGCGAAGCGAAAGAATATCCCGCAAAACGGCCAAATCTTCACAGGATCTTCACCTTATTGGCGCAACCGGCGGGCATGATCGCGCGCTGGGGGAGCTCAGCCGCGCATACGCCGGCCGGCGCGCGCCGCGCCGCGGCGAAACCGCCTTGCGGAAAGATGCGACATTTCATAACTCCCGAGGCAGACCTGACGCAATTTCCTGACCGAGAGGCACAATGAGTTTCCGCATCCAGCCCCCCGCGCCGACCCGCCCCAACCGCTGCCAGCTCTTCGGCCCGGGCTCGCGCCCCGAACTTTTCGAGAAGATGGCCAAGAGCGCGGCCGATGTCATCAATATCGATCTCGAGGACAGCGTTTCGCCCGACGAGAAGGAGATCGCCCGTCGCAACGTGATCGAGGCGATCGGCGATGTGGACTGGGGCAACAAGACCCTCAGCGTGCGCATCAACGGGCTGGACACGCCCCATTGGCACCGGGACGTGATCGCGCTGGTCGAGCAGGCCTCGGACCGGCTGGACCAGATCATGATTCCCAAGGCGGGCAACGCCGCCGACATGTATGCCGTCGACGCGGTGGTGACGGCGGCCGAGAAGGCGGTGGGCCGCAAGCGCCGGCTGGCCTTCGAATGCATCATCGAGACGGCGGCCGGCATCTCGCATGTCGAGGAGATCGCCGCCGCCACCGACCGGCTGGAGGCGATGAGCCTGGGCGCCGCCGATTTCGCAGCCTCGATGGGCATGGCCACCACGGGAATCGGCGGCACGCAGGAAAACTACTACATGCATCGGGAGGGCCAGAAATTCTGGTCCGATCCATGGCACTGGGCGCAGGCCGCCATCGTCGCCGCCTGCCGCACCCATGGCGTGCTGCCGGTGGACGGGCCGTTCGGCGACTTCTCGGACGACGAGGGTTTCCGCGCACAGGCCCGGCGCTCGGCCACGCTGGGCATGGTCGGCAAATGGGCGATCCATCCCAAGCAGGTGGCGCTGGCCAACGAGATCTTCACCCCCTCCGCCGAAGCCGTGGCCGAAGCGCGCGAGATCCTCGCCGCGATGGAGGATGCCAAGGCCAAGGGCCAGGGCGCCACGACCTACAAGGGCAAGCTGATCGACATCGCCTCGATCAAGCAGGCCGAAGGCATCGTCCGCCAGGCCGAGATGATCGACGGGGCCTGACCCTGCGGCATGGTGCGTGGCGGCCCGCCGCGCCCGGCGCACCATGCCATCCCGGGCCGATCGGATGCCGAGGCCCGGCTCCGCCTGTTGATCTTCGTCGCCAGGGCGAAAGACGACGGAAAATCCGTTTACCGATCGGTCCCGCTGTCGTGGCCGGGTCAAGACGTGCCGTTGCATCCTCCAATCCGCCCGGCCATATAGGCAAGGTCCGATACGGAGCCGATCCATGACCAACTATCTCGACTTCGAGAAACCCCTCGCCGAGATCGAGGGCAAGGCCGAAGAACTGCGCGCGCTGGCCCGGGGTGGCGAGGGCATGGATGTGGAGGAAGAGGCCGCCGCGCTCGACCGCAAGGCCGAGACGATGCTGGCGCAGCTCTACAAGGAGCTGTCGCCCTGGCGGAAATGCCAGGTCGCCCGCCACCAGGACCGCCCGCATTGCATCGACTATATCGAGGCGCTGTTCACCGAGTTCACCCCCCTCGCGGGCGACCGCAATTTCGCCGACGACCACGCGGTGATCGGCGGGCTGGCCCGGCTGGAGGACCGCCCCGTGATGGTGATCGGCCACGAGAAGGGCAAGGACACGAAAAGCCGGATCGAGCGCAATTTCGGCATGGCCCGACCCGAGGGCTATCGCAAGGCGATCCGCCTGATGGAGATGGCCGGCCGCTTCGGGCTGCCGGTCATCTCCCTGGTCGACACGCCCGGCGCCTATCCCGGCAAGGGCGCAGAGGAGCGCGGCCAGTCCGAGGCCATCGCGCGCTCCACCGAGATGTGCCTGCGCATCGGCGTGCCGCTGGTCTCCGTCATCATCGGCGAGGGCGGTTCGGGCGGCGCGGTGGCCTTCGCCACCGCGAACCGGGTCGCGATGCTGGAGCACTCGGTCTACTCGGTGATTTCGCCGGAGGGCTGCGCCTCGATCCTGTGGAAGGACGCCGAGAAGATGCGCGAGGCCGCCGAGGCGCTGCGCCTGACCGCGCAGGACCTGCTCAGGCTCGGCGTGGCCGACCGGGTGATCCCCGAGCCGCTGGGCGGCGCCCATCGCGACCGCGAGGCGACCATGGCCTCGGTCGCGCGCGCCCTTGCCGAGATGCTCGCCGAACTGGACGGCAAGGATGCCGCCGACCTGGTGGCGGACCGCCGGCGCAAATACCTGCAGATGGGCGCCAAGGGGCTTGCCGCCTGATCCCGTCAGACACGGATCCGGCCCGGGGACCGCGTCTAGCCGGCCAGCATCTTCAGACCCTGAGTCACGTCCGAGCGCACCGCAAGTCGCAGCCCCGGCTCGTCCCCGGCCTTGAGCGCGGCGATGATGAGGCGGTGGAAATGCGGCGGTTCCTTCCGGCGCAACCGTCCGTAGAGGGCGCCCATCGTGGGCCCCAGCTGCAGCCAGACGGTTTCGGCCATCGCCAGCATCGCGGGCGCCTGGGCGCGCAGGTAGAGGGTGCGGTGAAACTCCAGGTTCGCACGGATATAGCCGACCGCATCCTGCCGCTGGATCGCCTCGCCGATGGTGTTGTTGATCGACTGCAGTCGGTCGATCAGCGCGATATGGGCACGCGGCAGGGCGCGGCTGGCCAGTTCCACCTCCAGTAGCGCGCGCAGCGCGGCAAGCTCCTCGATACGCTCGTTCGACAGGTCGGGCGTCTGGACCCGGCCCGAGCTGGACATGGAGAGTGCGCCCTCGGCCACCAGCCGGCGCAACGCCTCGCGCGCGGGCGTCATGGAGACATCGAACTCCTTGCCGATCCCGCGCAGCGTCAGCGCCTGGCCCGGCGGCAGCTGACCATGCATGATTCGAGTGCGCAGGCCGCGATACACGCGGTCATGCGCAGCGGGGGCGGGGTCTTGAGGACGGGGGTTCAACAACATGCGGCAGGATTGTGATCACAGGCGGGACGCGCGTCAATCGCTGTTTCCCCGCGTCTCAGGCAGATGGGGCGAAACGGTAGCGATGCAGCCCCGCGCCGTTCTCGTGCAGCCAGCGCCGCGCCGGGCGCCAGTCGCCATAGAGCCGCTCCACCACGGCCCAGAAAGCCGGCGAGTGGTTCATCTCGGCCAGATGGGCCACCTCGTGGGCGGCGACATAGTCGAGGATCGCGGGCGGCGCCAGGATCAGCCGCCAGGAATAGTTCAGCCCCCCTGCGGCCGAACACGACCCCCAGCGCGAGCGCGTATCCCGCAAGGTCAGCCGCGCATAAGGCCGGCCCAGGGCCGCCGCATGGCGATCAGAGGCCGCGGCGAGCCGGTCCCGCGCGCGGGCCTTGAGCCAGCCGGCCAAGGCCGGGCCCGCACGACCCGACGGGCCAGGCACCAGCAGCTGACCGCCAGCGATGCGCACGGCCGGTCCGGCGGCCGGCGCGACGGTCAGCGGAACGCCCTCCACCGGCACCCGCGCCCCGTGAGTGACGGCCACCTCGTCCGGGCGTCCGGCCAGATGCCCGCGCAGCCAGGCTTCCTTCTGGCGGGCGAAGGCCAGCGCCTCGGCCTCGGCCATTCCGCGCGGCAAGGTCAGCGTCACCCGGCCGTCCAGCGCCGAGACCCGCAAGCTGATCCGGCGCGCCCGCGCCGACCGACGCAACAGAACCGGAATCGGGGGGTTGCCGGGAAGCTTCCATTCGCCCATATGACCAGTCTCCGAATACGGCCCCAAAGCCTTTGACTCGCCCCGGCGCTTATGGCAGGTGGCGCGAGTCGTCGACAAGAGCGAGTTGAAAGGGATCTCCCATGCCCAAGGAAGAATGGGGCGTCAAGCGCGTGTGCCCGACAACCGGCAAGCGCTTCTACGACCTGAACAGGAATCCGATCGTCAGCCCCTACACGGGCGAAGTGGTCGTACTTGACACCGGCAAGGGCCGGATGCTGTCCGCGGATGCGGAAGACGCCCAGGCGACAAAGGCCAAGGCCACCAAGGCCAAGGACTCCGAAGAGGTTATCGACGACGAGGATGTCGACATGGATCTGGGCGATGACGTCCTGGAAGATGACGATGACGATGACAACGTCTCGCTCGACGAGATCGCGGACGTGTCCTCCGAGGATGACGAAAGCTGAAAAGCGCGGCGGCCGGGGCGGATTTTTGGCTTGATCCCGCCCCCGGCATTGCCTAGATAGCCGCAGCGGATCGGATGGTCCGCAGGAACGGGGCCTTAGCTCAGCTGGGAGAGCGCTTGCATGGCATGCAAGAGGTCAGGGGTTCGATCCCCCTAGGCTCCACCATCCCCCTCCTCTGCCGTTGAAATGCCCGCCAAGACCTTGAATGGAAATGCGGAATTGGCGTTTCGATCTGCGTCTCGAAAGCGCGGAGTTGCGTCGCGATCTCATCCTTGTCGCGATGCGCTTCGGCCAGACGCCTGTTCCATGCGTCCTTGAACATCGCCTTTGCCAGCGGAAAGAGCTGGCGCATCGGCTGGAGGCTTTGCAGGAGTCCAGCAAAGCCGCCTTCGACCTTGTCGCGCGGAATCGATCTGCGCTCACTCTCGCAGTCATCCCAGAGCACGAAACCGCACAGCGGGAAGTCCTCGCTGACATCCTTGCGTGCAGGAGCTTTCGCCTGCCGATCCGATTTCACACATGGGCCGAATCCCACCCGATCGCGTGGATCCCGCCATATCCTTGAAAACCCACGCAAATCGACGGAGTCGTTGTGCCGAGGGTCATCCGCGCCGTAGTCTTCGGGGCAGACACGCGCTATCTGACCGGCAATCAGGTGACAATGGGCCAGGCATATGGGCGATAACGATGCAAGAAACGGGCGCAGCCGCGGCGTGCAGTCGATCGAGACCGGCGGGCGCATTCTCGAAGCACTGGCCGAAGCGCGCGGGCCCGTGATGCTGCGCGACCTGGCCGAAGCTGTGGGCATCTCGTCCGCGCAGCTGCATCCCTATCTCGTCAGTTTTCGCAACATGGGCATGGTGGAGCAGACCGAGCGCGGGCTGTATCAGCTGGGCCCCTTCGCCCTGCGTCTCGGGCTGACGCGGCTGAGGAACCAGAACGCCTATCGCGAAACCATCGCGCGGGTCGGCGATCTTTCGGACGAACTCGGGCTGATGATCTCCATCGCGGTCTGGGGCGTTCATGGGCCGACGATCACCTATGTCCAGGAATATGCCGCGCGGATTCACGCCAATGTCCAGGTGGGCGGCGTCTATGCCATGACGGTGACGGCGACCGGCAAGGTCTTTGCCGCGTTCCTGCCGGCGTCGATGACCGAGCCGTTGATCCGCCGGGAACTCGAAGGTGAAGAGGTCCGCCGGCGCGAGATCTTCGAAGTGGACGAGACAGCCTATCGCCGTGCCGTGGCCGAAACCGCCCGGCGCGGTTATTCCACCACGCGCGACATGCCGATCCCCGGCGTTTCGGCCGTGGCGGCCCCGGTCTTCGACCATACCCGGCAGATGCAACTCTGCGTCACGGCGATCGGCTCGACGGGGATGATCGACCTCTCCGAGGACGGGCCGGTCGTGCGGCGGCTGCTCGAGTTCACCGGGACGCTTTCGCGCGATCTCGGCCACGAAAGCGCCGCCTGAGCGCACCGCCGATCAGGTCGAGCGAGACGAAGAGCCCGAAGGTCGCCGCGCCGAGGCCGGCAAGCTGGAGCGCGTTGGGCAAGGCGCCGGTCATCGGGATCGCGGCGATGACCGCGAAAGGCGGCACGAGCGCCGGAAAGATGCCCGCCGCCGCCGGGCCGAGCCGCGCTATGGCCGCCACGAAGAAGACGATGGCAAGCGCGCCGCCCAGCGCGCCCTGGTAGACGATCTGCGTCGCCCAGAGGCCAGGCGCCACCGGGGAAGGATCGAAGAAAAAAAGGTAGACGGGCAGATAGATCGCGGTGGAGACAAGTGCGATCACCCCCGTCGTGCGCACCGGCTCCAGCCGCCAATGGCCCATGAGCCAGGTAAAAACACCCCAGAGCGTACCGGAAACGACGAAACACAGGTCGCCCATCCAGACTGCGGTCCCCGGCGTCCTCGGAGTGCCCTGGTCGGCGCCGATCAGCAGCAGGCCCAGCAGCAGCAGGGCCATTCCGCCATATTGGTGAGGCGGGATCGGCGCATGGCTCACGAAACGGGAGAGCGCGGCGGCGCTCAGCATCGTCATGCCGGGGCTGATGACGACCGCATGGGCCAGCGGTGCGAGCGCATAGCCGGTATTGATCGCGAAAGCGAAGGGCGGACCGGCGACAAGGATCAGCACGGCCAGCCGCAGCGGCGTGGTTCCGCGGAACGGATTTGCGCGGATCGCTGCCAGCAGCACGACCATCACCGCCGCCCCGCCGGCGTAGCGCAGCAGCGCCAGATCGGCGCTGGAGAATCCCTGCCCGCGCCCGATCTCCACGCCCACATTGTAGATCGCCCAGGCGAAGGAGGCGGCGAGACCGAAGGCGACGCCGCCTGCAGCGCCGCGGATCACTCGTTGGCCCCCGCCATGTGACGCGCGGCGATGTAGCCGAAGGTGATCGCCGGGCCCAGCGTGATACCGCCGCCGGGGTAGTTGCCGCCCATGATGCTCGCCGCGTCGTTGCCCGCGGCGTAAAGACCGCGGATCGGCCTGCCATCGGTGCCCAGCACCTGCGCATATTCGTTCGTGCGCAGCCCTGCAAAGGTGCCAAGATCGCCCATCACCAGCTTGACGGCGTAGAATGGCGCCTGCTCGATCGGGGCGACGCAGGGGTTGGGCTTGTGCTCCGGGTCGCCCAGCGAGCGGTTGTAGGAGGTCGAGCCTCGGCCGAACTCGGGGTCCTCGCCGCGCCGGGCGGGTTCATTGAAGCGGGCAACCGTATCCTCCAGCCCGGCGGGGTCCACGCCGATCTGCCCGGCAAGCTCGGTCAGCGTGCGGCCGCGGAAGAGATAGCCCGAGCGGATGTGCTTTTCGTAGGGCACGGGCGCCGGCTTGACATGGCCAAGGCCGTAGCGGCGCAGGGTCCGGTGATCGACGATGAAGAAGGCGCAGATCTCGCCGCCCTCTTCCTCGCTGCTGCGGCTGGCTCTCGACCTCGTGCTGCCGATCCTGCTGATCCTGTCGGT
>JBKHDP010000124.1:0-8466 GCA_046541255.1 Paracoccaceae bacterium | reverse complement strand
ACCGGCAGGAAGACGATGGCCACGATGAAGGAGGCGGCCAGAACGAAGATCATCGTGATCGGCAGCATGCCCATGAACTCACCCGGAACTCCGGGCCAGAACAGCATCGGCAGGAAGGCGCAAAGCGTGGTGGCCGTGGAGGCGGCGATGGGCCAGAACATCCGCTTGGCGGCCTCGGTATAGGCATGCATCGGCCCCGCGCCTTCGGAGATCCGCTTGTCGCCGTATTCCACGACGACCACCGCGCCATCCACCAGCATCCCCACGGCGAGGATCAGGCCGAACATCACGATGTTGGAAATCGTCACGTCCATCACCGCGAAAAGCGCGAAGGTCATCAGGAACGAGGTGGGCACGGCCATGCCCACGAGCAGCGCCGCACGGGTTCCGAGGCTGGCCAGCACCACGATCATCACCAGCGCGATCGCGGTGAGCACGGACCCCTCGAGCTGGCTGACCATCGAGGCCACGGTGCGGCTCTGGTCGTTCGAGCTGCCCACTTGCACCGCGGCGCGCAGCTCGGCCGGCCAGTCCTGCTGGGCCCGGGCCACCACCTCCTTCACCTGGGCGGCGGTGTCGATCAGGTTGAAGCCCTTGCGCTTGACCACCTGGAGCGCCACCGTCGAATCGCCGTTGAACCGCGCGGTCCCTTCGCGGTCCTCGAAGGTGAGGTTGATCTTGGCCAGATCGCCCAGCGTGACCACCCGGTCGCCATTCGTCTTGACCGGCAGATCGTAAACGTCGCGGGGCTCGTCGAAGCTCGACGGGATCTTGACGGCAAAACTGCCCTGCGCGCTTTCCACCTCGCCGGCGGCGATCAGCAGGTTGTTGTTCTGCACCACGTTGATCAGCTCGCCCGCGGTGACGTTGTACGCCTCCAGCCGCAGCGGGTCGATCACCACTTCGAGCATCTCGTCGCGATTGCCGGCAATGCCCGCCTCCAGCACCGCGTCGAGCGATTCGATCTCGTCCTGGAGGTCGCGCGCGACCTTGGTCATCGTGCGTTCAGGCACCGGCCCGGTCAGATTCACGATCAGGATCGGGAACTCGGAGAAATTGATCTCGTTGATCGAATATTTCTCGAACCCGTCGGGGAACTGTCCCTCGGCGGTGTTCATCGCGTCGCGCACATCGGCAATGGTCTTGGACTTGTCCCAGCCGAACTCGAACTCCAGCGCGATGCCGGCATAGCCCTCGGCGGCGGTGGCCGACATGGTCTCGAGCCCGTCGAGATCCGACAGCTCGGCCTCCATCGGCTTGACCAGGAGCGTCTCGGCATCCTCGGCCGAAATGCCGGGGAAGGGCACCGACACGAACAGCGCCGGGATCTCGATATCCGGCTCGCCCTCCTTGGGCAGGCCGATATAGGCCGCGCCGCCCGCGCCAAGCGCGAGCAGGATGAAGACCAGCATCATGCGGGCGCGCGAGGCGGCCCAGTCGACGATTCCGGTCATTGCGTGGCCTCTTCGCGGAAGCTGGCCGTGACGGGCACGCCGTCGGTGACATATTCCTGGCCCAGAACGATCACGTCCACAGCTTCGGGCAGGCCCGACACCCAGACCCCCTCCACCGTGTCCCGCAGCAGGGTCACGGGAAGGAATTTCGCCGTGCTGTCCTGCGCCACCACGCGCACACCCAGGGTCCCGTCATCATCCAGCGTGAGCGCCGATTGCGGCAGCAGATGGGCGCGCGCGCCCTCGGCCTCGATCAGGATCTCGGCGGTCTGCCCGTCGCGCAGCGCCAGGTCGGGATTGGGCACGGTGACCTCGACCCGAAAGGTGCGGGTGGTCGGATCGGAGGCGCGAGACAGGAAGCTGACCCGGCCGGTCACCTCGCGGCCCGAGATCAGCCGGGCGCCCGCCCGCGCGTCCGGCGCGATCCGGTCGACCTCGGTTTCGGGAACGAAGCCCACCAGCCGCACCGGGTCGAGCTGGATGACCGTGGCGCAGAGCGCGCCGGGCTGCATCAGGCTGCCAAGCTCGGCGGTGTCGGATTCGAGCACCCCTCCGAACGGCGCCCGGATCACCAGCCGGCGCAATTCGGTCTCGGCCGAATCCACCGCGGCCTGGGCCGAACGGATTCCGGCCTGAACGCTTTCCAGCTGGCTATGCGCGGCCTGAACCCCGGCCTCTGCCGAGCGTACCGCCGCCTTGGCCGAGGCCACGCGGGTCTGCGAGGCGAATCCGCCCTCGGACAGCCGGTTGGCGGCATTGGCGTTCAGTTCGGCCTCTTCCAGCCGGGCGCGGGCCTCTTCCAGCCGTGCCTCCACTTCGGGCACCCGGGCTTCGGCTTCCTGAAGCCGTGCCCGCGCCTCTTCGGCGGCGGCCTCCCGGGCGCCGGGATCGAGCCGGCAGAGCGTGTCACCCTCCTGCACGAAGGCGCCCTTGCGCAGCGGCTCGGAGATCACCTGGCCCGAGGTTTCGGCGCGCATCTCGACCTGCCGCGCGGCCTGGGTCTCGCCTCGCAGGATCACCGCGCTGTCGATTTCGCGCGCCGCCGATCGCCGCGCGACCACAGCGATGGGCTGCGGCCCTTCCACCCCGTCGGCCTCGTCCCGGCCAGCCTCTTCCCGGTCGGCGTCGGCCTGATCCTCGCCGGCGGCGTCCGCGTCCGCGTCCGGTGCGCTGTCCGTCTCCTGCGAAGAGGCGGGATCGGCCTGTCCCTCGGGGCCGTCGATCAGCGCCGCCACGTCCAGCCCCTGGCCCCGTGCAAAGGACATCAGGGCGTCGCGCTCCATGACGACGAGGTACAGGATCGCCATCACCAGAACGGCGGTGAGAACCGGAATCAATCGCATGGACGGCCTTTCATGCCTCGGCTGCTGGAGTCGCGGAAACCGGGGCGGTGACCCCGTCCTGACCGCGTCACATGGCCGTTACGCTGAACTGTCCGGTTCAGATTAAAGATTTCCCCAGCGTCGCGCAAGACTGAACCGATCGGTTCAGTCGCGGCATTGCATCGCGGGCGGCGCGGCCCTTGGCAGCCTGTCGGGCTTTCTGTAAGAGGGGGCGACGAGCAGCAGGGGGCACGGGCCGCGTGAGCGACAGCGACAGTTTCATCCAGGAAGTCACCGAAGAGGTGCGCCGCGACCGTCTGTTCCGCATGCTGCGCCGATACGGCTGGATCGCCGTGCTGGCGGTGCTGCTGATCGTGGGCGGCGCGGCGTGGAACGAATGGCGCAAGGGCCAGGCCGCCGAGCAGGCCCAGGCCACGGGGGATGCCATCCTCGACGCGCTCGAACAGGACGCGGCGGAGCAGCGTATCGCGGCGCTGGACGCCATCGAACCGGAACAGCCCGGCGCGCGGGCGATCGTTGCGCTGCTCAAGGCCTCCGAGCTGGGAGCGGAAGACGACGACGAAGCCGCCGCCGAGGTGCTGGACGAGGTCGGCATGATGGGCGAGGACCTGCCGGCGGTCTATCGCCAGATCGCCGCCTTCAAGGCGATTCTGCGCCGTGACGAGGCGCTTTCGCTCGAGGAACGCCGCCTCGCGCTGGAGGCGCTGGCGTCGCCGGGCGCGCCGCTGCGGCTGCTGGCCGAGGAACAGCTCGCGCTGATCGAGATCGAGGCCGGCGAGACCGAGGCCGCGGAAGAGCGCCTGCAGGCGATCCTGGAGGATTCCGAGGTGACCCAAGGCTTGCGTCGGCGCGCCTCTCAGTTGATTGTGGCGCTGGGCGGCGAGCCGGGCGCGCGCGCGACGGACGGCTGAATGCCGCCGCAAGGGCAGGGAACGGTATGACGGCAGGATCGGTGCTGAGAGCGAAATGGATCGCGGCCGCCGCGGGGCTGGTGCTGCTCTCGGCCTGCGCGGAGAACGAGTTCATCCTGCCCGGCGAGCGGGTGGGCCTGCGCGAAGTGCTCGATGGCCCGCTGGCCGATCGCCCGCAGGACGAGGCCCGGCCCGAGAACACGGCCCGCGACATCGCGCTGCCGGCAGCGCGTGCGAATACCGGCTGGACGCACGGGATCGGCACGCCGCGCTGGCGCGCCGCGCATCCGCAGCTTTCGGGGCTGTCGCCGGCCTGGTCGGTGCCCATCGGCAGCGGCGACAGCCAACGCCACCGCATCACGGTGGACCCGGTGGCCGATGACGGCCGCATCTTCGCCATCGACTCGCAGAACATGCTGAGCGCGGTCTCCGCCGCGGGCGAGCCGCTCTGGACCCGCGACCTGACCCCGGCGCGCGACCGGTCGGGCGAGGCGCATGGCGGCGGCATGGCGATCGGCGACGGCGTGCTCTATGTCGCGTCGGGCTTCGGCCGGCTGCTGGCGCTCGACCCGGCCAGCGGCGACGTGCTGTGGGATCAGAAGCTGCAGGCCCCCGGCACCGGCAAGCCCACCTATTACGACGGGCTGATCTACCTTGTGGCCGGAGACACCACCGCCTGGGCGCTGGAGGCCGAGACCGGCCGTATCCGCTGGCAGCTCGAGGGCGCCTCGGATGTCAACAACGTGTCGGGCGGTCCGGCTCCCGCGCTGACCGACGAACTGGCGATCTTCGCCTACGGGTCGGGCGAGGTGCAGGCGGTGTTCCGCAAGGGCGGGCTGGCACGCTGGAACGCCGTGGTGGCCGGGCAGCGCGATGGACACGCCGTCAGCCTGGTTACCGACATCACCGGCGGGCCGGTGATCGAGGGCGAGATGGTCTATGCCGCCAACAATTCCGGCCGCCTCGTGGCGATGCGGCGCGACAGCGGCGACCGGGTCTGGACCGCGCCGGAAGGCGCCGCGGGGCCGATCTGGCCGGCGGGCGACTCGCTCTTCCTGGTGAACGATCTGGGCGAGCTGGTGCGGCTCGACGCCTCCGACGGCAGCCGGATCTGGGGGGTGGAACTGCCCCACTACGTTCAGGACCGCCCGCGCCGCCGGGCCGAGATCCATCCGCATCACGGGCCGATCCTTGCCGGCGGGCAGGTGGTCGTGGCCTCGGGCGACGAGGTGATCCGCACCTTCGATCCGCGCGATGGCAGCCTGCTGGAGACCGTGCCGCTGCCGGGCGGGGCGACCGCCGATCCCATCGTCATGGACGGGACGCTCTATGTCGTCAGCTCCAGGGGCCAACTGCACGCTTTCCGTTGACGGCGACATGGTGTAACGGGGCGGGTCTGACGCAGACGGAGCCCCTTTGATGACTTTCAGCCTGGCAATCGTGGGTCGGCCCAATGTGGGCAAGTCCACGCTGTTCAACCGCCTCGTGGGCAAGCGCCTGGCGCTGGTGGACGACCAGCCCGGCGTCACCCGAGACCTGCGCGAGGGCGAGGCGCGGCTGGGCGGGCTGCGCTTTACCGTGATCGACACCGCCGGTCTGGAAGAGGCCACCGACGAGAGCCTTCAGGGGCGGATGCGCAAGCTGACCGAGCGCGCGGTGGACATGGCCGATATCTGCCTTTTCCTGATCGACGCGCGGGCGGGCGTGACGCCCGCCGACGAGATCTTCGCCGACATTCTGCGCAAACGGGCCAGGCACGTGATCCTCGCCGCCAACAAGGCCGAGGGCCGGGCCGGCGAATCCGGGTTGCTGGAGGCGTTCTCTCTGGGGCTGGGCGAGCCCATCGCGCTCTCGGCCGAGCATGGCGAGGGGATGGGCGAACTGGCCGAGGCGCTGGAGCCGCTGGCCGAAGGGTTCGAGGACCGCGCGATCGAGGAATCGCCCGAGATCGACGTGGATGTGGATGTGGATGCGGATGACGAGGCTGCCGCGCCCCGCCGCCCCACTGCCGCGAAACCGCTGCAGATCGCCGTGGTCGGCCGGCCCAATGCCGGCAAATCCACGCTGGTGAACCGTATCCTGGGCGAGGAACGCCTGCTCACCGGCCCCGAGGCGGGCATCACCCGGGACGCGATCTCGGTGCGGATGGATTGGGAGGGGATGCCGGTGCGGATCTTCGACACCGCCGGCATGCGCAAGAAGTCGCGGGTGCAGGACAAGGTCGAGAAGCTTTCGGTCGCGGACGGGCTGCGCGCGGTCAAGTTCGCCGAGGTCGTGGTGGTGCTGCTGGACGCGGCGATCCCCTTCGAGCAGCAGGATCTGCGCATCGCCGATCTGGCCGAACGCGAGGGCCGTGCCGTGGTGGTGGCGGTCAACAAGTGGGACGTGGAGCCCGAGAAGCAGCAGAAGCTGCGCGATCTGCGCGAGGCTTTCGAACGGCTCCTGCCGCAATTGCGCGGCGCGCCCCTGGTCACGGTGTCGGCGAAGACGGGCAAGGGGCTCGACCGGCTGCGCGCGGCGGTCGAAAAGGCCCATGATGTCTGGAATCGGCGGGTCTCCACCGGCCAGCTGAACCGCTGGCTCGCCGCCATGATCGAGGCGCATCCGCCCCCTGCGCCGGGCGGCCACCGGATTAAGCTGCGTTACATGACCCAGGCCAAGACGCGGCCGCCCGGGTTCGTGGTGATGTGCTCGCATCCCGACAAGCTGCCGGACAGCTATTCCCGTTATCTCGTCAACGGGTTGCGCGAGGATTTCGACATGCCGGGCACGCCGATCCGGCTCTGGTTCCGGGGCCAGGGCGACAAGAACCCCTACAAGGGCAGGAAGAAATCCCAGCCCTCCAGCCTGCGCAAGCATCTGGACAAGGGCAGGGGGTAATTGTCACCACTTTTCAGGATGATCCGGCAGAAAGCTGATGTGTCACGCGAAGGTCAGACCGGTCGCCGGACCCAGACCGTGCCGGCCAGTGCGAGGATGCCCGCGGCCGCCAGCGACAGCACGGTCGGGTTGACGGGGGAAAGGTTGTCGGCGATCACCCCGCCCAGAGCCCAGATCACGCCAGCGGCATATTCCGGCGCGCGGGTGAGGATCAACGCGACGACCACCGCGATTGCCAGCGCCAGCATCAGGAAGATCAGCGCCGCGTTCTGCGGGCTGGCCAGCCCGTAGCCGGCCAGCACGATGCCGCTGCCGACGCAGGAAGCGGCGGTCAGCCAACCGGCATAGAGCGCGACCGGCGCCTCCTGCCACAGCCGATCCCGATCTCCGACGCGCGCCAGGGACCAGAGCGCCAGCGCCAGCATCGCCCAGATCAGCCCGGTGGCCAGGACCGGGGCGGCCTGTGCCACGCCCAGCCAGGCCGCGCCCAGGGCCAGGCTGCCGATCAGCGGCCAGCGCATCGCGGCCCAGTCGGCGCTGTCTGCCCGGGCCAGCAGCCCGAAGCCGGCACCCGCGAGCAGCCAGAGATAGATCACCCCCCAGATCGCGAAGGCCCAGCCCGCGGGCTGCACCGGCGGGTCTTCCACCCGGATCGGGAATTGCGCTGGTTCGAACCCGTCGAATCCCGGCGTGGCGAGAGGTGCCGCCGCGAAGGCCAGGGCGGCAACCAGATGAACGAGGGCGGCAATACGTGTCATGGGGGAGATACGCATGGCGGCCCCATCCGGTTCACGCGGCGCGCGGGCGAAATTCCAGTTTGCGTCCGCCCAGGTCGCGGAACGCCCGCTGGCGGCAGCTCAGCACGATGATCTGCAGGTCTCCGGCCTGGCGGTGCAGCGCGTCGAACATCCGCTCGATCCGGTCGTCATCGGTGAAGACCAGAGCGTCGTCCAGGATCACCGGCGCATGCCGGCCCTGTGCTGCGAGCATCCGTGCGAAAGCCAGCCGCACCAGCAGGGCAAGCTGCTCCTGCGTCCCGCCGGACAGGATGCCCACTTCCTCCTCCTGGCCGTTGCGCACCAGCGCGCGGGGCAGCAGCGTTGCGTCCTCCCAGACCAGCTCGGCATCGGGCCAGAGCAGGCCCAGAAGCGGCTTCAGCTCGGCCGCGACCGGCTCGAAATAGCGTTCGCGCGCCTCGGTGCTGGCGGCGGTCAGCGCCGCCTCCAGCCGCTGCAGCACCTTCACCTCGAAGTCGAGACGGGCCAGCGCGTCCTGCGCGGCTTCGGCTCGGGCGCGGGTATCGGCCAGCTCTTCCTCCACCGCGTCGCCCGCGCCCTGCGCGATCGTCGTGTCAAGCCGGGCCAGCTCCAGCCGCAGGGCCTGGGCCTCGTCCTCGGCCCCGCGCGAGACGGCGCGCGCGCGCTCGAGCGCGGCCTCGGCAGCTTCCAGGTCAGGGGCGTTTTCGGCCAGCCGGTCGCGTTCCTGCCGCGCGGCGTCCAGCCGCGCGCGGCGCAGTTCGGCCTCGACGGCCGGATCCCGTGCGTCCTGTGGCGTCGCGGTCTCCAGTCCGGCCAGCGTATCGGTGGCGCGGGCGTGACGTTCGGCAGCCATCGATTCGGCGGTCTCGGCCCGGGCCAGCCTGGTCCGTGCCTCTGCCTCGATCCGGGCCGCGGTTTCGCGCCGCTGACGGGCGTCGCGCCGGGCGTCCTCGGCCACCTTGAACGCGGTTTCCAGCGCATCGAGCGCCACCACCGCCGCGCCACCCTCCTCGGGTGCGGGCAGCGCGGCCAGCGCGGCGCGCAGCGCCTCCAGCCCGTCCGGGGCGAGCGCGGCCAGACGCGCCTCGGCGTCGCGCTGCCGGTCGCGCGCGGCCTGCCG
>JBKHDP010000123.1:0-8489 GCA_046541255.1 Paracoccaceae bacterium | reverse complement strand
CGGACTTGGCGCCGATCCGGTTCATCGCGACGTTCAGCGTCTTGTGCGCCTCGGGCGACAGCGCCCCCAGCGACATGCCCGGCGTCACGAAGCGCTTGCGGATCGAGGTGATGCTTTCGACCTCTTCCAGCGGCACCGGCGCGCCCTTGGGCTTGATGTCCAGCAGGTCGCGCAGATGGATCGGCGGCTTGGCCTGCATGGCGGCCGAATACCGCTTCCACATCTCGTAGCTGCCCTGGTTGCAGGCCATCTGCATCATGTGCATGGCCTGGGCGCCCCAGGCATGGGTCTCACCCGACTTGCGCAGCTTGTAGAAGCCGCCGATGGGCAGCACGCGGCCGTCGCCGGCCCAGCCCCTGGCATGCACCTCCTCGACCTTCTTCTGGATGCCGCTGACCCCGATGCCCGAGATCCGGCTGATGAGGCCGGGGAAATACTCGGCGCACATGGCGCGGCTCAGCCCCACCGCCTCGAAGTTCAACCCGCCGCGATAGGACGAGATCACCGAGATCCCCATCTTCGACATGATCTTGAGCAGGCCGGCGTCGATCGCCGCGCGGTAGCGCGCCACCGCCTCGGTCAGCGGGCCGTCCAGCAGGCCGCGCTCGATCCGGTCGGCCAGGCTGTCCTCGGCCAGGTAGGCATTCACCGTGGTGGCGCCCGCGCCGATCAGCACCGCGAAATAATGCGGATCGATGCATTCCGCCGAGCGCACGTTGAGCGAGCAGAAGGTCCGCAGGCCCTTGCGCGTCAGGTGACTGTGCACCGCGCTGGTGGCGAGGATCATCGGCATCGGCACCTTGCCGGCATCCGACAGGTGATCGGTCAGCACCAGGTGCCCCGCGCCCGAGCGCACCGCGTCCTCGGCTTCCGAGCGGATCCGCGCCAGCCCCTCGCGCAGCGCACCGGCATCGCTGCCGGCGGGAAAGCTGCAGTCGATCTCCACCAGTTCGGCATTGAACTGGCGCTTGAGTTCCTCGAACTGGGCATTGGCCACGAAGGGGCTTTCCAGCACCAGGATCTCGGTCTGCGAGCTGCTCTCGTCGAGCACGTTCTTGAGATTGCCGAACCGGGTCTTGAGGCTCATCACCCGGTATTCGCGCAACGAGTCGATCGGCGGGTTGGTCACCTGGCTGAAATTCTGCCGGAAGAAGTGGCTGAGCGGCCGGTACTGCTTGGACAGCACCGCCGAAGGCGTGTCGTCGCCCATCGAGGCCACCGCCTCCTTGGCGTCCTCCGCCATCGGCGCCAGGATCTGTTCCAGTTCCTCGATGGTGTAGCCCGCCGCGATCTGGCGGCGCTTCAACTCGTCGCCCGAGAAGAGCGGCGTCTCGGCGATCCCCGACAGCGCCTCTTCAAGGTCGTTGATCTTGCCGACCCATTCGCCGAAGGGCTGGCTCGCCGCCAGTTTGTCCTTGATCTCGGTGTCGTGGTAGAGGCGTCCCTCGGCCATGTCGACGGCCAGCAACTGACCCGGGCCGAGCGCGCCCTTTTCCTTCACATCGGCCTCGTCCACCGGCACCATGCCCGCCTCCGAGCCGGCGATCACGAGGTCGTCGCCCGTCACGACATAGCGCATCGGGCGCAGGCCGTTGCGATCCATCCCGGCGCAGACCCAGCGCCCATCGGTCATGGCCAGCGCGGCGGGGCCATCCCAGGGTTCCATCACGGAGTTGCAGTAGGAGTACATGTCGCGCCACGCGGCGGGCAGTTCCACCCGCTGCTTCGACCAGCTTTCCGGCACCAGCATCGTCTTGGCCATCGGCGCGTTGCGACCGGCGCGCACCAGCACCTCGAACACGGCATCCAGCGCGGCCGAGTCGCTCGATCCCTGCGGCACGATGGGCTTGATGTCCTCTGCCATCTCGCCGAAGGCCGAAGAGGCCATGCGGATCTCGTGGCTCTTCATCCAGTTCAGGTTGCCCTTGAGCGTGTTGATCTCGCCGTTATGGGCCAGCATCCGGAACGGCTGCGCCAGCCACCACTGCGGGAAGGTGTTGGTGGAATACCGCTGGTGATAGATCGCGAAGGTGGAGCGGAACCGCTCGTCCCGCAGATCGGGATAGAACTCGGCGACCTGTTCGGCCAGCATCATGCCCTTGTAGATGATCGACCGGCAGGACAGTGACGCGATATAGAGCCCCGGCACATGCGCGGCGGCCACGGCCTTCTCGATCCGGCGGCGGATCACGTAAAGCTCGCGCTCGAAGGTTTCCTCGTCGATGCCCTTGGCGTTCGAGATGATGATCTGCTCGATTTCGGGCCGGGTGGCGTTGGCCTTCTCGCCCAGGCAATCCACGTTCACGGGCACATGCCGCCACCCATAGATATAGTGGCCCATCCGCAGGACTTCGGTCTCCACGATCGTCCGGCAGGTTTCCTGCGCACCGAAATCGGTGCGCGGCAGGAACACCTGCCCCACGGCGATCAGCCGGTCCTCGCGTGGCTCGTGCCCGGTGCGGCGGATCTGGTCGTAGAAGAACGGCACCGGGATCTCCAGATGGATGCCCGCGCCGTCGCCGGTCTTGCCGTCGGCATCCACCGCGCCGCGATGCCAGATCGCCTTGAGCGCGTCGATGCCCGCCTCCACCACGCGGCGCGAGGGCTCCTGGCTCAGCGACACCACCAGCCCGACCCCGCAGGAGGATTGCTCGAATTCCTTGCGATACATCCCGTGGCGGTCAAGGTGGTCGCGCAGGGCTTCCTGGTCTTTCGCGTAGGTCTCGTACGTGTTCATGTCACCACCTCTGCATGATGGGGCGCAAGCGCCTGATCTCGGTTCAGTCTCTGCCGGGAAGCGCCCAGTGGCGCGCGCGACCGGCCAAAGTGTTTCGTCTGGTATCGGAGCAGCCCCGGCGGCCGCGCCTTCCTTTTCCTGCCGCACGGGATCAACCCTCCGGGCCGGGCGCATAGAGCGCGAAGGTCTCGGCCCGGGTCAGCGTCTCGCGGGTCTCCTGACCGGCGAAGGCAAAACCGCCGGGCTTGCAATCGATGTAGATCTCGCGCTCGAACGCCAGCCCGGAAGGATCGTCCAGCAGCCCCAGCGGGATCTCGTGGCAGCCCGCGCCGGCATGGCCCGCCCGCGTCACGCGATACCACAGATGGCTGCCGCAGGTGCCGCACCAGGCGCGTTCGGCCCAGCCGGAACTCTGGTAGCGGGCGATCCGGTCGGCGCCGCGTTCCACGGTAACGCCTGCGGCCGGGGTTTCGACAGCGAGAAAGGCCGCGCCGGTCCAGCGGCGGCACATCTCGCAATGGCAGGCGCCGAACCCGGACGGCATGTCCGAGATCCGCAGGCGCACTGCGCCGCAAAGGCATCCTGCTGTCCGATCCGTCACGAGTGGTTCCTTTTCATGCACGGGGCCGTCCGGCCCCGAAAGATCAGTATTCCTGACCCATTCGCCAAACCGCCCTGCCGCGCGTCAGGAAGGCGGGGGCTTCGCGGCGCAGCGCCCGAAAGGCCAAGTTTCCCTATTCCGCCGCCATGGCAGTGCCGGCGGCGAGGTCTTCGAGGATGGCCTGCGCGGCGTCGCGCCCGTCGCGGATCGCCCAGACCACGAGACTGGCTCCGCGCACGATGTCGCCCACCGCATAGACCCCCGGCACCGAGGTGCGGCCGGTTGTGAACTCTGCCTTCACGGTGCCCCAGCGCGTCACTTCCAGCCCGTCGGTGTTCCACAGGCCGGGCAGATCCTCGGGCTCGAAACCCAGCGCCTTGATGACCATGTCGGCCTCTTCGACGTAATCGGCCCCCTCGATCACTTCGGGCATCTGACGCCCGGTGGCATCGGGCGCGCCAAGGCGCATCCGCTGCACCATCACGCCGGTCACCGGATCGCCGGCAAAGCCCTTGGGCGCGGAAAGCCACACGAATTCGACGCCCTCCTCCTCGGCATTGGCCACTTCGCGCTGGCTGCCGGGCATGTTGGCCCGGTCCCGGCGGTAGAGGCACTTCACGCTTTCGGCGCCTTGCCGGATCGCCGTGCGCACGCAATCCATCGCGGTGTCGCCACCGCCGATCACGACCACGCGCTTGCCGGCGGCGTTCAGCGCGCCGCTGTCGAATTCCGGCACCTCGTCGCCGAAACTCCGGCGGTTGGAGACGGTCAGGTAGTCGATGGCGCGCACGATTCCTTCGGCGCCGGCGCCAGGGCCGCCCAGCTCGCGCGACTTGTAGACACCCGTCGCGATCAGCACCGCGTCATGCCGGCCGCGGATCGCGTCGAAGGAGATATCCTCGCCGACATTGCAGTTGAGCACGAACTGCACCCCGCCCTGTTCAAGCTGAGCATTCCGGCGCATGACCACATCCTTTTCCAGCTTGAAGCCGGGAATGCCGTAGGTCATCAACCCGCCGGCGCGATCATGGCGATCATATACCGTCACCTGGATGCCGGCGCGGCGCAGGACATCGGCCGCGGCCAACCCGCCAGGCCCCGCCCCGATGATGCCAACGCTTTCCTCGCGTTCCTGCTTCGGGGCGATGGGCTGCACCCAGCCTTCCTCCCAGGCGGTGTCGGTGATGTATTTCTCCACCGCGCCGATCGTCACGGTGCCATGGCCCGACAGCTCGATCACGCAATTCCCCTCGCACAGACGATCCTGCGGGCAGATGCGGCCGCAGATCTCGGGGAAGGTATTCGTGGCCTGGCTCAGGTCGTAGGCCTCGCGCAGGCGGCCCTCTGCCGTCAGCTTGAGCCAGTCGGGAATGTTGTTGTGCAGCGGGCAATGGGTCTGGCAGTAAGGCACACCACACTGGCTGCACCGCCCTGCCTGCTCGCGCGCCTTTGCATCGGCGAATTCCGCGTAGATTTCGTGGAAATCATGGCTGCGCACCGACGCATCCCGCTTCTCGGGCATGTCCCGCTCCACGGACACGAACTTGAGCATCTGCTGTTTCGCCATCATCACCCTCCATACCGGCCCCTTCCTTTACGCGAAGGGAAAGAAGAATAAAAGTCAGCTGTGCTGACCTATATTGCGTTTTGTTTTCGGCTACGCTCAAGATATTTCGAGAAACCGGAATTTTTAAGTATCAAAGCGGACCTATTTACGCAGTTTTCTTGTCACGATAATCACTTATACGGTGGGCATCGCGGCTGATCGGGACGGACTCAATGACATTGCTGCATCTCTTGATAGTGGCGCTTCTGCAGGGCGCGACGGAGTTCCTGCCCGTTTCATCCTCCGGGCACCTTATTCTGCTGCCGAATCTCGCAGGGCTGGACGATCAGGGCCTGGTGATCGACGTGGCGGTTCATGTCGGCACGCTGGGCGCCGTGCTCGTCTACTTCCGCAAGGATGTCGGCGCGGTGCTTGCCGGATTGCCGCGGCTGCTGCGCGGCCGGGTCGATACCGAAGGCGCGCGGCTGGCCTTGCTGCTGGCCATCGCCACCGTGCCGGTGACGATCGCTGGCCTGGCGTTGACGCTGTCCGGCCTGGATCAGGCGCTGCGGTCGGTCGCGGTGATCGGCTGGACGATGCTGGGTTTCGGCATCGTCCTGTGGATCGCGGACCGTTTCGGCCCCAGCATTCGCGAGGCTGAGGACTGGAGCTTGCGCGACGCGGCGATCCTGGGGCTGTGGCAGGCGGTGGCCCTTGTTCCCGGCACGTCGCGTTCCGGCATCTGCATCACCGGCGCACGATTCATGGGCTACTCGCGCCACGGCGCGGCCAAGCTTGCCATGCTGATGTCGATCCCCACCATCGCCGCCTCGGGGCTGTTGCTGGGCAGCCGGGTGCTCGCCCGGGCCGACGCGCAGGCGGCGCTGGATGGCGCGATCGCCGCCGCCTTCGCCTTTGTTGCGGCACTGGCGGCACTGGCGGCGATGATGCGTCTGCTGCGCAGCGTCAGCTTCACGCCCTATGTGATCTACCGGCTCGTTCTGGGCGCGGGGCTGCTGTGGTGGGCCTACGCATGAGCAAGCGCTGGCCCACCACCCGTCAGGCCTGAAGCGGCTTGACCGTCAGTTCGCCCTCGTCGCGGGCCTTCATGGCCAGCGCGGCTGCATGGGCGCCGGCGGCCGTCGTGAAATAGGGAATCTTGCCGAACAGCGCGACGGACCGGATCTCGCGGCTGTCCTCGACAGCCTGCGCACCCTCGGTGGTGTTCATCACCAGCTTGATCTCGCCATTCTTGAGCCTGTCCACCACGTTGGGCCGGCCTTCGTAGACCTTGTTGACCACATCGCAGGCCACGTCGTTCCCGGCCAGCCAGCCTGCGGTGCCGCGCGTGGCCACGATGGTGAAGCCCATCTCGACGAGCAGGCGGGCGGCCTCCAGCATCTGGGTGCCCTTGTCCGCGTCGCGGATCGAGACGAAGGCGCGGCCCGACTCCGGCAGCACCAGCCCCGCACCCATCTGTGCCTTCAGGAAGGCCCGCGCGAAAGAGCGATCCCAGCCCATCACCTCGCCGGTGGAGCGCATCTCGGGCCCCAGGATCGTGTCGACTCCGGGGAAGCGCGCGAAGGGCAGCACCGCCTCCTTGACCGAGAACCACGGCATCGCCGGATCGGCCAGCGTCAGCGGATCGGCCATCGGCAGCGGCTCGTCATAGCTGACTTCCTTGTAGGGCGGGCGCATCGGGAAGGCCGAGAGCTTTTCCCCCGCCATCACGCGCGCCGCGATCGAGGCGATGGCACTGTCCGTGGACTTCGCGACGAAAGGCACGGTGCGCGAGGCGCGCGGGTTCACCTCGATCAGGTAGACATCGCCGTCCTTCACCGCGAACTGCACGTTCATCAGCCCGACCACGCCCAGCTCCAGCGCCAGGGCCACGGTCTGACGCTTCAGCTCGTCGATGATGTCCTGCGGCAGGGAATGGGGCGGCAGGCAGCAGGCGCTGTCGCCGGAATGCACGCCGGCCTCCTCGATATGCTGCATGATACCGGCCACATGAACCGCCTCGCCATCGCAGATCGCGTCGACATCCACCTCGACGGCGCCGGACAGGTAGCCATCCAGCAGCACCGGGCTCTTGCCCGACACCACCACGGCCTCGTCGATGTAGCGCTCCAGATGCGCCATGTCCCGGACGATCTCCATCGCACGGCCACCCAGCACGTAGGAGGGGCGGATCACCAGCGGAAAGCCGATCCGCTCTGCGATGGCGATGGCCTGCGTCTTGGACGAGGCGATGCCATTGTTGGGCTGCTTGAGCTCCAGCCTGTTGACCAGCGCCTGGAACCGCTCGCGATCCTCGGCGAGATCGATCGCATCGGGCGTGGTGCCCAGGATCGGGATGCCCTCGGCTTCCAGGTCGCGGGCCAGCTTGAGCGGCGTTTGCCCGCCGAACTGCACGATGACGCCGTGCAGGGTGCCTTTTGCCTGTTCGACCCGCAGGATCTCCATCACATGCTCGAAGGTGAGCGGCTCGAAATAGAGCCGGTCGGACGTATCGTAATCGGTGCTGACCGTCTCGGGATTGCAGTTGACCATGATGGTCTCGTAGCCCGCATCCGTCAGCGCGAAACAGGCGTGACAGCAGCAATAGTCGAACTCGATCCCCTGGCCGATCCGGTTCGGCCCACCCCCCAGGATCACCACCTTCTTGCGGTCGGAGGGACGCGCCTCGCACTCCACCTCGCCCATCATCGGGGCTTCGTAGGTCGAATACATGTAGGGTGTCTGCGCCTCGAACTCTGCAGCGCAGGTGTCGATCCGCTTGAACACGGCGGTGACGCCCAGATTCTGCCGGGCGCGGCGCACCTGGCCCTCTTCGCGGCCGGTGAGATGGGCCAGCCGCGCATCGGTGAAACCCATCATCTTCAGGGCGCGAAGCCCGTCCTCGGTGACGGGCAGGCCCTCCTTGCGGATTTCCTGTTCGGCCTCGACGATCTCGCGGATGCGGGCGAGGAACCAGGGATCATAGGCGGTAACCGCCTGTATCTCGTCATCGCTCAGCCCGTGGCGCATGGCCTGGGCAATCACGCGCAGCCGGTCGGGGGTCTGCTTCGACAAGGCCCGCACCACCGCGGCATTGCCGGAGGCAGGATCATCCGCGCCCTCGATGGCGATCTCGTCGAAGCCGGTCAGCCCCGTTTCCATGCTGGCCAGAGCCTTCTGCAGCGATTCGTGGATCGTTCGGCCGATCGCCATGGCCTCGCCCACCGATTTCATCGCCGTCGTCAGATGGGGTTCGGCGCCGGGGAATTTCTCGAAGGCGAAACGCGGGATCTTGGTCACGACATAGTCGATGGTCGGCTCGAAGCTGGCCGGCGTGACCCTGGTGATGTCGTTGTCGAGCTCGTCCAGCGTGTAGCCCACGGCGAGCTTCGCGGCGATCTTGGCGATGGGGAAGCCCGTGGCCTTCGATGCCAGCGCCGAGGAGCGCGAGACGCGCGGGTTCATCTCGATCACGACCATGCGCCCCGTCTCGGGGTGGATCGCCCACTGCACGTTCGAGCCGCCGGTCTCCACCCCGATCTCGCGCAGCACGGCGATCGAGCCGTTGCGCATGATCTGGTATTCCTTGTCGGTCAGCGTCAGCG
>JBKHDP010000122.1:0-8649 GCA_046541255.1 Paracoccaceae bacterium | reverse complement strand
CGGTGATCGTCACCATCATGCTGATCCCGCAATCGCTGGCCTATGCGCTGCTGGCAGGCCTTCCGGCCGAGATGGGGCTCTATGCGTCGATCCTGCCGCTGGTGGCCTACGCGATCTTCGGCACCTCGCGGGCGCTGGCGGTCGGGCCGGTGGCGGTTGTGTCGCTGATGACTGCGGCGGCGGTGGGCAATCTGGGGCTCGACGATCCGGCGGAATACGCCATGGCGGCGATCACGCTGGCCTTCATCTCGGGACTGATCCTGACGGTGATGGGGATCTTCCGGCTGGGCTTTCTGGCGAATTTTCTCAGTCACCCGGTGATCGCGGGCTTCATCACGGCCTCGGGCTTGCTGATCGCCACTTCGCAGCTCAAGCATATCCTGGGGATCGAGGCGCATGGCCACAACCTGCCCACCTTGCTGGGGTCGCTCTGGACGCATCTGGGCGACACCAATCCCATCACCCTGGTGATCGGCGTGGCGGCCACGGGCTTCCTGTTCTGGGTGCGCAAGGGGCTGAAGCCGCTGCTCCTGAAGACCGGGCTGAAACCCCGGCTTGCGGACATCATCGCAAAGGCCGGTCCGGTCGGCGCGGTGGCGGTGACCACGCTGGCGGTGTGGGTCTTCGATCTCGGCGCGCGCGGCGTGGCCATCGTGGGCCAGGTGCCCACCGGGCTGCCGCCGCTCACCGCGCCCAGCTTCGATCCCGGCCTCTGGAGCCAGCTCTTCGTTTCCGCCCTGCTGATCTCGATCATCGGCTTCGTGGAATCGGTCTCGGTGGCGCAGACGCTCGCAGCCAAGAAGCGCCAGCGCATCGTGCCGGACCAGGAACTGGTGGGGCTGGGCACGTCCAACATCGCCGCCGCGATCTCGGGCGGCTACCCGGTAACTGGCGGTTTCGCCCGCTCGGTGGTGAATTTCGATGCCGGGGCGGAGACGCCCGCGGCGGGGGCCTATACCGCGGTCGGCATCGCGCTGGCGGCGTTGCTGCTGACGCCGCTGCTGTTCTTCCTGCCCAAGGCGACGCTCGCCGCGACGATCATCGTCGCGGTGCTGAGCCTGGTCGATTTCTCGATCCTCGGTCGCACCTGGCGCTATTCCAGGGTGGATTTCGCCGCCGTCGCCGCCACCATCCTGCTGACGCTGGGATTCGGCGTCGAGATGGGCGTCTCGGCCGGGGTGATCCTGTCGATCGCGCTGTTTCTCTACAAGACCTCGCGCCCCCATGTGGCCGAGGTGGGGCTGGTGCCCGGCACCCAGCATTTCCGCAACATCCGCCGCCATGCGGTGGTGACCGACCCCTCGCTGGTCACGCTGCGGATCGACGAGAGCCTCTATTTCGCCAACGCGGCCTTCCTGCAGGATTACGTCTACGACCGGGTCGTGGGCGACGATCGGGTCCGCCATGTCGTGCTGATGTGTTCGGCGGTGAACGAGATCGACATGAGCGCGCTGGAAAGCCTGGAAGCGATCAACCAGCGGCTCGAGAGCCTGGGTATCCGGTTGCACATGTCCAAGGTGAAAGGCCCGGTGATGGACCGGCTGAAACGCAGCCATTTCCTCGACGAAATGACCGGGCGGGTCTTCCTGTCGCAATGGGACGCGATGCGCGCGCTGGTCGGTCCCGAGGGGATGCGCGACGCCGCAGAGTAAGGCTTGCCGAGCCGCCGCTGTCCGCCCGGGTCAGCGCGGAATCGCGGGCGGGTTGGCTGCCACGTCCGGGTTCAACCGCCAGACCGCCAGGTTCAGCGCGCCCGCCACCGAGACCCAGCCCAGATAGGGCAGGAACAGAAGCCCGGCGATCAGATCCACCTGGAACAGGGCCGCCGTGCAGGCCGCGACCGCAAGCCAGAGCGCCGCCAGCACCCCCATGCCCATGCGGATTCGCTTGAGCCCGAAGAACACCGGCGTCCAGAGCCCGTTCAACGCGATCTGAAGCGCCCAGAGTGCCATGGCCAGCCCGGCGCCGGGCACCATGGCCACCCGCGCCCCCGCGCCCGCCATGCACAGGTAAAGCGTGGCCCAGGCCACCGGGAACAGCCAGTCCGGCGGCGTCCAGCGCGGTTTGGAAAGGTCCCGGTACCAGGGCCCGGGCGAGAACAGGGCGCCGGTGGAACCGGCTGCGAAACACGCTGCCAGGAAAATCGCGAAAAGGATCCAGAACATCATTGTCAACTAGCGCGCCGGGCCTCTTTCATCAAGAGACCCCGCCGCTCCTGCTCATGTGCCTTGGCGCGCGCAAGCGTGGCATAAAGCGTGTCCGACCAGTCCGTCGCCGGAGGGGCCTGGGTTGCCGCTGCGTCTACCAGGAAGGCGGTTTCAGGCAGCGGACGGGCATAAAGCAGCGGCGAGCGGGGCATCACCAGCGTCCCCGCGCTGCGCCCCAGCGCCAGCAACGTCCAGCCCAGTTTCTGGGCACCGCCGGTATGTGCGCGGCGGGTGATCGAATCGTGGCCCGCCGCGGCGATCCGTCCGCCGATGCCTGCATAGATATAGCGCGCCGCGAAGATGCCCGGCCGCGCCGCAATCGGCAGCAGCCGCACCCCGGCCTCGGAACGGGCATAGAGAATCGAGGCTTCGTTCAACAGCCGCCGCACCATGGTTCGGATCTCGGGACGAGGCGCGGGATCGGCCAGCAGCGCCTCCGGGTCCAGCCCGGCCTGTTCCAGCCAGTCGAGCGGCAGATAGAGCCGTCCCTCGCGCGCGTCCTCGCCGATGTCGCGGCTGATATTGGTCAGCTGCATGGCCACGCCCAGGTCGCAGGCCCGCGCCAGGGCGCCCCGATCGCGCACCCCCATCAGCACGCACATCATCGCCCCCACCGCAGAGGCGACCCGGGCCGAATAGGCCCGCAGTTCCGAGAGCGAGGCGTAGCGCCGCTCCAGCGCGTCCCAGGCCAGCCCTTCCAGCAGCGCCTCGGGCAGGGCTCGGGGCATGTCCACCGCCTCGATCATCGCGGCGAAGGCACGGTCGGCGGGCGCATTGCGGGGCCGGCCCTCATAGGCCAGGTTCAGCCGGTCCTGCAACTCCATCACGGCGTCGGCCTTCTCCTGCTGCAGGTCCACCGAGTCATCGGCCAACCGGCAGAAGGCATAGAGCGCCAGGGCAGGGTCGCGCACCCGCGACGGCAGAAGGCGCGAGGCGGCGTAGAACGACCGCGACCCATGCCGGATCGCCTCGGTGCAATGGGCGAGATCCGCCGCCGCGATCACGGCCGCCCCACGGAAACAGGATCGGGCACAAGCTTGTCCAGCACCTCGGCGCTGGAGATCACGCCGGGCAGCCCCGCGCCGGGATGCGTCCCCGCCCCGACGAGGTAGAGGCCCTTCGCCTCCTCGCTGACATTATGCGGGCGGAACCAGGCGCTTTGCAGGATGCGCGGCTCGATGGAAAAGCCGGTGCCATGCGGGCTGAGGTACCGATCTCGGAAGGTTTCGGGCGTGAACACCTTCTCGGCGGTGATCCTCTCGCCCAGACCGGGCATCAGCTGTTCTTCCAGCACCTTCAGCACGCGCGCCTTGTAGCGCGGCGCCTCGGCCTGCCAGTCCACCGGATCGTCATGGCCCAGATGCGGCACCGGCGAAAGCACGTAGAACGTGTCGTCGCCCTCGGGTGCCACGGTCGGGTCGATGACGGAAGGGCGATGGATGTAGAGGCTGAAATCCTCGGCCAGCCTGCCCTTGAGGAAGATGTCCTGCACCAGGCCCTTGTAGCGCGGCCCGTTCAGGATGGTGTGATGGCCCGCCTTGGGCCACATGCCGGCCGTGCCTTTCGTGCCGAAATACCAGACGAACAGGCCCATCGACCAGCGCGCCCGCTTCAGCCGCGGTGCGGTCCAGCGGCGGCGGCCGTGATTGCGCAACAGCCTGTCGTAGGTATGGCCCGCATCGGCATTCGAGACCACGATATCGGCGGTGACGATCTCGCCGCTGGTCAGGCGCACGCCGCGGGCGGCGCCATCCTTCACCAGGATCTCGTCCACCTCGGTTTCCTGCCGGATCAGGCCGCCCTGGTCCTCGATCACCCGGCCCATCGCCCGCGCGATCGCCGCCACCCCGCCGATGGCATAGTGGACGCCGAATTCCTTCTCGAGGTGGCTTACAAGAATATACATCGAGGTGACGTTGAACGGATCGCCCCCGATGAACAGCGGATGGAACGAGAACGCCATCCGCAGCCTTTCGTCCCGGAACCGCCGCGCGGCATGGGCATAGACCGAGCGATCCGCCCGCAACATCCCGAAAGTGGGCAATACCTTGACCAGTTCCCACAGCTCGTGCATCGACCGCCGGCCCAGGCCCTCGAAGCCGAACCAGTAGCGCCGTTCGCTGTCGCGCAGGAAGCGGTCGTAGCCGGCCACGTCTCCGGGGGACAGGCGGCGGACCTCCTCGCGCATGGCATCGGTATCCTGCCGCGCGGTAAAGTGACTGCCATCGGGCCAGCGGATCACGTAGAACGGATCGATCGCGCGCAGGTCCACGTCGGCATCGAAATCGCGCCCGCAGGCGGCCCACAGTTCACGGAAGATCTGTGGCACAGTCACGATGGTCGGGCCCAGGTCGAATCGGTGCCCCTGCTCATGGATCGCGGAGCCGCGCCCGCCCGGCCCGTCGAGCCGGTCGATGACCGTCACCCGATAGCCGCGGGCGCCAAGACGCATGGCAGAAGCCAGCCCGCCAAGGCCGGCGCCTATGACCACGGCATGCGGAGTGGCCGCCGGGTCTGCCTGGAGTGCCAGGCCTGGATCAACACGTGTCAACATGACACTATCCTAGTGGTGTCTAGTTTGATTTACAATTGCCTTCACGCGCACTTTCTCTTCGAGGCGAACCATGCCAGACACCATACATGCAAACGTGACAAGGGGCGATCAGATCCAGACGGTCAGCCTGAGCTTCTTCCGCTTCCCCCCCGGTTTCGCCCGGATCTGGGCCTTCGGCATGATGGCCGCAGCGCGCCTGTCCATGCCACGCGTTCCCGGCATCGGCTTCTGGAAACTCTGCGGCTCGGGCACCGGCGAGGGCTTCACACCAATCCCGAACACTGGGGTTTATGCCATTCTCGCCACCTGGCCCGACCTGGAGACCGCCCGCCGCCAGACCGCGGAGGCTGCGATCTACCGGCGCTACCACGCCCGCGCCACCGAGGCCTGGACGGTGTTCCTGGCCCCGGTCTCCGCGCGCGGCGCGTGGTCGGGCACGCAGCCTTTCATCCCCTCGATCGAGCCCGGCCCGGGCCCGCTTGCCGCGATCACCCGCGCCACGGTGCGGCCTCGTGCCGCGCTGCGCTTCTGGGGCCAGGAACCCGCCGTCAGCGCCTCGATCGGCCGTGACCCGAACGTGCGTTTCAAGATCGGGATCGGCGAGGTGCCATGGGTGCAGCAGGTCACCGTCTCGATCTGGCCCGACAAGCACAGCATGGACGCCTTCGCGCGCACCGGCGCGCATGCCGAGGCCATCCGCGCGGTGCGGGAGGGCGGCTGGTTTCGCGAAGAGCTCTATGCCCGCTTTCGCGTCCTGGGCGACGCGGGTACATGGGAGGGACAAAGCCCGCTCACCGGACTGGAGACCGCCGCATGACCGCACCTTTCCCCTTCTCGGCCATTGTCGGCCAGGAACAGATGAAGCTCGCCATGATCCTGACCGCCGTCGAGCCCGGGCTGGGCGGCGTGCTGGTCTTCGGCGACAGGGGAACGGGCAAATCCACGGCCGTGCGCGCACTCGCCGCGCTCTTGCCGCCGATCACCGTCGTGGCGGGCTGTCCGGTCAACTCCGCCACGCCCGAACAGGTGCCGGACTGGGCGCCGGCGCTGCCCGGCGAGACCGCGCAGCGCCCTACCCCCGTGGTGGACCTGCCGCTGGGCGTCACCGAGGACCGCGTGACCGGCGCCCTGGATATCGAGCGCGCGCTGACCTCGGGCGAGAAGGTGTTCCAGCCTGGCCTGCTGGCGCAGGCCAACCGCGGCTATCTCTATATCGACGAGGTGAACCTGCTGGAGGATCACATCGTGGACCTGCTGCTGGACGTGGCGCAATCCGGCCAGAACGTGGTGGAACGCGAGGGCCTGTCGGTGCGCCACCCGGCGCGATTCGTGCTGGTGGGGTCGGGCAACCCCGAGGAAGGTGAACTGCGCCCGCAGCTGCTGGATCGGTTCGGCCTGTCCGTCGAGGTGGCCAGCCCGTCCGACATCGAGGAGCGTATCGAGGTGATCCGTCGCCGCGACGCCTTCGAGATGGATCACGGCGCCTTCATGGCGCATTGGCAGGCCGAGGATGCCAAGGTGCGCGAGCGCATCCTGGCCGCCCGCGCCCGCATGCGCGAGGTGGCCACCCCCGACGACGCGCTGCGCGACTGCGCGCAGCTCTGCATCGCGCTGGGCGCAGACGGGCTGCGCGGGGAACTGACGCTGTTGCGCGCGGGCCGGGCGCTTGCGGCCTATGACGGCGCCGAGGCGCTTGGCCGCGCGCAGATCCGCCGCGTCGCGCCGCTGGCGCTTAGCCACCGGCTGCGCCGCGATCCGCTCGACGAGGCGGGGTCCGGCACCCGGGTCGCCCGCGTGGTGGACGAGGTGCTGGGATGACCGAGGGCGCCGCCCGCTGGGACAGGGCGCTGCGCGCGCTGGCCCTGCTGGCCGTCGATCCCGAGGGGCTGCGCGGCATCGCGTTGCGCGCCCGCGTGGGCCCGGTGCGTCAGGCCTTCGAGACCCGGCTCGCCGCCCTGCCCGGCCCGGCCCAGCGCATCCATCCCGAGATCGGCGATGCCGAACTCTACGGCGGAATCGACGTGGCCGCCACGCTTGCCTCCGGCCGCTCCGTGATGTCGCAGGGACTGGCCCAGCGGCCGCAAAGGCTGGTCCTGCCGATGGCCGAACGCTGCGCGCCCGACCTGTCCGCACGGCTGGCCCAACTTCTGGACGCCAGCCCGGGCCATGCGCTCGTGCTGCTGGACGAGGGCGCCGACAGCGACGAACGCGCGCCGCGCGCTCTGACCGAAAGACTGGCCTTCGCGATTGATCTCGAGGGTGTTGGCCGGCTGGAAGCGCGGGGCGAATTGCCCGGTGCAACCGTGCTGGCGGAGGTGCGCGCCCGCCTTCCCAGCGTCACGATCTCACCGGAACAGGCCGCCGCGCTGACGGCCCTGGCCGCCCGTTTCGGGATCGACAGCCTGCGCGCCCCCTTGCTGGCCCTCCGCGCAGCGCGCGCCAATGCCGCGTTGGAGGGCCGCGACACGCCCTCGGATGACGATATCCGCCTGGCCGCCGAGATGGTCTATCCCTCCCGCGCCACCATGCTGCCGCAGGAGGAGGAGCAGGAACAGGATACGCCCCCCGACCCGCCGGAGCAGGAGCCCGAGCAGGACAACGGCGCCGGGCAGGACGACCCGCTGGCCGATCTGCCGCAGGAGATGCTGATCGAGGCGATCGCGGCCCTCGTCCCGCGCGACCTGCTGGCGCGGCTGGCAGAGGCAAAGGCCGCACGCGGCGGCATGGGCGGATCGGGCGCGGGTGCCAAGCGCAAGGGCAACCGGCGCGGCCGGCCCAAACCGCCCCGACCCGGCCGCCCCGGCGGGCGCGACAGGGTGGATCTGGTGGCCACGTTGCGCGCCGCCGCCCCCTGGCAGACGATCCGCCGCAGGCAGCAACCCCAGGCCGACCGGGTGATCGTGCACGGATCGGACATCCGCCTGAAACGCTACGAGGACCGTTCCGACCGTCTGCTGATCTTCACGGTGGATGCCTCCGGCTCGGCGGCGATGGCCCGGCTGGGCGAGGCCAAGGGCGCGGTGGAACTGCTGCTGGCGCAGGCCTATGCCAGCCGCGACCATGTCGCGCTGGTGGCGTTTCGCGGCACCGACGCCGAATTGCTGCTGCCGCCCACCCGCTCGCTGGTACAGACCAAGCGGCGGCTGGCCGCGCTGCCCGGCGGCGGCGGCACACCGCTGGCGTCGGGGCTTCGCGCCGCCGGCACGCTGGCCGAGCAGGCCAGAGGCCGCGGCCTCTCGCCCAAGCTGGCCCTGCTCACCGACGGCCGCGCCAATGTCGCGCTGGACGGCACCGGCGGCCGCGCGCAGGCGGCCGAGGATGCCGCAAGCATGGCGCGGATATTGCGGGCACAAGGCATCGGCGCCATCGTCATCGACACCGCCACCCGGCCGGGCACGGATTCGGCCAATCTCGCCGCGGCGCTGGGCGCGGCCTATCTTGCCCTGCCGCGCGCCGATGCCAAGCGCATCAGCGGCGCGATTTCCGACGCGCTGGAGGGCTGAGCGATGGATTGGCCGCGCGATCTCGCTGGCTGGCCCAATGCCGGGCAGTCGCGCCGCATCGCGCATCCCCCGCATCGCTGGCATGTGCAAGAAGCCGGACAGGGCGAAACGCTGCTGCTGATCCACGGCGCCGGCGCCTCCACCCATAGCTGGCGCGACCTGTTTCCGCGTCTGGCCGCCGGTTTCCACGTCGTGGCGTTGGACCTGCCCGGCCAGGGCCTCACCCTTGCCGGGGGCGGCTGGCGCTGCGGGCTGCCCCAGATGAGTGCCGATATCGCCGCGCTGCTGGCCGCGCAGGGCTGGCACCCCCGCGCGTTGATCGGCCATTCGGCGGGTGCGGCGCTGGCGCTGGGGCCGCGCACGGTACGGGCGATACCGCTCACCT
>JBKHDP010000121.1:0-8820 GCA_046541255.1 Paracoccaceae bacterium | reverse complement strand
GGCTATGGCGCAGCCTGGTAGCGCGTCCGTCTGGGGGACGGAAGGTCGCAGGTTCGAGTCCTGCTAGCCCGACCATCGAATACCGCCCGCTGGCCGCAAGGCCCGGGCGGTTTTGCGTTTCGGAGGTGCTCAGATGATCGGTGTCCTGCCCTGCCAGACCCTGCGGGAAATGATCGCGGCGGGCGAGATCACCGCCGAGTCCGCGATCCTGCCCGACCAGGTGCAACCCGCCAGCCTGGACCTGCGGCTGGGACGACGCGCCTGGCGGGTGCGGGCCTCTTTCCTCGCGGGACAGGGCCGCAGCGTCCCCGAGCGGCTGGCGGGTCTGACCATGCACGAGATCGATCTCTCGCCGGGTGCGGTGCTGGAAAAGGGCTGCGTCTATGTGGTGGAACTGGCCGAGCGGCTGGCCCTGCCCGGCAATGTGCAGGCGGTGGCCAACGCCAAGAGCTCTACCGGCCGGCTCGATCTGCTGACCCGCACGATCATCGATGCCGGGACGGAATTCGACAGGATTCCTGCCGGTTACAGCGGAAAGCTCTATGCGGAAATCTGCCCGCGCTCGTTTTCCGTGCTGGTGCGGCCGGGGATGCGGTTGAACCAGATCAGGTTCCGTCGCGGCCAGGCGGTTCTGGACGATGCGGCGCTGGCCGCGCTGCACGCGGCGGCGCCGCTGGTCTCCACCCCGCCGGTGATTTCCGAAGGGCTGGGCTTTTCCGTCGACCTGCGGCCCGAAACCGGCACGCTGGTCGGCTGGCGCGCCAAGCCCCATACCGGGCTGATAGACCTGGATCTGATCGACCATTACCCCGCCGCCGACTACTGGGAAGAGCTGCATTCCGAGGATGGCCAGATCATCCTCGATCCGGGCGCCTTCTACATCCTTGTGAGCCGCGAGGCGGTGACCATCCCGCCCGATCATGCCGCCGAGATGGCGCCCTACCTCGCCATGGTGGGCGAGTTCCGGGTGCATTACGCCGGCTTCTTCGATCCGGGTTTCGGCCATGCCGAGGCCGGGGGCGCGGGCTCGCGCGGCGTGCTGGAAGTGCGCTGCCACGAGGCGCCCTTCGTGCTGGAGCATGGCCAGATCGTGGGTCGGCTGGTCTACGAACGGATGGCCGACCGGCCGGACCGGCTCTATGGCGCGGGGATCGCGTCGAACTACCAGGGCCAGGGGCTGAAACTGGCCAAGCATTTTCGCGCCCCCTGATCCCGGGCCGCCAGTCTCGCCCCGCATCCCTGCGCCGATCCGGTCCCGCTGCAGGGGGCACACCAATTCGCCGCACCGCCCGGGCTTGAATCCGGGCAGCGCTCGCATAGAACTTGCCCGAGGCAGACCGATCCCGGCCTGCCTGCCAGATCCCCGAGCGAGTCGAGCCAGGATGCCCCCGCACGACACCTTTTCCCGCCCGCTTGCCGTTCCCGGCAGCCGCCTGTCGCGGCTGGCGCGGCTGGGCGGCACCGCGACGGGAATCGCGGGCGGCGCAGCCCTGGGCGGCCTGCGAGAGCTGGCGCGCGGCCGCCGGCCCGAGCTGCGCGACCTGTTGCTGACACCGGGCAACGCGGCGCGGCTGGCCGACCAGCTGGCGCGGATGCGCGGCGCCGCGATGAAGGTGGGGCAGCTGGTCTCGATGGATGCGGGCGAATTGCTGCCTCCTGAAATCGCGGCAATCCTGTCGCGCCTGCGCGAAGAGGCGCATGTCATGCCGCCGCGCCAGCTGCGCGGGGTGCTGGACGCCGCATGGGGCACGGGCTGGCTGCCGCGCTTCGCCCGGTTCGATCCGCGCCCGGTGGCCGCCGCCTCGATCGGCCAGGTGCACCGGGCACGCAGTCGCGACGGGCAGGATCTTGCGATCAAGGTGCAATATCCCGGGGTCCGGCGCAGCATCGACAGCGACGTGGCCAATCTGGGCGCGCTGATCCGTGTCTCGGGCCTGTTGCCGCCCGGGATCGCGCTGGACCCGCTGCTCGACGAGGCGCGGCGCCAGCTGCACGAGGAAGCCGACTACCTGCTCGAAGCCGACCGGCTGGAGGCGTTCCGCGCCTTGCTGGCGGACGACCCCGACTTCCTGCTGCCGGAGCTGCGGCGCGAACTGATCACGCGCGATGTTCTGGCCATGAGTTTCGTCGAGGGCGTTCCGGTCGAACGGATGGACGGCGCCGATCAGCAAACGCGCGACCGCATCGCCCGGCTGCTGCTGGAGCTGACATTCCGCGAGCTGTTCGACTACCGGCTGATGCAGACCGATCCGAATTTCGGCAATTTCCGCTACGCGCCCGATAGCGGGCGCATCGTGCTGCTGGATTTCGGCGCCACCCGCGCCTTTGACGCGCCGCTGGTCGAGGCGTTCCGGTCGCTGCTGCGGGCCGGTCGGCATGGCGACCGTGCCGGAATCGAGGCGGCGGCGCTGGAGATCGGCTATCTCTCGGACGGGATGGCCGCGGGCCATCGCGCGCGGCTGGTCGATCTCTTCGTGATGTCGATGGCACCGCTGCAACGGGGCGGCGTGTTCGATTTCGGCAATTCCGACATGGCCCGCCGGATGACCGAGGCGGGGATGGAGATGCGCGACGCCCCCGACCTGGGCCATGTGCCGCCGGTTGACGCGCTGTTCCTGCAGAGGAAATTCGCGGGCATCTATCTTCTGGCCACCCGGCTGCGCGCGCGGGTGAATCTCGACGCCCTGATCGAGCCGCATCTGGGCTGAAGCCACACCCGGCGCGATCCGCCACGTTGCCAAAGCGAAAGAGCCGCCCCCGGGAAGGGGCGGCTCTGCTGTCCTGTGGATCGCGGCGGGCGCGATCAGCGCTTGGAGAACTGGAAGCTGCGGCGCGCCTTGCGCTTGCCGTATTTCTTGCGTTCCACCACGCGGCTGTCGCGGGTCAGGAAGCCCGCCGCCTTCAGCGGGGCGCGCAGCGAGGGATCGTAAAGCTGCAGCGCCTTCGAGATGCCGTGCTTGACCGCGCCGGCCTGGCCCGAAAGCCCGCCGCCCTTCACGGTGCACATCACGTCGAACTGATCCACCACGCCGGCCACCTGGAACGGCTGGCGCAGGATCATCTGCAGCACGGGGCGCGCGAAATAGGTGTTCAGGTCCTTGCCGTTCACCAGCACCTTGCCCGAGCCGGGCTTGATCCAGACGCGCGCCACGGCATCCTTGCGCTTGCCGGTGGCATAGGAGCGCCCCAGCGCGTCGCGCTCGGGCTCGCGGACGGTCACGGTCTGCTCGATGGGTGCGCTGCCGGCGACCGCTTCGAGCGCGTCGAGGGATTTGATTTCTTCGGCCATTACTTCGTCACCCGGGTGTTCTTGGAGTTCATGCTCTTGACGTCCAGCACCTCGGGCTGCTGCGCCTCGTGCGGGTGCTCGGCGCCGGCGTAGACGCGCAGATTGGTCATCTGGCGGCGCGACAGGCGGTTGCCAGGCAGCATCCGCTTGATCGCGGCGGTCACCACGCGCTCGGGATGGGCGCCTTCCAGGATGTCGGCGGCCTTGCGGCTCTTGATGCCGCCGGGATGGCCGGTATGCCAGTAATAGGTCTTTTCCGCCCGCTTCTTGCCGGTCAGCTGGATCTTGTCGGCATTGATGACGATCACGTTATCGCCGCAATCCATGTGCGGGGTGAAGCCCGCCTTGTGCTTGCCGCGCAGGCGCATGGCGACGATCGAGGCAAGGCGGCCCAGAACGACGCCCTCGGCGTCGATCACGATCCACTTCTTCTCGATATCTGCCGGTGTCGCAGAGAAGGTTTTCATGGTCAGGTTACCCTGTGGTTCGAGTGAGGCATGGCGGATCGGGCCCGCCGGAATGCGATTGCGCGGTTATAGCCACCCTGCGCCGCAGGTCAACCGCGCAATTCCCCAATTAAGCATGCCAAATCAATGACTTGCGTTTTAGGTATCATTGTACCCCATTCCAGGGCGGCCCGCCGTCAGCGCGCGGGGGCTATTCCGGCTTGCAGATCTCGCGCCGGGCGATGGCCCCCAGCGTGCGCACCACCAGGACAGCCACCACCGCGACAAGCGCCAGCAGCACCGCGACACCCAGGCCGCGATGCACCGCCGACTCGGCCAGCGCGCCATAGCGGAAGGACGCGATCGACAGCGCCGCCATCGGGAAGGACAGCGCCCACCAGGACAGCGCGAAGGGCAGCCGGATCAGGCGGGGCAACTGTACCGCCACCAGCGCGGCGAAGACATAGGCGGCGTTCAGCAGAACCCGCCCGAACGGATCGAGCCCGCCTGCCAGCTGCAGCCAGGCCACGAAGGCCACGGCGGGCGGCGCGATCAGGATCACCAGCGTCGGGAACAGCCGCGCGGGCACCGGATCGTGGAACACCAGCCGGTTCATCACCAGCGTCAGCAGCACCACCCAGAACACCAGCCCGCCCGAGAAGAACAGCCAGGACAGTTCCACATGGCCCAGCGGCACGCCTGCCACCGGCACGATCACATTGCCCACCGCCGGAATGAACCAGGCCGGGGTGAGATGCCCGACCTGAAAGCTGCGATGGCTGATCCAGCCCGAGACCACGGCGATGGTCAGCACCCCCTGCCCCGCCGTGCCCAGCCACCAGACCAGGTTGGCGGCTCCGGGCTGTGTGGCGTGCAGCGCCGTGGCGATCAGCAGCAGCGAGATCGACACCGCCGGGAAGAAGGCCAGCCGCACCGGGTGGTTCCATTCCGCCACCACAGCCTGCGGGTGGCGCAGCAGCTTGGCGGCATAGAAGCCGGCCACGACGAGAAAGACGCCGATCCCCGCCCAGAGCACCGCGTTCGACAATGCCGCCGCGGGCGACCAGACCTCTGCCGCCGCGTGCAGCGCCAGCGCAAGGCCCATGAGACCCATCACGATGGCGAAGAAGGTGATCGGCATGTTCGCCAGCCGGTCGTGTTCCGGCAGATCCGCGGCGGTGGTCTCGGTCATCTCTTACTCCCTCAAGGCGCCGGATCCCGGTTTCCGTGCACCGGGCCTGCATGACGCTGCGGCACGACCGCCGCCTTGACCCAGGTCAACGGCGCCTCCCGCGAGTCGGCGCGGCCGAAAAATTCGGCGTCAGACATCAAGAAAGCCCTTGCGCGACTCGACCGCAACCCCTAGGTGCGCCTCACGTGATCGGAACCGATCCCAACTTCGGAAGTCTTCCGGGGGGGCGCTAAGGGACCGACCGGATTCAATCTGCTGGAACGAAGGGGAGCGCCATGAAGGACGCCAACCTCTTCCAACTGGGGATCGGTCTGGAGACAGGCGCCCAAGAGGAAGACACCGTCCGCGGCATTGCCGCGCAATTCGACATCTTCGACGACACCCGCGAGGATCATTTCATCCGCCGCGACGGGGCCGTGTTCGCCGGAACCCATCTCATCATCGAGGTGGTCAACGGACACGGGCTCGACGACGAGGCCCGCATCGCGCAGGCCTTCCGCGACTGCGTGGATGAATGCGGGGCGACGCTGCTGCATATCCACACCCACAAGTTCAGCCCGCAGGGTGTGAGCGGGGTGGCCGTGCTGGCCGAGAGCCACATCTCGGTGCATACCTGGCCCGAGATCGGCTATGGCGCCTTCGACGTGTTCATGTGCGGCGATGCGCAGCCCTGGCGCGCGGTCGACGTGCTCAAGGCCGCCTTCGGCACCGCCGACGTGCGCGTGAAGGAGCTGCGCCGCGGCGAGGACGTGGTGTCGGAGGCGGGGATCGCGGCATGACCGAATGGATGCGCGAAACCCTCCATCCCGCCTATGCCCAGGCGTTGCGGGTGGACAAGGTGCTCTATGACAGCCAGACCGAGCACCAGCGGCTGAAACTCTTCGAGAATGCCAGCTTCGGTCGCGTGCTGACCCTCGACAACGTCGTGCAGACCACGGAGCGCGACAATTTCGTGTATCACGAGATGCTGACCCACGTGCCGATCCTGGCGCATGGAGACGCACGCCGGGTACTGATCGTGGGCGGCGGCGATGGCGGCATGGCGCGCGAGGCGCTGCGCCATGACAGCGTCGAACATGTCACCATGGTCGAGATTGACGCGGGCGTGGTGGAGTTTTCGAAACAGTATCTGCCGATGCTCTCCGACGGCGCATTCGACGACCCCCGGCTGAACCTGGTGATCGCCGACGGCGCGGCCTACATGCGCGAGGGCGCGGGCAGCTTCGACGTGATCATCGTCGATTCCACCGATCCGGTGGGCCCGGGCGAGGTTCTGTTCACCGACAGTTTCTACGGCCATGCCAAGCGCCGGCTGACCGATGGCGGCATCCTTGTCACCCAGAACGGCGTGCCCTTCATGCAGGGCGACGAGCTGACCAGCACGATGCGCGCTTTCACCGCGCTGTTCGCCGATGCCACCTGCTACCTGGCCACCGTGCCAACCTATGCCGGCGGGCCGATGGCCTTTGGCTGGGGCACCGATGGCGGGGCGCGCGAGACACCGCTGGAGGTGCTGCGCGGCCGGTTCGAGGCGGCTGGAATAGCCCCAGGCTACTATACCCCCGAGGTGCATCAGGCGGCCTTCGCCCTGCCGGGCTATGTGCGCAAGCTGATGCCCTGAGCGCGGCGGCGGGGCGTCAGCGCCCCGCCCGCTCTCCTGCGACGTGCGCGCGCCAAGAGGTTTCGGGAAAATTCCCGGCAAGATCCCTCGGGGAATTTGGTCGTCAGCCCCGTGCTGGCGGGATCGAATAGGTCATCGAGGCCCGTGCCACGGGCGCGTCCTGCCCCTCCGAGAACAGCAGCACATCGCCCACCGCCAGCACTCGGCCCAGTTTCAGCAGCCGACAGCGCGCGATCATGTCACGCCCGGCCGCCGGCTTGCGCATGAAATCCATCGAACAGCCCGTGGTCACCGCCAGCGCCTGCGGGCCGATCATCGCCAGTATCGCGAGATAGACCGACACGTCGGCCAGCGCGAACATCGACGGCCCCGACACCGTGCCGCCCGGGCGCAGATGCCGCTCGGCCACGCGCAGCCGGACATCGATCTCGTGCTCGCCCACCCGCTCGATGGCGAAATCCTCCGCCACCTGCGGAAACTCCCGCGCCATGAACGCGCCCAGCGCCGCCGCCTCCATCGCAAGACCCATGCTTTCCTCCCGTGCCGACAGCGCCTAGACTTTGAGGGAATCTCCGGGGAGGACAAGATGGCACTTCTGGAACGTCACGACACCGGGCAGATCGCCCATCTCAGGCTCAACGCACCCGAGAAGCTCAACGCTCTCTCGGACGCGATGCTGGCGGCGCTGCAGGCAGAATTCGATTCGCTGCGCGCGGACGAGACGGTGCGCGCCGTGGTACTCTCGGGCGAAGGCAAGGCTTTCTGCGCCGGCCATGACCTCAAGGAGATGCAGGCCGGCCGGCAATCCGAGGATGGCGGGGCGGCCTATTTCAAGGATCTCTTCGACCGCTGCACCTCCGTGATGCAGGCGATCCGCGCCCTGCCGCAGCCGGTCATCGCGCAGGTCCACGGCATCGCCACCGCGGCAGGCTGCCAGCTTGTGGCCTCCTGCGACATGGCGGTGGCCGCCGAGGGCACGCGCTTCGGGGTGAACGGGGTCAATATCGGCCTGTTCTGTTCCACCCCCATGGTGGCGCTCAGCCGCAACGTCCCGCGCAAGCAGGCCTTCGAGATGCTGACCACGGGCGCGTTCATCGACGCAACCCGCGCCCGCGAGATCGGGCTGGTGAACCGGGTGGTCCCGCCCGAGGCGCTGGCAGACGAGACCGGCGCCCTCGCCGCGACCGTGGCGGCCAAGCTGGGCGCGGCGGTGCGGATCGGCAAGCGGGCCTTCTACGAGCAGGCCGAGATGCCGCTGGACGAGGCCTATGCTTTCACCGGCGCGGCGATGGTCGAGAACATGCTCCTGCGCGACACCGAGGAAGGGATCGCGGCCTTCCTGGAAAAGCGCAAGCCCGATTGGGCCTGAGCCCTTCCCATCCCGGCCGCACTGCCCTAGATCGGCGCCATGACACAGACATTGCATATCGTCGGCGGCGGCATGGCCGGATCCGAGGCCGCCTGGCAGGCGGCCTCCATGGGGGTGGACGTGGTGATCCACGAGATGCGCCCCAAGGTCGGCACCTTCGCGCATCGCACCGGCAATCTGGCCGAGATGGTCTGTTCCAATTCCTTCCGCTCGGACGATGACGAACAGAACGCCGTGGGCCTGCTGCATTGGGAGATGCGCGCCGCCGGCGGGCTGATCATTCAGACCGCCGATCGCCACCGGCTGCCTGCGGGCGGCGCCCTCGCGGTCGATCGCGAGCAGTTCGCCCAGGAGGTCACCGAACGGCTGCGCGCCCATCCCAATATCACGGTGCAGGAGGGCGAGATCGCCGCCCTGCCCGACCAGGGCCAATGGATCATCGCCACCGGCCCGCTCACATCCGATGCGCTGGGCCGGGCCATCGCCGCCGAAACCGGCACCGAGGCGCTGGCCTTCTTCGACGCCATCGCCCCCATCGTCTATGCCGAGAGCATCGACATGTCGGTGGCCTGGCGGCAGTCGCGCTACGACAAGGGCGAGACCGAGGAGGAACGCACCGCCTATCTCAACTGCCCGATGACGCGCGACGAATACGAAGCCTTCATCGACGCGCTGCTGGCCGCCGACAAGACCGAGTTCCACGAGGGCGAGACGGCGGGCTATTTCGACGGCTGCCTGCCGATCGAGGTGATGGCCGAACGCGGCCGGGAGACGCTGCGGCACGGCCCGATGAAACCCGTGGGCCTGACCAACCCGCACAAGCCCGACGAAAAACCCCATGCCGTGGTGCAATTGCGCCGCGACAACGCGCTGGGCACGCTCTACAACATCGTGGGCTTCCAG
>JBKHDP010000120.1:0-8858 GCA_046541255.1 Paracoccaceae bacterium | reverse complement strand
CCAACGCCCCGGCAAGCGCACCGCGCAACGCCCATCGCCTCCCGCGTCACTCGCGCCGAAGCCGCGCGCGCAGGCGCGCCCAGCCGCCCGGGCTGACGACGAAGGACAGGCCGAACCCCGCGGCGAACCCGGCCAGATCCGCCAGCCAGTCGTTGCTCAGCCCGAAGAGCAGCCCGAAGACCAGCTGGATGCCCAGCAGGAACCCGATCAGCGTGAAGGCCCGCGCCTGTTGCGCCCCTACCTGGCCCAGCCGCATCCAGAGCAGCCAGGTGAAGGCGCCGATCAGCCCGTAGACCCCTGGAAAGGCCCCGACAAGCCAGGCCGGATCGTCGAGGGCCAACCCGAACACCGCTGCTCCCATCGCGCCCGACAGCACGAACACGGCCAGCGTGGCCGGCGCGCCGAACACCTCGCCCACCATCTTGCCCAGCGCCAGCAGCATGATCGCGGCGAAGAGCGCATGGGTGAAGGTGCCATGCACGAACTGGAAGGTCACCAGCCGCAGCAGGTGCTCCGGGGGCCAGCGCCCGGTTTCCAGCATCCAGTCGAGGATCGCGCCGTTGAACCCGTAGAGCTGGATCGCCTCGTTGCGCCAGCCCACCGCCTCGGGCCCGCCCAGAAGGCCGCGCGCCCCCAGCGCGAAGACGCCCTCGACCAGCACGATCATCACGAAAAGCGCCACCACCACGGGCGGCAGCGGGTTGACGGGCTGGGTCGGCATCGGGCTCTTCATGTCCGCATCTCCGCTCGGGCCGGGCTTCTTGACGGCCTTGCCCCCCGTGGGTAAGCGAGACCGCAGCCCGAATCCAGACGGAGTTTTCGCCATGTCCGAGGCGCCCGCCCCCGCGCAAGCAGCCAACGCGGCCTTCACGCCGCGGGTGTTCTCGGGGATCCAGCCCTCGGGCGGGCTCACGCTCGGCAATTATCTCGGCGCGATGAAGCGCTTCGTCGAGATGCAGGAGCAGGGGATCGAGACGATCTACTGCGTGGTGGACATGCATGCCATCACCGTCTGGCAGGATCCGGACGCCCTGCGCCGCCAGACCCGCGAGCTCACGGCGGGCTACCTGGCCGCGGGCATCGACCCGGCGCGCTCGATCCTGTTCAACCAGAGCCGGGTGGCCGAACACGCGCAACTGGCCTGGATCTTCAACTGCGTCGCGCGCATGGGCTGGATGAAGCGCATGACCCAGTGGAAGGACAAGGCGGGCAAGAACCAGGAAGAGGCGAGCCTGGGCCTTTTCGCCTATCCCGCGCTCATGGCGGCCGACATCCTGCTCTACCATGCCACCCATGTTCCCGTGGGCGAGGACCAGAAGCAGCACCTGGAGCTGACCCGCGACATCGCCGCGAAGTTCAACCACGATTACGGGGTGGAGTTCTTTCCGCTGACCGAGCCGGTGATCGAGGGGGCCGCGACCCGCGTGATGAGCCTGCGCGACGGGTCCCGGAAGATGTCCAAGTCGGACCCGTCCGACATGAGCCGGATCAACCTGACCGACGATGCGGAGGCCATCGCGCAGAAGATCCGCAAGGCCCGCACCGATCCCGAGCCGCTGCCCTCCGAGATGGCCGGGCTGGCCGAGCGGCCCGAGGCGCGCAACCTCGTCAATATCTACGCCGCGCTGGCCGACATGACCTCGGCGCAGGTGCTGGCAGAGCATGGCGGGCGGCAGTTTTCCGAATTCAAGCCCGCGCTGGCCGAACTGGCGGTGGAGAAGCTTGCCCCGATCTCGACCGAGATGGCGCGGCTGATGCAGGACCCGGCCGAGATCGACGCCACGCTGGCCCGCGGCGCGGATCGCGCCCGCGCCATCGCCGCGCCCATCCTGGAGCGCACCTGCGAAATCGTCGGCATGGTGCGCGGGGCCTGAGGCCCGTGGGCGGGGTGGTGCGCGCTGCGCTGACCGCCCTGCTGGTGGCCTCGCTCTGCTGGAGCGCCTGGAACCTGCATGCGCTCTGGCGCAGCGGGGTGCCGGGGATGCTGCTGGACCGCCCGCTGGCGCAGGTCGAGGCCGAACTGGACCGGCTGCTGGCCAGCCATGCCACGCCGGCCACCGTCGCCGCCCGGCTGGAGCGGCATCTGGCCGCCGAACCGCGCAACTGGTTGGCGATCGAGGCGATCGAGGCCGAGACCGCGCGGCTGGGCCTCGACCTGCCGCCCGACCTCGGGGCCCGGATCGAGACCGCCCGCGCGACGGATGAAGGGCTATGGCGGCGCGCCGGGGATTGCGCGACCTGTATCTGGGATGCGGGCACCTGCCCGCTTGACCTGCTGCTGGCCTGCCGGGCGCCCGTGGACATGACGCCGCTGGGCGATCTGGCGGGGATTGCGAGGGCCGGAACCGCCTATGCGATGGGGACGGAGATCGACGAGGTGGACCTGGCGCTGTCCGTCGTGGGCCTGGGGGCCACGGCGCTGGTGGTCGCGACAGGTGGCAGTTCGGCCCTGGTCAAGGCGGGCGCGGGGCTGGGCAAGCTCGCCCGGCGCATGGGGGCGATGCCGCCCTACATGGTCCGCGCGCTTGAAGCTGCGGCGCGCGAGGGCCTTGACTGGAAGGCTCTGCCGGGGGTGCGCAACCTGGGCGACCTGAAGGCCGCGAGCCGGCCCGGACGTCTGGCCCCGGCCACGCGCATGCTGGATGACGCTGGCATGCTGGTGCGAAAGGTCGGGCCGGCTTCGGGGCTCTACCTGCTGGGCCGCACCGGCGATGCAACCGAACTCGCGCGGCTGTCGCGGGCCTCCGAGGCGATGGGGCCGCGGACGCTGGGCGCGACGGAGATGCTGGGCCCGGCCCGCGTGGCCCGTGCGACCTTGCGCTGGGCGGACAAGGCGCTGGAACTCGTGCTGGCGCTCCTGGGCGCATTGGCGGCGCTGGCCGGGCTGCTGGCGTCCGGCCTGACGAACCTCGTGCTGCGGCGGATCAGGCGCGCCGCGCGGCGCTGAGGGTCTGCGCACCGATGCAGGGGGGTCGTGCGCGGGTACCGCTTGTGAAGGCGCCTTGCGGGTCCGAGATTGGGAATACAGCACCAACGGAGACCCGCCATGCCGCAAACCGCAATGTCCCATACCGCCCCGCCCGAGGCCCGCGTGGGCCATGTTCACCTGAAGGTGGCCGACCTGGAGCGCGCGATCGGCTTCTATTCCGGCGTGCTGGGCTTCGAACTGCAGCAGCGGATGGGCGACCGGGCCGCCTTTCTCGGCGCGGGGGGCTATCACCACCATATCGGGCTGAATACCTGGGACAGCCTGGGCGGCAGCGCCCCGCCGCCGGGCCATACCGGGCTCTATCACACGGCGTTCCTCTATCCGGACCGCGCGTCGCTGGCGCGGGCGGTGCTGCGGGTGCTGGAGGCGGGGATCGCGCTGCAAGGCGCTGCCGATCATGGGGTCAGCGAGGCCGTCTACCTCTCCGACCCGGACGGCAACGGGGTAGAGCTCTACCGTGACCGTCCGCGCGACCAGTGGCCGCGCGATGCCGAGGGCGGGCTTGCCATGGTCACCGCCCGGCTTGACCTTGACAGCCTGCTGGCAGAGGCGGGCTGACCGTCACGAATCCGTCGTGCGCCGGTGTTAGGAAAGCTGCGCGCACCGGCCCTCACGCGCCCCCCTTGGTGTCACGCGATGCTGCGCGTTGTTTCGATCGCCAGCCATCGCGGCGCCCCATCCCCGTCCCGCCGGTTGCGCGCGCCCCCGGTCCCCGGACCGGGGGCGATCCCCTCTGGACCGCACCCGCCGGCCGGCCTAGTGTCGCCCCGCCGCAGCACGAGGGAGAGACGCCATGGCCACAGGAACGAATTTGCGCACCTGGTTCGACGGGCGCTGGCATGACGGTGATCTGGCGGTGATGAAGGCCGCCGATCACGGTTCCTGGCTCGGGACGACGGTGTTCGACGGGGCGCGTTTCGTGAACGGGCTTGCCCCGGATCTGGAGGCGCATTGCGCCAGGGTGAACCGCTCGGCCGAGGCGCTGATGATCACCCCCACCATGGGCGCCGAGGAAATGGTCGAGATCGTGCGCGAGGGGCTGAAGGCCTATCCGAAGGACGCCGCCGTCTATATCCGCCCGATGTACTGGGCGCTGGAGGGCGGCCCGCTGGGCGTGTTGCCCAAGCCGGGCGCGACCGGCTTCGCCATCTCGCTGGAAGAGATCCCGATGGCCGCGCCGGATGCCGCCACCACGCTGACCACCACGCGCTTCCGCCGCCCGGTGCTGGAGGACGCGGTGGTGAACGCCAAGGCGGGCTGCCTCTATCCGAACAATGCCAGGATGCTGGCCGAGGCGCGGGCGAAGGGCTTCGGCAACGCGCTGGTGGCCGATGCGCTGGGCAATGTGGCCGAGACCGCCACCGCCAACGTGTTCATGGTGAAGGACGGGGTGGCCTTCACGCCGATCGCCAACGGCACCTTCCTGTCGGGCATCACCCGGGCGCGCCATATTGCCAACATGCGCGCCGATGGCATCGAGGTGCATGAGACGGTGCTTGGCTTCGAGGATTTCCGCGCGGCCGACGAGGTGTTCCTGTCGGGCAACCTGATGAAGGTGACGCCGGTGACGGCGTTCGACGACCGCCAGTACCAGATCGGGCCGGTCACCCGGCGGGTTCGCGAGCTGTACTGGGACTGGGCGGCTTCGGCTCCGGCGTGATCCGGGCGGCCCGGTGACGGGCCGGCGCAGGATCGCGTGGAGACGCGCCGGGACTCCGCTCTCTCCCGCCCCGAAGGTCAGACACCAGAAGCGTATTTCGGCCGGGAGGACGCGGGCTCAGCCGCCACGGCGCAGCGCGCCGCGCCATTCCGACAGGCGCATCGCGCCGAGAACCTGCGCGGCCGGGAAGTAGATCGCAGCCCCCCCGGCGACCAGCCCGGCCAGCGCCAGGTAGCGCCAGCCGGGCATCCCCAGGAACGGTCCGAGCGCCATGTTCAGCGCCCAGAGCCCGACGGCCAGAACGGCGGAGGCGGCAATGATGCGCCAGATCCGTTGCCGGAAGCGGCTGTCGAAGCGGGCGACCTCGCCCATCGGCCGGGTTCCGGCGACCAGGAGCGCCACCATCACCCAGCCGGCGAGGCTGGTGGCGATGGCCGGCGCGATCCAGCCCAGGGCCGGGGCCAGGCCGATCGCCACCGCCGCGTTCACCGCCATCGCCCAGAGCGCGTAGCGGAAAGGGCTCCTGGTGTCCTCGCGGGCGAAGAAAAGCGGCTGCAGAATCTTCTGCAGCACGAAGGCGGGCAGCCCCAGCCCGTAGATCGCCACGGCCACCGCGATGGCGGCGGAATCGTCGGCGGTGGCGGCGCCGCGCTCGAACAAGACCGAGACCAGCGGCAGCGGCACCACAACGAGCGCCACCGCGCAGGGAATCGTCAGCGCCAGCGCGACCTCGGCAGCCCGGCTCAGCGCGTGACGCCCGCCGGCATGGTCGTCGGCCTTGAGCCGGCGCGACAGGTCCGGCAGCAGCACGATGCCGATGGCGATGCCCACCACGCCCAGCGGCAGCTGGTAGAGCCGGTCGGCCGCATAGAGCCAGCCCACCGCCCGGTCGAAATAGCTGGCCACCTGCTGGCCCACCAACAGGTTGACCTGCACCACGCCCCCCGCCAGCGCAGCCGGCACCGCGATGCGCACCAGTTTGCGCAGCTCCGGGCTCAGGCGCGGGCGTTGCAGCGACAGCGTGACGCCCGCAGACCGCGCGGCCGACCAGACCAGCGCCAGCTGCGCAAGACCCGCAACCGGGATCGCCCAGATCAGCGCGCGCGCCACGTCGCCCCCCAGCCAGTGCGCCGCGGCCATCGCGCCCACCAGCAGCACGTTCAGCAGCACCGGCGCGGCGGCGGCGGCGGCGAAGCGGCCGGTCGCGTTCAGCACGCCCGAGAGCAGCGCGGCGAGCGAGATGAACAGGATGTAGGGAAAGGCGATGCGGCCGAATTCCACCGACAGGTCGAATTCCCGCGCCCCGGCGAAGCCGCTGGCCATGCCGTAGATCAGCCAGGGCATGGCCAGCTGCGCCAGCAGCGTCAACACGATCAGCACCGTGGCCAGCCCCGCGAAGGCCTCGCGGGCGAAGGCCGCGGCGTTTTCCCCGCCTTCCAGCTTCTTCGAGAACATGGGCACGAAGGCGGTGTTGAACGCGCCCTCGGCGAAGAAACGGCGAAACATGTTGGGCAGGCGGAAGGCCACCACATAGGCCTCGTAAAGCGGCCCGGTGCCCAGCAGCGCCAGGATCATCGCGTCGCGGGCGAACCCCAGAATCCGGCTGGCCAGGGTCCAGACCCCCACGGTCAGGAAGCCCGACATCAGGCGGATGGGTTTCATCGGCACAGGTTCTCCGTTCAGCCGCTGCGGGCAGGCTTAGCCGAAAGGCCGGGGCGGCGGAAGGGCAGGCGGAAAGGCCGGGGGCTCGGCGGGGCGGCGCTCAGGACCAGACCCGCTCGCCCCCCTTCTCGATCGCCTCGCGCAGCTTGCGTTCCAACGTGCGCTGTTTCGAGACCGAGTGGAATTTCAGCCCGAACATGTCCTTGACGTAGAAGCTGTCCACCGCCTGTTCGCCATAGGTCGCGATCACCGCCGAGGCGATGTAGACATTCGCGTCCGCCAGCGTGCGGGTGAGATCGTAGAGCAGGCCCGGGCGATCGCGGGTATCGACCTCGATGATGGTGTAGATTTCCGAACCGTCATTGTCGAAGGTGATCGAGGTGGGCACGCGGAAGGCGCGTTCGCGCTTCTTGAGCTTTCGGCTGGAAATCGCCTGCGCCGGTTTCACCTCGCCGCGCAACGTCTTCTCGATGGTCTGACGCAGCTTCGGCAGACGGTCGGCCTCGTAGGGGCTGCCATCGGCATCCTGGACCCAGAAGGCCGCGGTGGCGAAACCGTCCTTGGTGGTATAGGTGCGCGCGTCCACCACATTGGCGCCGACCAGCGCCAGGGCGCCGGCGAGCCGCGAGAAGATGCCGGGGTGATCGGCCAGCGCGAAGCAGACCCGGGTGGCGTCGCGGTCCTCGTCCGGGTGCAGGTCGATGCGGATCTCGTCGTCGCGGATATCGCGAAGCAGACGGGCGAAAACAACATGCGCCGTCACGTGCAGCCCCTGCCAGTAGGGGGGGTAGTGGCGCTGCGTCTCCTGCCGCAGCGCGGCCTTGTCCCAATCCTCCAGCGCCGCGCGCAGCGCCTTCTTGGCCTGGGAGCCGCGATTCTCGCGGTTCAGCGCCTCCATCCCGTCCTCCAGGCCCCGGCGGGTCTGGCGGTAGAGCGCCCGGATCAGCGCCGCCTTCCAGTTGTTCCAGGTGCCGGGCCCCACGCCGCGGATGTCACAGACCGTCAGCACCGTCAGCAGATCCAGCCGCTCGCGGGTCTGCACCGCCTTGGCAAAGTCGCGCACCGTGCGCGGATCGGCAATGTCGCGCTTCTGCGCCATGTCGGACATCAGCAGGTGGTAGCGCACCAGCCATTCCACCGTGGCGCATTCGGACTTCTTCAACCCCAGCCGGGGCGCGACGCGGCGCGCGATGCGCGCGCCCAGCACCGAATGATCCTCGTCGCGCCCCTTTCCGATATCGTGCAGCAACAGCGCCACATAGAGCACCTTGCGATTCACGCCGCGCCGCAGGATGCCCGAGGCCACGGGCAGTTCCTCGACCAGTTCGTCGCGCTCGATCCGGGCGAGGTGACTGATGCACTGGATGGTGTGTTCGTCCACCGTGTAATGGTGGTACATGTTGAATTGCATCATCGCCACCACCGGCGCGAATTCGGGGATGAAGGCCGCCAGCACGCCCAGCTCGTTCATCCGGCGCAGCGCGCGTTCGGGGTTGCCATGCTTGAGCAGCAGATCGAGGAAGATCCGCTGCGCCTCGCGATCGGCGCGCATCTCCTCGTCGATCAGGTGCAGGTTGGCCCGCACCAGCCGCATCGCATCCGGGTGGATCAGCAGCCCGGTGCGCAGCGCCTCCTCGAACAGACGCAAAAGGTTCATCTTGTCCGACAGGAAATCGGTGTCATCCGCGATGGCCAGTCGGTTCTGGGCCACCCGGTAGCCCTCCTTCACCTTGGGCGAGCGCCGGAAGATGCGCGCCAGCAGGGGCTCGCCCTTGCTGTGATCGGCCTCCAGCGCGGTGACGAAGATCCTGGTCAGATCGCCCACCGCGGTGGCGTGGCGGAAATAGTCCTGCATGAAATGCTCGACCGCACGCCGGCCGCCGCGATCGACATAGCCCATGCGCTCGGCCACCTCGAGCTGCATGTCGAAGGTCAGCTGTTCCACCGCGCGGCCGGCGATCAGATGCATGTGGCAGCGCACCGCCCAGAGAAAGCTCTCGGCCCTCTCGAAGCGGGCATATTCCTCTGGCCGGAACACGCCAAGGCGCACCAGGTCGCCAGTGCTGTCGGTATGGTGGACATACTTGGCGATCCAGAACATCGATTGCAGATCGCGCAGCCCGCCCTTGCCTTCCTTCACGTTCGGCTCGACCATGTAGCGCTGGCCCTGCTTCTCGTGCCGGGCGTCGCGCTCTTCGAGCTTGGCCTCTATGAACTCGCGCTCGCTGCCCTTGAACAGCTCGTCCCAGAGGCGTCTGTCCAGATCATCCGCCAGCACCGCGTGCCCGCACAGGAAGCGCTGTTCCAGCATCGCGGTGCGGATCGTGAAATCCTCGGCGCCCAGGCGCAGGCAGTCCTTCACCGTGCGCGAGGAATGGCCCACCTTCAGCTTCAGATCCCACAGGATGTAGAGCATCGATTCGATGACGCTCTCGGCCCAGGCGGTGATCTTCCATGGCGTCAGGAACAGCAGGTCCACATCCGAGAACGGGGCCATCTCGCCGCGGCCGTAGCCGCCCACGGCCAGCAGCGCGAGGCGCTCGCCCT
>JBKHDP010000119.1:0-8864 GCA_046541255.1 Paracoccaceae bacterium | reverse complement strand
GTCATCGCGGCCGCTCTGTCCGCGATGCGACTTGGGTCGGAATACATCTTCGATCAGCCGCAGCCGACGTTTCAGGCGGTTCTGGTCCTCGCCAACGGGGTGAGCTTGATGGCCGGGCTGGTCCTGCTGTCACTCGTCCTTGTCTGGCGCGCGCCGGGGTGGCATCTTTGGCGCAGGCTGCACCAGACGGCCTTCGCCCTCGGCCTGGCCGCGTTCGGCGGGCTTCTGTTGCGCTGGGGCCTCGCGTTCGGAGGCCCGGTCTGATGCCTGGCCCGGAGCCCTGCCGATGATCGCCATTGTCCTCGGTCTCCAGGTTGCGCTGCCGCTGGCCCTGCTTCTGTGGTTCGCGCTCGCGCCGCTTGGCAGCACGCTCGGCTTCGCGCTTCAGGCCGCGGGCATCGCGGCGTTCCTGTTCGCGCTCGCGCGGGTGGCGCAATGGGCGTTGCCGGTCTGGTGGCTGCCACGGGTCTATGCCGGGCTGTGGCTGGCGATCATGGGCATGCACCTGTTTCGCGCGCATCTGGGCGGTCTGCCGAACTGGCCCAGCGGGCCATGGGGATGGGCAGGGACGGGGTTTGCACTCGTCCTGCTTGGCCTCGGCGGCTGGACCGGCGGACGGGCCCTCGGCGGCCGGATGCTGCCGCCCGGCCAGATCGTCGACATCGCAAACCCTTTCGGCCCGGGCACCTATCTTGTCGGGCATGGCGGGTCGAACACGCTGGTCAACGGGCACATGCGCACCCTCGATCCCGCGATCGAGAGGTTCCGGCCCTGGCGCGGTCAGTCCTATGCCGTCGATTTCTTCGGCCTCGGCCCCTGGGGGCTGCGCGCCTCCGGCTGGCAGCCTGCCGACCCGGAAGCCTACGCGATCTTCGGGGCGTCGCTACGGGCGCCCTGCGCAGGCACCATTTCCCGAGCGGAGGGCCACTGGCCCGATTACGAGGTGCCGGAAAGCGATCAGGTCAACCGTCTTGGCAACCACGTCATCCTGCGCTGTGGCGATGCCGAGATCGTCTTCGCGCACATGCGGCAGGGCAGCGTCGCGGTCGAGCCGGGGGACCGGGTAAAGGTCGGCGACATGCTGGGCGAGGTCGGCAATTCCGGCGCCTCGACCGAGCCGCATCTGCACATCCATGCTCAACGGCCCGCGCCCGAAGATGCGCCCCCGATCTCGGGGGAACCGCTGGGCTTGCGCATCGATGGCCGCTTCCTGGTGCGAGGCGATCGCCTGGACGGGCCGGACGGGTGACTCAGGGCGCCGCGCCACCGGTGCCATTCCTTCGGTCTTGCCGTGCGGATGGCTTCGGTCAGAAGCGTGACGTGGTAGCCACGCGCAGCGGCGGCCACCGCTGTCTTCTTCACACAGAAGCAAATGTCGAGTCCGGCGATCTGCAGACGGCCGATTTTCAGCCGATCCAGAAGTGAACCGAGCTCGGGATTTTCGAACCCGTCCTGCACGCGCTTGGTCACGACATGGTCGACCGATCCCGCGATTTCGGGATGGATTTCCGTACCCGCAGCCCAGGCCAGCCCCTTGCCGCCCAGCATCATGCGCGCCATCAGTCGCGTGCCAGGTGTCTGCCAGCCATGGCGCAACGCGATGACGGGGATGGCCGGGCGCAGACGTCACCGCCAGCGACGCAGCACCCGGAGGCACCCTCGCGTTTGAAGGGCTCGGGGACGTGGCGGTCTGGCACGAAACGCCGCTCTGGCAGGGCGCGAGCCTGTCCGTGGGCCGGTCCGCAGCTCATGCGATCTGCCTTTCGTCGACGTCGTGGATATGCCGGAACAGAGGATCCTGCCGCAGCGCGGCCTGCACCCAGACGAACACCGACTCGTCGGAGCGATCCGCAGGCGGACCCACCAGCACGCGTTCACCGAGAATGCCGCGCCCGCGCGTGTCGAGCACGGCGATGCGATGTGGTCGGCAGGAGCGGCAGGACAAGCCCCAGCCCGCCGGCCCCGAGGGACAAGGCGCCGAAGCCGGTCCAGACATGTCTGGCGACCGGTCGGAGGCCTGGAGGCATCAAGGTGGCAGGTCTGGTCATGGTCTCGCCGGAATAAGCATTCTGTATGCCGAATAAGGCGCGACCTCCGCCCGCACCTTGATCTTGATCAAAATAATCGGAATTGTCTCGCGTGCAACCTGTCCCGCCGCCCTTGAAGGAGAACGTGCTGTCTCACGCCACGACGGGGCGATAGACGCAGTCGGCCAGCGTGCTGCGGTTCAGGTCGTCGATGAAGGCCGCCTCCGCGTGGGCCAGTCGCGCCTTGAGACGGCAGCGCGGGGTGAGCGTGCAGGCATTGCCGCTGGCGGCGAAGCATTCGACCAGCGCCTGGTCGGCCTCCAGCCGGGCCACCACGTCTCCCAGCCGGATGTCCCCGGCGGGCCGCGCCAGCATCGCGCCGCCGCCGCCGCCCCGGCGGGTCTCGAGATAGCCCGCGCCGGCAAGCGCCGAGATCACCTTGGCCAGATGGTTGCGGGAGATCTGGAACTCGTCGGCCAACTCGGCAGCGGTGAAGGGGCGCTCGGGTGCGCCCGCCATGCGCATCAACACGCGCAGGCCGTAATCGGTGAAAGAGGTGAGGCGCAAGGTCGCGGTCCTGATTTGGAAATTGAGATGCGCATTCAAGGAGTGTTATGCGCATTACAGATACCAATTCGTGTCGGTTTCCGCAAGGACCGTGCGACGCGCCTCAGAAAGGGCCCGCGATGAAAGACCATGCCGAAGCAGCCAGCAATCCCGACGTGCCGCAGGAGACCGGCGCACTGATCGATCATATCCTGACGCGATATCACGAGATGCACCGGGAGGATCTCGCCTCTCTCCTGCCGCTGGCCGAGCGGGTCGAGCGGGTCCATGCCGACGACCCCGACGCGCCAGAGGGGCTGGCAGGCGCCATCCGGACGCTCGCGCGGGAGATCGAGGATCACATGGCCAAGGAGGAAAGGATCCTGTTCCCGGCCATGCGCGCGGGTGGTGGGCCGGGCATCGAGCATCCCATCGCGGTGATGCGCGCCGACCATGACGATCATGCCGAGAATATCGCCCTGATCCGGCGGCTCACCAACGATCTGACGCCGCCCGAGCATGCCTGCGGATCCTGGCGCTCACTCTATGGCGGGGTGTCGGCCTTGTTCGACGATCTCGCCGCGCATATCGCGCTTGAGAACGACGTGCTGTTTCCCCGCTTCGAGCCGCAGTGAGGGGACGATGCAACCGGCCGGCGTGAGGGGCTTGGGCCGCCGTGAATTGCACCGGCTTCTGGCCACCCTGGCCGAACCGCTGGCGTGGGGCGGGGGGCGCCCGGTCTCGCCCGATGCCGGATCAGGCCGGTGCGATGGCGATCTCTGGCTGCTGCCCGATGGCCCGATCGGCCGGATCACGCAGGATCTGGTGCTGGCCCTGCCGCTTGCCGAAGGGATGCGGGCGCCCCTGGCCGAGCTTGCCGGGCATATCCGGCTGGAAAACGAGCTGCGCCCTGTGCAGTTCGCGAGAAACTTTCGAACATCGACTGCGTTCCGATGTCACACCCTCATGGAATGGGAGTAAGTCATGATCCGTCAGGTTTTCTTGCCCGCGCTGGTCGGTCTCGCCGCGATGTCGGGACCCGGCTTCGCACAGGATGAAAGTGCCTCCTGGCTCCCCAGCCTGATCACGGAGACGCCCGAACAAGGCTTCGACCTGGCCATTTCCATGGCACGCAAAGCCGTCACGACGACGCAGACGGATACCGAAATCCTGCATGCGCTGCGTCCGAACTACAGTCGCGATCCGGACCACTTGATCGACGTCTCCGGCGTGGTCGGGAGGTATTTCGCCACCGTCGCCGAAGCCAACGACTACTGGCGCGATTGAAGCTCGCTTGATCGGCAGGGCTCTTTCGTCGGATGGGCGCGTGCCGACATGCAGCAGCCGCAGGGATGCGCGCGGCCCGACCGGTGGCGACATGATGGAGGGGCCGACCCGCTCGACCAAGGGCGAACTGGCCCGGGCGACGCGCGCCGCAGACAAGCTGTTGGTCTGCTGGGGCCGGCCGTGCAAAGACTTCTCTCAGCGCCTGCGTAGCAAATAGCAGTCCATGATCCAGCCATGACGCATCCGGGCCCTGGCTCGGGTATCGATGATCTCCTGCGCGACTTCTGACAGCGGCCCCTCGATCAGGATCTGATCCGCGCTGCCAAGATAGGCGCCCCACCAGATATGCAGCCCGGAGATGTCGAGGCATGTGAAGCTCGTCTCGCCGTCGAGCATGACGACCAGCGTCTCGGCTCCGTCGGGCCAGCCTTCTGCGCGCAGGCGTCGGCCGGTCGTGATGGTGACCGGGCCGTTCACCGTATTCAGCGGGATCGCATGGGCCGCGGTGAGCGCCTGGATCGCCGTGATGCCCGGAACGACGCGAAGGCCGGGCCGGGGGTGCAGCCGTCTGGCGATGCGGATCGTGCTGTCGTAAAGCGACGGGTCGCCCCAGACGAGCAATGCCGTCGGTCCTGCCGGTGCGTCGTCGGGCAGGGCAAGTTGCCAGCGCCGGGCGATGTCGTCATGCCACCTGTCCACCCTTTCGAGATAGGGCAGGCTCGGGTCGCGAAGGGGGTAGTCGAAGGGACACAGAGTAGCATCCGTGCCGCTGGCCGCGATGATCCTTCGGCGCAGTTCTGCAAGGTCGTCCTTGTCTTCGCCCTTGAGGGGCAGAAGGATCGTTCCGGCGTCGCGCAGGGCTTGCCTGCCTTCGAGCGTGACATGCGCCTCGCTGCCGGTGCCGATGCCGATGAGCCAGAGATCGGTGATCATGTGCACATGTCGGAAACAGGAGACCCGGAGCCCGCCCGAGGCTCCGGGTCGATTTCGAGGACATCGAGGTCAGGCAGCGTTGTAGAGCCGCGGCGTGAACAGGCCCGATACACCCTTGCCGCGAAGCGCCTTGGCCCCGGCCAGGACGGCCAGATCTGCAACCGGTTCGATCAGGACGACCAGCATGTAGGCCGCGCCGAAGGTTGCGACCGACTGGAAGGTCTCCGCACCCACGCCCTGGCCGTAGAAGGCCCAGAAGGCCACCCAGGCGACGATGCCGCCCTGGTACATCGCCGACAGTTTCAGAACCTGCCGATATTCGAGATCGACATAGGCCGTGTCGCGCGGGATCACGCGGCGCGCCAGCGCGCTGATCGCGAAGAGCGGCACGAGCAGAGTGGTCACGTTGACGAAGAGCATCGGCAGGTCTGTCGGAGCGAAGAACATGCCCTGAACCAGCAGTCCCAGCGCCAGCCCGATCGCGGCCGGCGCGGCACCCATCAGCAGAAAGAGCGTCGTGCCAAGCACGAAATGCACCTCGGAGATGCCCGCCGGGAAGTGCGGCAGAATCTCGAAGAAGATGAAGGTGCCGATGGTCGCCATCGCCGTGCGGATGGCGAAAGAGCCGGCATTGCTCGAAGCAAGGTCTTCGAGCACAAGCTTTGCGGTGTATCCGGCGGCGCCTGCGGCCGTCGTGTAGGCAAGGGCCATCTTGGCCCCGTCGACAACGCCCGGTTCGATATGCATGTTCTGTCCCTTCAGGTTCGTGCTGCCCCTCCGGCAGCGATGGGTCCGCCCATGGGCGGTTTCGGGGTGCACGGCAGGTCTCCTGACTTGCGGGTCATGGCGCCTTGGTCCTTCCCAGCCTTGCGGCCAGTGGATATTCCGCGGCACTCTCCGCTTACAGTTGCGGGGGCAGCCCGGGACTTTCACCCGGTTCCCTTTCAAGCCGCGAAAACGCGGCACCGTACGGGTGCAACATCTCAGTTGACGACGTGTCGCACAAGAACAAAAACGGCGATCAATGCACCGCCAGCGGCCCGTAGAGGATGAGGGCGGGGCGGTCGCTGATCTGCCTCGAAAGCGCCTCGGCCAGCGAGGCGACGGTGAAGTGCTCGACCTGCTGATCCGCCGTGCTGACGCCCTCGGCAAGGATTGCAGGCGTGTCGCCGGGCAAGCCGCGCGCCATCAGCATGGCGAGCAGCCGGGGAAAGGTGCGTTTGCCCATGAAGACCACGGTCGAGGCCGTGGGATCGGCCAGCGCGTCGAGATTCATGTCCTCCGGCAGGTCGCCCGTGATGTCGTGGCCGGTGATGAATTGCACCCGCCGCGCGGTCAGCCGGCGGGTCAGTGGAATGCCCGCGGCAGCGGCGGCGGCGCAGGCCGAGGGAACGCCGGGAATGATCTCGTAGGGAATGCCCGCCTGCCGCAGCGCGATCAGCTCTTCCTCGAGTCGCCCGAAAATGCCGCCATCACCCGATTTCAGACGCACGATGCGCCCACCTCCCTGCGCGTAGTCGACGAGCAGGCGGCTGACATGGTGCTGCTTGGGAGATGGCCGCCCGGCGCGCTTGCCCACGCCGACGAGATCGGCCCCCGGACGCGCATGTCCGAGGATCGGTCCCGAGGAGAGATCGTCGAACAGCACCGCGTCGGCGCGCTTCAGGCGGTCGACGGCCTTGAGCGTCAGAAGCTCCGGGTCGCCGGGACCGGAGCCCACGAAACTGACGAAGCCGGTCATGCTTCGGCCTCCTCTTCCGCGATGAGGTGAAAGAACGTTCCGCTGACATGGCCCCGATGCGATCCGGTTTCGGGGACCGGGTTGCCATCGGCATCGGCGACGCGGGCGAGCGGCGGATCGGGTTGCTGCAGAATGGTCGAGTAATGGAACTCGTGGCCGCGCAGCGCCGCGCCGGGTGCATGGCCGGGCAGGGGAGCATCGAGCAGGGCCCGGCGATAGCCCAGATGGAACTTGCGCGTTTCATAGGAGGTCACCAGCCCCAGCAGCCCGGCCATCCGGTGCCGATGGCCCGCCTTGTCGATCAACGCCTCGCCAAGCGCCATGTAGCCGCCGCACTCGCCGTGGACGGGCTTCGTCTCGGCATGTCGGCGCAGCCCTTTCCGGTAGGTCTCGGCCGCGGCGAGGGCGCCTGCATGCAGTTCGGGATAGCCGCCGGGAAGCCAGACGATGTCGGCCGAAGGATCGGGCGCCTGATCGGCCAGGGGCGAGAAAGGCAGGATCTCCGCCCCCGCCGCGCGCCAGCCTTCGACGAGATGCGGGTAGGTGAAGGAGAACGCGGCGTCGCGGGCGAGCGCGATGCGCTGCGCGGGCGGCCTGGGCAGCCTGCCGCCTGTGGGCAGGGGATGTCCGGCGGCGCAGGCGCGGATCGCGTCGAGATCGGCATTGTCCCGCAGGAAGGCGGCATAGGTCGCGATGGCGGCATCGAGATCGGGATGCTCCACCGCCTGGATCAGTCCGAGATGCCGCTCGGGCAGCGCGAGGTCGCCCCGCCGGGGCAGCGAGCCCAGCACCCGGATCCCCGCCTTCTCCATGCCCAGACGTGTCAGCCTGTCATGCCGGGGGGAGGCGACGCGGTTCAGTATCACCCCGGCGAAGGGCAGGTCCGGATTGTAGGCCTGGAAGCCGAGCGCCATGGCGGCGGCAGATTGCGCCTGTCCGCTCACGTCGATCACCAGCACCACGGGCCAGCCCATGCGCTGCGCCGTCTCCGCCGAGGAGCCTGCGCCGGCTTGCCCGCGCGTCGCCACACCGTCGTAGAGGCCCATCGAACCTTCGCCCACGCAGATGTCGGCGCCCCGTGCACGCCCCGTCACCGCGTCCAGCAATTGCGGCCCCATCGCCCAGGTGTCGAGGTTGAACGAAGGCCGTCCGCTGGCCGCGAGGTGAAAGGCCGGATCGATGTAGTCGGGGCCGGACTTGAAGGGTTGGACGACGAGGCCGTCCTCGGCCAGCGCCCTGAGCAGGCCCAGCATCACCGTCGTCTTGCCGGTTCCCGAGGCCGGCGCCGAGATCATCAGCCCGTCAGCCATTTTCCTGCTCCGGGCTCCAGGCCGCCCAGGGGCTGTCGGCGGATCGGGGGCGGTAGCGGCGGTCGTAATCCACCGAATACAGGCAGCTTTCGTCGAAGCCCTCGCCCGAAAGCGCCGGGCCGACGAGGATCAGGGCGGTGCGGGTGATGCTGTCGTCGAGCTTGCCCGCGATATCGCCGAGCGTGCCCCGGATAATCCGTTCATCGGGCCAGCTTGCACGGAACACCACGGCGACGGGGCAGTCGGGGCCGTAGGCGGGCGTGAGGTCCGTGACCACGCGGGTGATGTTCTGGATCGAGAGATGGATGGCCAGAGTCGCGCCAGTGACGGCGAAATTGGCGAGCGTCTCGCCCTCCGGCATCGAGGAGGCGCGGCCCGGCGTGCGCGTGAGCACGACGGACTGGGCAAGGCCGGGCAGGGTGAGTTCGGCCCCAAGGGTCGCGGCGGCGGCAGCGAACGAGGGGACGCCGGGCGTGACCGAGACGGGAATTCCCATCTGCCGCAGGCGCCGCATCTGCTCGCCCATGGCCGACCAGACGGAAAGATCCCCCGAATGCAGCCGTGCCACGTCCTGGCCGGCCTCGTGCGCGACGCGGATCTCTTCGATGATCTGGTCGAGGTCCATCGGCGCCGTGTTGACGATGCGCGCGCCATCCGGGCAATGCTGCAGGATCGCCTCGGGGACCAGCGAGCCGGCATAGAGGCAGACCGGGCAGGCGGCGATGATGTCGCGTCCGCGCAGGGTGAGAAGATCTGGTGCGCCGGGGCCGGCCCCGATGAAATGCACGGTCATGTCTCGTCTCCGGTGTTTCTGGATCGCGCCAGCGCGCAGGTCGCCATGCGATCGGAGGAAATGGCGCGCGGCCCGAGCAGCAGGGCCCCGGGACCGGCTGCCGCCAATGCGCAGGCTTCTGCGACAGAGCCGGTCCGGTAGGTGTCCAGCGCGTATGCCGACCGGGTGAGGGTCTGCATCCCGCGTGTCTCCTCCGGCAGGAGGGTGACGACTTCATGCCCGGCGGC
>JBKHDP010000118.1:0-8915 GCA_046541255.1 Paracoccaceae bacterium | reverse complement strand
GACCAGCGACAGTTCCGTGACCATCACCGCGAAGATGCCGAACCAGATCGGATCGAAGCCCAGTTCGGTGACGATGGGAAAGAAGATCGGGATCGTCAGCAGGATCATGGAAAGACTTTCCATGAACATCCCGAGGACCAGGTAGATCAGCAGGATCAGCAGGATCACCGACAGGGGCGACAGGCCCAGCGACAGGATCAGGTCAGACAGCGCCTGTGGCAGGCCCAGCAGGTTGACGAAATTGGAAAAGACCAGCGCCCCGATCAGCACCAGGAACAGGCTGGCGGTGGTGGTGACGGTTTCGACCACCGCATCCAGGAACGCCCGGGCCGAGAGCGCGCGGCGCCACAGCGCGAAGAGCAGCGCGCCGGTGGCGCCCACGCCGCCCGCCTCGGTGGGGGTGAAGACCCCTGCGTAAAGCCCGCCGATGATCAGCACGAAAAGCCCGAGGATCGGCCCGACGCTGCGGGCATGGCGCGCCCGCTCGGCCCAGGGGGTGCGCGGCGCGGCGGGGGCGGAGTCTGGCCAGATCCGCGCCACGATATGGATTGCCACGATATAGAGCACGATCGCCAGCAGGCCCGGCAGGATTCCCGCGATGAAGAGCTTGCCGATATCGGTGCCGGTGGCGATGCCGTAGAGCACCAGGATCACCGAGGGCGGGATCAGGATGCCTAGCGTGCCGCCCGCGCCCACGGCGGAAGCGGCCAGCCCGTCAGAATAGCCGTAGCGGCGCATTTCCGGGATCGCCACCTTGGCCATGGTGGCCGCTGTCGCGATGGACGACCCCGAAAGCGCCGAAAAGCCGCCGCAGGCCAGGATCGTCGCCGCGGCGAGCCCGCCGCGCATATGGCCCACGAAGCCGTGGCACAGCCGGTAGAGATCCTCCGACATGCGCGCCCGGGTCACCAGCACGCCCATCAGGATGAACATCGGCACCACCGACAATTCGTAGGACATGGTGGCGTTGAGCGGCAACTGTCCGATCATGCCCATCGCGGTGCGCTCGGAGACCGTGATGGCGATGCCGCCCAGCCCGATGATCAGCATGGCGAAGGCGATGGGCATCCCCACGGCCATCAGGCCCAGGACGCCCGCGAAGGCCAGCCCGGCGGTTTCCCACAGACCCATGGTCAGAGTGCCTCGCCGGAATTGCCGGGATGGCGCCGCCAGCGCAAGGCGGCTTCCACCGCGCAGACCAGAAAGGCCAGTGCCGCCGCCGCCATCAGCAGCGACATGCCCTGCGCGATCATCCCCTTGGGCAGGCGCAACTCCATCGTCATCTCGCCATAGCGTGTCATGCGTGCGCCCTGCAGCCAGATCCGCCAGGCGATGAAGGCGCAGATCGCCGCGCCCAGAAGGTCCGTCGCCGGGGTCAGCACGCGGCTGAGCGCCGCCGGAAAGCGTTCCGACAGGATGGTGACGGCGATGTTGCCGCGCTGCCGGATCATCAGCGGCAGTGCCGCGAAGACGATCAGCCCCATGCCCGTCTCGATCACCTCGAAAGTGCCGCGGATCGGATCCGAGAAGACATAGCGGGAGACCACGCCCGCGAAGGTGACCAGCATGACCACCGTGGCCATCGCCGCCGAGGCCCAGGCCAGGGCGGTGAACCCGGCATCCAGCCAGCGCACGGGGCGGGGTGGAACGGGGTGCATCATCGCCTGGGGCCCTTGTTTCGTGAAAAGGGGGAAGCGGCGCGCCGCTTCCCCGTGATGCCGGATCCGGCTGCGCGCCTTACTGAGGCACGTTCACCACCTTGTAGGCGCTGTAATGTTCCACCATCGCGCGGGCATAGGCCAGGATCTCCTCGCCCGGCAGGCCGCGCTCCCCGGCTTCTTCGAGCCATTCGGCCTCCAGCGGCGAGAGGATGTCCTTCGCCTTCGCGACCTCTTCCTCGGGCAGGGTGATGAATTCCACCTCCTGCTCGGTCAGCTTGGATTCGCCCAGCGTGTCGCCATTGGTCCACGCCCAGCCCGCGAGCAGCGCGATCGCAGTGCCGGAGTGCTTTTCCACCGCGGCCTTCTGTTCGTCGGTCAGGCCGTTCCAGCTGTCCTCGTTGAAGGCGACCCAGAACGTGTCGGTATAAAGCCCGCCGGGGATGCGCGTGATCGTCTCGATCTCCGGGGTGATCCCGAAGAAGTCGATCGATTCCGAGGGAAAGGTGATCCCGTCGGCCACGCCCCGGGCCATCGCGGTCTGCGCTTCGGTGGGCGGCAGCTGTACCGGCGATGCGCCCAGCTCGGTCATGATCCGGCCGGTCACGTTGCCACCCACGCGAATCGTCTTGCCCTCGAGGTCGGCCAGCGTCTCGATCCGGCCGTCGGCCATGTTGATGTTGGGATTGGAATGGGTGAACAGCCCGACCACATGCGCGCCCTCATGCTCGTCATACTCGGACCCCCAGCGTTCATAGGCGGCCCAGGAGGCGGCGGAGCCGGCCCAGGGATCGGGCGACATGAAGGGCAGGTCCATCACCTGGGTCATGGTGAAGCGGCCCGGGTTGTGCCCGCTCACGCCATAGCCCACGTCGAAGGCCTGATCGAGCAGCAGGTCGAACTGCGCCGGCGGCGGACCCAGCGGCGAGGACATGATCTCGAATTGCAGCGACCCGCCGGTCTCCGCCTCGATCGCCTCGGCCCAGGGCTTGATGATGCCCGATACGATCAGATGATGCGGCGGCAGCCAGCTGCCGACGCGCAGCGTCGTGCTGTCCTGCGCCTGCACGGCCGGAGCCAGTGCGAAGCTGGCGCCCACAAGCGCGGCCAGCGCGGTCTTCCCGAGATGTTTCATTCCGTCTCTCCCTGTTGTCGTCCCTGCGGGACTATAGCGGTTCTGGTGCCGAAAGCTTGAAGATCTCCAGCGCGTCGGCCTCGTTGCCGCCGCGCGACGCGAGCAGGCGGAACTGCTCGGCGGCCAGCGAGGTGAAGGGCACCGGGGCGCCGGCCTGCCGGGCCAGCGCATGCACCGAATCAAGATCCTTGAGCATGGTGTAGACATGACCCAGCGGCGGATCGTGCCGCGCCTCGACCATGCGGGGCAGAAAGATCTGCAGGGGCTTGGAATCGGCGAAGCCGCCGGCCAGCGCCTCGGGCAGGCGGGTGGCGTCCACCCCGGCGGCCACGGCCAGCCGCGCGGCCTCGGCCAGGATGTTCATGGTGCAGCCCACGATAACCTGGTTGCAGAGCTTGGTCGTCTGCCCGGCGCCCGACGGCCCCATCAGGGTACAGCGCGCGGCCATTTCCAGCACCACGGGTTCGACCCGGCGGAACGCCTGTTCCGGCCCTCCCGCCATGATCGCGAGCGAGCCCTCCTCGGCCCCCGGCACCCCGCCAGAGACCGGTGCGTCGATCCAGATCATGCCGGCCTCGTCTTCCAGTCGGGCGGCCATCTCGCGCGTGGCATCAGGCGCGATGGAAGAGAAATCCACCAGCACCGCGCCCTTGCGGGCGCCCCGCGCGATGCCGTGCTCGCCGAACACCGCCTCGCGCATGGCCGCAGTGTCGGTGAGACAGGCAAAGACGATTTCCGCCTTCGCCGCAACGTCGGCGGGGCTGTCGCCCGCCTGCGCGCCGGCCTCCACCAGCGGTTGCGCCTTGGCGGCAGTGCGGTTCCACACCGTCAGCGGGTAGCCCGCCTTCAGCAGCCGCTGCGCCATTGGCGCGCCCATCAGCCCGGTGCCGATGAAGCCCAGCGGGGTGGTCTTCTGCGTCGCGCTCATCAGGTCAGTCCCTCCAGCGCGGCTCGGGCCATTCGGCGGCGCCCGCATGGGTCACCGCGCCCTCATGGGCCTGGCCCACCGTTGCCGCGTATTTCGCCAGAAGCCCGGCGCGATGCTTGGGTTCGGGCCTGGCCCAGGCGTTGCGGCGGGCCTCCATCTCGGTTTCGGGCACCTCCAGCGAGATCGTCGCGGCATCTCCGTCGATCACGATCCGGTCGCCATTCCGCACCAGGCCAAGCGGGCCGCCCACCGCTGCCTCGGGGGCGGCGTGGCCGATGCACATGCCGCGCGTCGCGCCTGAAAACCGTCCGTCGGTCAGCAGCGCCACCTTCTCGCCCATGCCCTGACCGTAGATCAGCGCGGTCAGCCCCAGCATCTCGCGCATGCCGGGCCCACCCTTCGGGCCCTCGCCGCGCACGATCAGTACCTCGCCCTCGGCGTAGTCGCGGCCATGCACGGCGACCACCGCCTCGTCCTCGCTCTCGAACACCCGCGCGGTGCCCTCGAAGCGGCGCGATTTGAGCCCGGCGACCTTCAGCAGCGCGCCGTCGGGGCACAGGTTGCCCTTCAGGACCACCACCCCGCCCGAGGCCATGATCGCGTCCGAGACCGGGCGGATCACCTCGCCATCGGGGGCGGGAGCGTCGGCCACCTCTTCGGCCAGCGTGCGGCCGGTGACGGTGAGCGTGTCGCCATGCATCAGCCCGCGGGCAATCAGCTCCTTGATGACCACATGGGCGCCGCCCACTTCGTAGACATCCTTGGCATGGTATTTTCCGCCCGGGCGCAGGTTGCCGATATAGGGGGTGCGTTGCAGGATCTCGGCAACCTCTTCCATCCCGAAGACGATGCCCGCCTCATGGGCGATCGCCGGGATATGCAGCGCCGCATTGGTCGAGCCGCCGGTGGCGGCCACGATGGCGCAGGCGTTTTCCAGCGCCTTGCGGGTGACGATCTCTCGGGGCAGGGGCCCGCCGCGTTCGAGCATCTGCATCACCAGGTGCCCGGCGCGCTGGCTGATCGACTTGCGTTCGGAATAGACGCCCGGAACCATGGCGGAATTGGGCACGGTAATCCCCAGCGCCTCGGAGACCATGGCCATGGTATTCGCGGTGAACTGCCCGGCACAGGCGCCGATCGTGGGCTTGCAGGACATCTCCAGCACGCGCAGGCGCGCCTCCTCCATCTCGCCGGCCTGCACTGCGCCCACCGCCTCGTAGCTGTCCAGCACGGAGACGTCGCGGCCCTCGAATCGCCCCGGCAGCGCCGAGCCGCCATAGACGAAGACGGATGGCACGTTGCAGCGTACCATGCCCATGATGACGCCCGGCAGCGTCTTGTCGCAGCCGCCGAAGCCAACCAGCCCGTCATAGGCATGGCCATGGACCACGGCCTCTATGCTGTCGGCGATCAGCTCGCGGCTGACGAGCGAGAATTTCATGCCCTCGTGATTCATCCCCACCCCGTCCGAGACGGAAATCGTGGTGAATTCGCGCGGTGTGCCGCCGGCCATCAGCACGCCACCCTTGGCGTCCTCGACCTGGGCGAAATGGGTCATGTTGCAGGGCGTCGTCTCGCCCTTCTGGCTGACGATGCCGATCATGGGCCTGGCGATCGCCGCGTCATCGAGGCCCATGGCCCGCATGAAGGCCCGGTGCGGCGTCCGGTCGAGACCATCCGTCGTGATACGCGATCGCAGCCGGCGTGCCTTGCCTTCGGCCATGATGTGCTCCCCCATCGTGTTGTTTTATGTTTGAAGCATGTTAGGGTCGATCGGCAGTGTCAACGTGAGTTTTTCGGGGAAGCCGGATGCATCTTTGCGCCAATCTTTCGATGCTCTTCACCGAACGGCCGCTGGCCGAACGGTTCGACGCGGCCGCCAGGGCCGGGTTCGAATCGGTCGAGATCCAGTTCCCGCCCGAGGAAGAAACCGCGGCCCTGGCCCGGGCGGCGCGGGCGGCGGGCCTGCCGGTCACGCTGATCAACGTGCCGCGCGGCGAAGGCGCGGAGGTGGGGCTGGCCGCGCTGCCGGGGCGCGAGGCGGATTTCGCCGCGGCGGTGGATCAGACGCTGCGCCAGGCCGAGGCGCTGGGCGTGGAGAAGGTCAACATCCTGTCCGGCCGTCCGCCGCCCGAGGCCGATCCCGCGCGGTGCCGGGACGTCCTTGTGGCCAATCTGCGCCATGCGGCGGATCTGTTCGCCGACATCGGCGTGCGGCTGATGGTGGAGCCGGTCAACCGGAGCGACGTGCCGGGCTTCTTCCTGTCTGGGCTGGAGCCGGGGCTCGACATCCTCGCCCGGGCCGATCACTGCAATCTCCGGCTGCAGTTCGATTTCTATCACATGCAGATCACCGAGCCGGATCTTCCCGCCGCCCTGCGGAAGGCGGGTCCCGCGATCGGCCATGTGCAGTTCGCCGACGCGCCGGGCCGACACGAGCCGGGCAGCGCGGCGCTGGATTTCGCGGCCGCCTTCGAGGCGCTGCGCGAGACGGGATATGAGGGGGCGGTCTCGGCGGAATACAGGCCCGCCGGCCGCACCGAGGACGGGCTGGGCTGGATGCCCCGGATCAGGGAGATGATCGCATGACCACCGAAACCGAGGCCGAGGCCATTGCGCAGGATATCCTTGCCGCCGCGCCCTTCGATCCGCGCGCGCCCGAGACTGGGCGCGATCTTGCCGCGGCCTACGCGGTGCAGGATGCCCTGGCCGCCCGGCTGGAGGCTGCGCTGGGCGCCGTGGCAGGCTGGAAGATCGCGGTGAACGCGCCGGCGCTGATGGCGCATTTCGGGGTGACCGAACCGGCCAGCGGGCGGGTCTTCGCGCAGCTGAGGCAGGACGCGCCGGCCCGGCGCAAGGCGTCGGATTTCCGGGATTTCGCCTATGAACCCGAGATTGCGGCGGTGATGGACCGGACCCTCTCGCCCCAGGCGGCGCCCTTCATCCGCGACGACGTGGCCAGCGCCGTGGCGCGCTTCGTGCCCGCGCTGGAACTGCTGGATCTGCGCGGCGCGACCATGTCCACGATGCACCTGCCCGACGTAGTGGCGCAGAACATCACCAATGCGGGCGCGGTGATCGGCGGACCGGGGGTCGCACCCGACACGCTGTACCCGGCACAAGTGCATACGCGGGTGCAGGTGAACGAGGCCGAGGCGCTGTCGGTCACGGGCGGCGCACCGCAGCACCCGCTGGACGCGGTGACCTGGCTTGCCAATCACCTGGCCGGGCGCGGCCTGTCGCTGGAGGCCGGGCAGATCGTCCTGTGCGGCACCCATGCGCCGATCGCGCCGGTGTCCGGCCCGGCCGAGATCGTGGTCGAGATGTCGGGGCTGGGCACGGCCAGCCTCGTGCTGGAGTGACACCCGCACCGCGACCCGGACAGGAAAAAGGCGCGCCCCGCGGGGCGCGCCTTTCGCACTGATCCGGCAGGAGGGCTCAGGCCGCCTGCGCCTCGGGGCCGAACCGGCCGTAGAAGCTCTGGCCCTTGTCGGCCATCTCGCGCAACAGCGGCGGGCAGGCGAAACGGGGGCCGAACTGCGTCTCCAGCGCATCGCAGCGTTCCGCCGCGTAGGGCGCGCCCAGCATGTCGAGCCAGGAGAACGGCCCGCCCGACCACGGCGCGAAGCCCCAACCCAGGATCGCGCCGACATCGCCCTCGCGGATATCTTCCAGCACGCCGGCCTCCAGCGCGCGGACGGCTTCCAGCACCTGGGCGAACATCAGTCGCTGCTGCACGGTCTGCAGATCGGGCTGATCCTCGGCCCGCGGATATTTCCGCGCCAGGCCTTCCCAGAAACCCTGCCGCTTGCCGGCCTCGTCATAGGCGTAGAACCCCGCCTTGGCCTTGCGGCCGAGCCGGCCCTGATCTGCCATCCAGAAAAGCACCTCGTCCACCGCGTCATCGGGATAGGCGTCGCCCATCGCGGCGCGGGTGGCCTTGGCGATCTTCACGCCGAGGTCGATCGAGGTCTCGTCCACCAGTTGCAGCGGCCCCACGGGGAAGCCAAGCTGCCGGGCCGCGTTGTCGATCAGCGCCGGCGCCACGCCCTCGCCCACCATGCGGATGCCCTCGTTGATGTAGGGGATGATGCAGCGGTTGGCGTAGAAGAAGCGCGCATCGTTCACCACGATCGGCGTCTTGCGGATCTGCCGCACGTAATCGAGCGCCTTGGCCACCGCGCGGTCGCCCGTCTCGTGGCCCTTGATGATCTCCACCAGCAGCATCTTCTCGACCGGCGAGAAGAAATGGATGCCGATGAACTGCGCGCGCCGGTCGCTGGCCTTCGCCAGGTCGGAGATCGGCAGGGTGGAGGTGTTGGTGGCAAAGATCGCGTCCTGCGGCAGATGTGCCTCCGCCAGCTTCGTGACCTCGGCCTTGACGCCCGGATCCTCGAATACCGCCTCGATCACCAGGTCGCAGCCCTCCAGCGCCGCGTAATCGGTGGTGGCGGTGATGCGGGCGAGCATCTCCTCCTTCTTCTCGGGGGTGGCCTTGCCGCGCTTGATGCCCTTGTCCAGATACGCCTCGGTATAGGCCTTGCCCTTCTCGGCGGCCTCCTGGCTCTGGTCGATCAGCACCACCTCGATGCCCGCCTGGGCCGAGACCAGCGCGATGCCCGCGCCCATCATGCCCGCGCCCAGCACGCCCAGCTTCTTGACCCGCTGGTCCGGCGCCTCGGGGCGGTTGGCGCCCTTCTCCAGCGCCTCCTTGTTGAGGAAGAGCGAACGGATCATCGCCGCCGACGAGGGATTCAGCAGCACGTTGGTGAACCAGCGCGCCTCGATCTTCAGCGCCGTGTCGAACGGCACCAGCGCCCCCTCGTAGACCGCGGAAAGCAGCGCCTTGGCGGCCGGGTAGGCGCCCTGGGTCTGGCCATGCACCATGGCCGAGGCGCCCACGAAGGTCATGAAGCCGGCCGGATGATAGGGTGCGCCGCCGGGCATCTTGTAGCCCTTGGCATCCCAGGGCTTTACGATGTCGGCATCGCCGGCCGACAGCACCCAGTCCTTCGCGGCGGCCAGCGGGTCATCCGCCACCTCGTCGATCAGCCCGGCGGATTTCGCCTTCTTCGGATCCAGCAGCTTGCCTTCGAGCAGGTAGGGGGCGGCGGCCATGGCGCCCAGCTTGCGCGCCAGGCGCGTGGTGCCGCCCGCGCCGGGAAAGATGCCCACCATGATCTCGGGCAGGCCG
>JBKHDP010000117.1:0-8973 GCA_046541255.1 Paracoccaceae bacterium | reverse complement strand
CGAGAACTGCACCAAGCAGCTCGACCCGACCGACCTGATCGCGCCGCGCAGCGCGATCTCGGGCTCGACCGAGCTGGAGGTGCGCGAGACCAAGCATCTCTACCTGCGCCAGAGCCTGATGCGCGATCGGCTGCGTGCCTGGATCGACGCGCAGAAAGACTGGCCGATCCTGACCACCTCCATCGCGCGCAAATGGCTGGACGATGGAGACGGGCTGCAGGATCGCGGCATCACCCGCGACCTGGACTGGGGCATTCCCGCCCAGTTCGAGGGCGCGCCCTGGTCGGGCATGGAGGGCAAGGTCTTTTACGTCTGGTTCGACGCCCCCATCGAATATATCGCCTGCGGCGCCGAATGGGCCGAGGCGCAAGGGCTCGACGATACCGCCTGGGAACGCTGGTGGCGCACCGGCAAGGGCGCCGATGACGTGCGCTATACGCAGTTCATGGGCAAGGACAACGTGCCGTTCCACACGCTCAGCTTCCCGGCCACGATGATGGGCTCGGGCGAGGACTGGAAGCTCGTGGATTACATCAAGTCCTTCAACTATCTCAACTACGATGGCGGGCAGTTCTCCACCAGCCAGGGGCGCGGCGTGTTCATGGACCAGGCGCTGGAGATCCTGCCCGCGGATTACTGGCGCTGGTGGCTGCTGTCGCATGCCCCGGAAACCGGCGATTCGGAATTCACATGGGAAAATTTCCAGGCCGGGGTGAACAAGGACCTGGCCGACGTGCTGGGCAATTTCGTCTCGCGCGTGACCAAGTTCTGCCGCTCCAAATTCGGCGAGCAGGTGCCCGCGGAGGGAACCGACCTGCCGGTCGAGCCCGGCTGGCTGGAGGCCATGCAGGCCCGGTTGCGCGCCTACGAGACGCATATGGAGGCCATCGAGATCCGCAAGGCCGCGGCCGAGCTGCGCGCGCTGTGGGTGATGGGCAACGAATACCTGCAGGAAGCCGCGCCCTGGTCCACCTTCAAGGAGGACCCGGACAGGGCCGCCGCCCAGATCCGGCTGGCGCTGAATCTGATCGCGCTCTACGGGACGCTCTCGGCGCCGTTCATCCCCGAGGCGGCGGCCCGGATGCGCGCGGCGATGAACGCGCCCGAGGCGGGCTGGCCGGGCGATCTGCGCGCGGCCCTCACCGCGCTGCCGGCGGGCCATGGCTTCACCGTGCCGGAGAACCTGTTCTCCAAGATAGACGACGCCACGCGCGAGGACTGGCAGGCACGGTTCGCCGGCATCCGGGCCTGACGCCCGGCGCGTCCCTCGCGCCGTTTCTCACGCCGGCGCGGGCGCGCCATACCCCTGCGCATGGCGCGCCCGCAGCAGCAGGGCGGTCGCCACCGGCAGCGCGGCGGCCCCCAGGAACATCGCCGCCGTCCCGAAGCCGCTCGCCGCAAGCCCGGCCACGGCCGGGCCCAGCGCATTGCCCGCCGCGGTGGCCAGAAGCGCCGCGGTAAAGGCGGCGGAGGGAAGCGCGGGAAACAGCCGCTCCGACCAGAAGGCAAGCACCGCGCTGGTCATCATCACATGAAGGCCCTGCAGGCCCGCCGACCCCGCCAGCCCGATCCAGCTTCCCGGCAGCAGCGCGACCAGCACCGCCGAGGCCGCGCCCGTGAGGATCACCAGGCGCAGCAGCCACGGCAGGCCGATCGCGGCCTCGACGCGCCCGGCCAGGATGCCTGCCAGGCCGAAGAGGCCGAAGAAGATGAACACCGCAGCGGGCACCGCCTCCGCAGGAAGGCCCGGCACCCCGCCCGAAGCGAACCGGTCGGCCGCGAAGGAAATGTAGATCGCCGAAATCGTTCCGAAGACGAAGCCGATCACCATCAGTGGCCGTATCTCTGGCCGCCACAGAAGCTGCCCGGCCGTGGCGTGGCCATGGCGCGGCGCCTTGCCTACCGCCCGCAGCGCGCCCCGGTTGATGCCGAAGGCCAGCACGCCCAGAAGCGCGAAACCGGCCCAGCAGGCCCGCCAGCCCAGCTCCAGCCAGACCGTGCCCAGCGCGACCCCGCCGGCAAGCGTGATCCCGACCGCGGTGCCGGTGCTGATCCGCGACAGCGCCGCCGGTCGCGCGCCGGCGGAAATCGCGCGATGGACCGCATCGTTGAACGGTGTCCAGGCCAGACCCGCGCTGGACGCCGCCAGCACCACCCCGCAAGCCAGCACGGGCAGGCCGGGCGACAGCGCCACCAGGCCCATTCCCAGGATCGCCGCCGCAAGCCCCGACAGCACCGGCACTTCCGGCCCGTTGCGTTCGAGCAGCGCCTGCGCGATCAGCAGACCGGCGAGGAACCCCAGGAATCCGAGGCTGGAGACAAGGCCGATGGTCGTCGTCGACATGTCGAAGGCCTTGCGGAACTCGGGCACGAACAGCCCGAACCCGATCCGCGCGGGCCCATAGGTGATCGCGGTGGCGACGAAACCCGCGACAGGCAGGGAGCGGAACAGGGCGATGGTACGAACCTCCGTCTCTCCCCCGTGCAATGCATCACACCGACTCCCGGTTCCCCTGCCCCCGGCCTTGCCACGAAAAACGCCCGCGCATGGCCATGCGCGGGCGCGATCGGGCGGAAAAGGCAATCCCTGGCGTCAAGCGGCCAGCGCCTCGAACGTCGTCCCGGTTCGGATATCCGCCGCGCACATGGCGGCGGTGCGCATCAGCGCATCAGCGCGATGATCCGGTCGTTCAGGCGATCTCGACCAGCTCGATGTCGAAGGTCAGATCCTTGCCTGCCAGCGGGTGGTTGGCATCGAGCGTCACCTGCTCGTCGGTCACTTCCACCACGGTCACCGGAAGCACCTGGCCTTGCGGGGTCTGCACCTGCAGCTGGGTGCCGAGGTCGAGCGGGATGTCGGCGGGGATCTCGCCGCGCGGCACCGCCTGAAGCGCGTTGGGGTCGGGCTGGCCGTAGGCCTCGTCGGCGGGCACTTCCACCGTCTTCTTGTCGCCAACGCTCATTCCGGTCATCGCCTTGTCGAGCCCGGGGATGATCTGGCCCGATCCCACGGTGAATTCCAGCGGATCGCGGCCATCGCTGCTGTCGAAGGTCGAACCGTCGGAAAGAGTTCCGGTATAATGAATGCGCACGGTGTCGCCGGTCTTGACCTGAGTCATGGAGTCTCCACTTCGGTTTTGGGGAAAGATTCACGTTTTCGAGGCCGCGCGTCCTGCACGGGTGCTCGTTCGACTTGGCCAGAGTCTGGGCATTCCGGGTGCGGTTGTAAACCCCGGGGCCGGGATTTCCCCTTTTACCGCCCGCGCGCGCGTGCCAGTCTGCCGGGCAGGATGGGGGAAGAGATGGGCATCACCACCTGCGTCTTCGACGCCTACGGCACCTTGTTCGACGTCTCCGCTGCGGCACGCGCGGCAGCGGCGGAACCCGGCCGCACGGCGCTGGCCCGACGCTGGCAGGAGCTGGCGGCGCATTGGCGCACCAGGCAGTTGCAATATACCTGGCTGCGCGCCATCACCGGCGATCACTGCGATTTCTGGCAGGTCACCTGCGACGGGCTGGACTGGGCGCTGGAGGCCGAGGGGCTGGATGGCGATGCCGAGCTGCGCGACCGGCTGCTGGCGCTTTACCGGGCGCTGGACGCCTACCCGGAAGTGCCGTCGGTGCTGGCCCGGCTGAAACAGGCGGGTCTGCGCTGCGCGATCCTGTCGAACGGCGCGCCGGACATGCTGTCCGTGGCGGTGGACAGCGCCGGGATCGGCGGGCATCTGGATGCCGTGCTCTCGGTCGAGGAGGTGGGCGTGTTCAAGCCCGCCCGCGCGGTCTACGACCTGGTGGGCCGGCATCTGGGCGCCGCGCCGGGCGAGGTGCTCTTCGTCTCCTCCAACGGCTGGGACGCGGCCGCGGCGGCGGGCTACGGCTTCGAAACCGTCTGGGCCAATCGCGGCGGCGAACCGGTCGAGCGGCTGCCCTGGCGACCGGCCCATATCCGCCCCGACCTGACCGACATTCCCGATCTCGCAGGAGCCTGAATGCCCCGTTTCTCCACTTCCGACGGCCTGTCGCTGCATTACAAGGACGAGGGCGCGGGCCTGCCGCTGCTCTGCCTGACGGGCCTTACCCGCACCACCGAGGATTTCGCCTATCTCGCGCCGCATCTGCGCGACGTGCGGCTGATCCGGATGGATTATCGCGGCCGCGGCCGGTCGGATTGGGCCGAGGATTACCTCAGCTACAACGTCATGCGCGAATCGCGCGACGCGCTGGAACTGCTGGATCATCTCGGGCTGGACAAGGCCGCGATCCTGGGGACCTCGCGGGGCGGGCTGAACGCGCTGGTGATCGGCAACAACGCCAAGGAACGGCTGCTGGGCGTGGCGTTCAACGATATCGGCCCGGTTCTGGAACCGGCCGGCCTGGAGGTGATCATGGGCTATCTCGGCCGCGATCCCGGCTGGAAGACCGTGGACGAGGCGCTGGCGCAGCGGCCCGAGGTGATGGCAGGGTTCGAGGGCGTGCCCGAAAGCCGCTGGCGCGAGGAAATCTCGCATCTCTACGAGGTCACGCCCGAGGGGCTGCGGATCAACTACGACCCGAAGCTGCGCGACGCGGTGATCGAGGCGGGCACCCATGAGGCACCGGACATGTGGCCGCTCTATGACGCGCTGGCAGGGCTGCCGCTGGCGGTGATCCGGGGGGCCAATTCGGATCTGCTGAGCCGCGAGACGGTGGCCGAGATGAAACGCCGCAGGCCCGATCTGATCGTGGCCGAGGTGCCCGGGCGCGGGCATATTCCCTTTCTCGACGAGCCCGAGGCGCTCGCGGCGCTGCGCGCCTGGCTGGAGCGGATGCAGTGAGCGGCGCCGCCCTCGCCCCGGCCCCGGATCGGGAAGCTGTGGATATCGCCATGATCGAGGCCGCGGCGGCGCGGCTTGCGGGCCACGCCCGGCGCACGCCGCTGTTGTCCTCGCCCTTCCTTGACGAGATCGCCGGACGGCGCGTGCTGGTGAAGCCCGAATGCCTGCAGCATACCGGCAGCTTCAAGTTCCGCGGCGCCTGGTCGGCTCTGAGCGCGCTCGACCCGGAGGCGCGCGCCCGGGGCGTGATCGCCTATTCCAGCGGCAATCACGCGCAGGGCGTGGCCTATGCGGCGCGCCTGCTGGGCGCGCCCGCGGTGATCGTGATGCCGGCCGATGCGCCCCGACTGAAGATCGAGAACACCCGCGCGCTGGGCGCGGAGGTGGTGCTGTATGACCGCGCGAATTTCGAAAGCCGCGAAGAGATCGGCACACGGATCGCCGCCGAGCGGGGGCTGACCCTGGTCAAGCCCTATGACGCGCCGCTGGTGATCGCGGGCCAGGCCAGCGCCGGGCTGGAGATCGCCGAGCAGGCCGCGCAGCAGGGCGTGACCCGTGCAGACGTGCTGGCGTGCTGCGGCGGCGGCGGACTGAGCGCGGGGATCGCCCTGGCGCTGGAGGCGCGCGCGCCGGGGCTGCGTCTGCGCACGGTAGAGCCCGAGGGCTACGACGACACCGCGCGCTCGCTGGTCTCGGGCCGGCGCGAGCGCAACGCGACAGAGGCCGGCGGGCTCTGCGACGCGATCCTGACACCGGAGCCGGGCGCGTTGACCTTTCCGATCCTGCGCCGGCTGGCCGGGCCCGGGCTGGCGGTGTCCGAGGCCGAGGTGCTGCGCGCCATGGCGCTGGCGTTCTCGCGGCTGAAGCTGGTGGCCGAGCCGGGCGGCGCGGTGGCGCTGGCGGCGGCGCTGTTCCGCGCGCGGGAGATCGAGGGCGACGCGGTGATCGTCACGATTTCCGGCGGGAACGTGGACGCGGCGACCTTCGCCCGCGCGCTGGCCGCGGAGTAGCGTCGGCGCGCCGGTCCGGTTGACTTGCGCCGTCACAGGCGCTCTGGTTCAAGCCGGGACGCGAGGGAGGGAGGAGGTCGCCATGCGCACGCAAGTCGCCATCATCGGAGGAGGGCCCGCCGGGCTGCTTCTGGGCCAGCTCCTGCACCGGGCGGGCATCGAAACCGTGCTGCTGGAACGGCGCTCGCGCGACTATGTCCTGTCGCGGATCCGCGCCGGCGTTCTGGAAACCGGGCTGGTGGACCTGATGCGCGAGGCCGGCGTGGCCGGACGGATGGAGCAGGAGGGCCATGTCCACGAGGGCACGCTGATCGCCAATGGCGACGAACAGTTCCGGGTGGATTTCAAGGCGCTGACCGGGCGGCATGTCATGGTCTACGGCCAGACCGAGGTGACACGGGATCTCTATGCCGCGCGCGACGCGGCCGGCCTTGCCACCTATCACGAGTGCAGGGGCGTCAAGCCGCATGACATCGACACCGATACGCCTTTCGTCACCTTCCTGCATGGCGGCAAGGTGCATCGGCTGGATTGCGATTTCATCGCCGGCTGCGATGGCTATCACGGCCCGTCGCGCCAGGAGATCCCCGTCACCGCGCGCCGCGAATACGAAAAGACCTATCCGTTCGGCTGGCTGGGCATCCTGTCGGAAACCCCGCCGGTCGCCGACGAGCTGATCTATGCCACCTCCGAACGCGGCTTCGCGCTGTGCTCGATGCGCAACGAGAACCTGTCGCGCTATTACATCCAGTGCGACCTGTCGGACAGCCCCGACGACTGGACCGACGAGATGTTCTGGGACGAGCTGAAGCGGCGCATTCCCGAGGCGGCCGCCGACCGGCTGGTCACCGGCCCCTCGATCGAGAAATCCATCGCCCCGCTGCGCAGCTTCGTCTGCGAACCGATGAGCTGGGGACGGCTGTTCCTGGCCGGTGACGCCGCCCATATCGTGCCGCCCACCGGGGCGAAGGGCCTCAACACCGCCGCCTCGGACGTGCATTACCTCTATCGGGCGTTCCGGCGGCATTTCCTGGACGGCGACGGCGAGGCGCTGCGACGCTATTCCGAGACCGCGCTGCAACGGATCTGGAAGACCCAGCGGTTCTCGTGGTGGTTCAGCTCGCTGCTGCATCGCTATCCCGACCAGTCGGAGTTCGACCTGAAGATGCAGCAGGCCGAGCTGGCCTTCCTGCGCGACAATGCCGCCGCGCAGACCGCCATGGCCGAAAGCTATGTGGGGCTGCCCTACTGATGCGCGTGGCCAGCCTGGGAGACGTGGCGCTGCACTGGCGCGAGGATGGCGACCCGGCGGGCGCTCCGGTGGTCTTCGCCAATTCGCTGGGCACCGACCTGCGGCTCTGGGACAAGGTGATCCCGCTGCTGCCGCAGGGGCTGCGGCTGATCCGTTACGACAAACGCGGCCACGGGCTGTCCGATTGCCCGCCCGCGCCCTACGCGATGGGCGCGCTGGTGCGCGATGCCGAGCGGCTGCTCGATCACCTCGGCGTGCGGGACTGCGTCTTCGTGGGCCTGTCCATCGGCGGAATGATCGCGCAGGGGCTGGCGGTGAAGCGGCTGGACCAGGTGCGCGGGCTGGTGCTGTCGAACACCGCCGCGAAGATCGGTCAGCCTGCGATGTGGGAAGACCGTATCGCCACCGCGCGCAAGCAGGGCATCGCCGCCATGGCCGACGGCGTGCTGGAGCGCTGGTTCACCCCGGCATTCCGGCAGACCGAGGAATTCGCCCTTTGGCGCAACATGCTGCTGCGCCAGCCCGCCGAGGGCTACGCTGGCTGCTGCGCGGCCATCGCGGGGACGGATTTCTACACCCCCACAAGCGGCTTGCGCCTGCCCTGTCTCGGCATCGCGGGCTCGGATGACGGCTCTACCCCGGCGGATCTTGTGCGCGAGACGGTGGAGCTGATCCCCGGCGCGGAGTTCGAACTGATCCGCAAGGCCGGACACCTGCCCTGCGTGGAAAGGCCCGAAGCCTTCGCCGCGGCGCTCACACGCTTCCTGGAGCGGATCGGACATGGCTGAATTCTTGCTGATCCACGGCTCGTGCCACGGCGCCTGGTGCTGGCGCGACGTGCTGCCGGCGCTGGCGGGGCTGGGCCATACCGCGCGGGCGATCGACCTGCCGGGCCATGGCGAGGACAGGACACCGGTGGCCGAGATCACGCTGGAAGGCTATCGCGACGCGATCCTGGCGGCGATCGACACCCCGGTGATCCTGGTGGGGCATTCGATGGCGGGCTTTCCCATCGCCGCCGCCGCCGAGGCCGCGCCGGAAAGGATCGCGCGGCTGGTGTTCCTCTGCGCCTACGCCCCGCGCGACGGCGTCTCGCTGGTCGACATGCGCCGCGAGGCGCCGCGCCAGCCGCTGATGGCGGCGATCGAGAAATCCGCCGACGGGTTGAGCTGGCACCCGATCCCGGACAGGGCGGCCGAGGTATTCTACCAGGATTGCCCGCCGGGCACGCTGGACTATGCCCTGCCCCGGCTGCGCCCGCAGGCCATCGCGCCACAGGCCACGCCGATCCGCCTGGGCCCGGCCTATGCCTCGGTGCCCAAGAGCTACATCCGCTGCACCGCGGACAACACGATCCCGCCGGAATACCAGGTCACCATGACCGAGGGCTGGCCCGCGCGGGATCTGCACGAGATGCCCACGGGCCATTCGCCCTTCTTCGCGGACCCGACCGGGCTGGCGCGGCTGCTGGACCGGATCGCATGACCGGGCCGAGCGGTCTTTACGGCCAGCTTTTCGGCGCGGGAGAGGCGGCCCGGCTGTTCACCGATACCGCCGAGATCCGCGCCATGCTGCTGGTGGAGGGCGCGCTGGCGCAGGTGCAGGGCCGGCTGGGCGTGATCCCCGAGACCGCCGCCGCCGCGATCCATCGCGCCGGAATGGAGGCCGTGCTGGATCCGGCCGCGCTGGCCGGGCCCACCGGGCAGAACGGCGTGCCGGTTCCGGGGCTGGTGGCCGGTTTCCGCAAGGCCATCGCCGCACCCGAACACGCGCAATTCGTGCATTGGGGCGCCACCAGCCAGGACATTTCCGATACCGCGCTGATGCTGCGGCTGGCGCGCGCGCTGGACGCGGCCGAGGCCGCGCTGGCCGAGACGGTGACGGCGCTGGGCGCGCT
>JBKHDP010000116.1:0-8978 GCA_046541255.1 Paracoccaceae bacterium | reverse complement strand
GCCAGCAGCGCATAGGCCAGCGATTGCGGGATCAGCATGATGGTGACGATCACCGCCGCCACCATGTCCGAGGTCAGGGTGTCGCGGCCATAACCCCGCGACCATTGCAGGATGGGCAGGTGACGCTCCAGCGCGGCGCGGGAGAGATCGGGGCGTTTCATCGGCATGGCGTCCTTCGGTCCTGCGGGCGACGCGGCGGGCCGCCCGAGTGGAGTCCGAGCCTATATATTCCAGAAGTGGAATAAATAAAGAGGCGTTTGCCGAAAAGAAAAACGGCCGCGCGGGAGACGCTCCGCGCGGCCGTTAAGCCGTCCGGGCGCGGTCACGCCCGCGCGTCGGCCGGCTATCTCGCGGCGGGGAAGCGCACGACCGTTTCCTGCAGCCGCATCCCGCGGATCGTCTCGGCGATGGCCTCGGCGCTCAGCCCGGCCTCTTGATACATTTCCGCCGGGCTGGCCTGGTCGATGAAACGGTCGGGCAGGCAGAGCGTCCGGATCGCCAGTCCCCGGTCGAAGGCGCCCCGGCGGGCCAGTTCATGCATCACCAGCGCGCCGAAACCGCCTTCGGCGCCTTGCTCCAATGTCACCAGCGCCCCGTGGTGACGCACGAGTTGCATCAGCAGTTCCGTATCAAGGGGCTTGGCGAAGCGGGCATCGGCCACCGTGACCGAAAGGCCCTCACCCGCCAGCGCATCGGCGGCGGCCAGCGCCTCGGCGAGATGCGCGCCGTAGGACAGGATCGCCACGTCGTTGCCCTCGCGCAGGACACGGCCCTTGCCGATCTGCAGCACCTCGCCGCGCTCGGGCAGGACCACCCCGGTGCCCGCGCCGCGTGGATAGCGGAAGGCGATGGGGCCCGCGTCATGGGCGGCGGCGGTGGCCACCATGTGCTTGAGTTCCGCCTCGTCCGCCGCCGCCATCAGGGTGAAGCCCGGTAGCGCGCCCAGATAGCCGATGTCGAAGGCGCCGGCATGGGTTGCGCCGTCGGCGCCCACCAATCCGGCCCGGTCGATGGCGAAACGCACCGGGAGGCCCTGCAGGGCCACGTCATGCACCACCTGGTCGTAACCGCGTTGCAGGAAGGTGGAGTAGATCGCGCAGAAGGGCTTCAGCCCCGCGGCCGCCAGGCCGGCGGCGAAGGTCACGCCGTGCTGTTCCGCGATGCCCACGTCGAACACCCGGTTCGGGAAGCGTTTCGCCATGCGGTCCACCCCGGTGCCCTCGGGCATGGCGGCGGTGATCGCCACGATGTCGGGATCGCGGGCGGCCTCCTCGGTCAGGGCATCGCCGAACACGGCGGTGTAGCTCGGCGCGGCAGGTTTGCTCTTGGCCTGCGCGCCGGTGGCCACGTCGAATTTCGCCACGCCGTGATACTTGTCGGCCGAGCTTTCGGCCGGGCCATAGCCCTTGCCCTTGACGGTGCAGACATGGATCAGCACCGGGCCGGTGGCCCGTGCGCGCGCGGCGCGCAGCACCGGCACCAGCTGGCTCAAGTCGTGGCCGTCGATCGGGCCCACGTAATCGAAACCCAGTTCCTCGAACAGGGTACCTTGCCCGCGCAGCCCGGTCACGAGTTGGCGGGCGCGCCTGGCGCCCTCGCGCATCGGTGCCGGCAGCGCGGCTTCGAAGCCCTCGGCCAGGTTCTTCATTCGGGCGAGCGGCTCGTTGGCGTAGAGGCCCGAGAGATATTTCGACATCGCGCCCACGGGAGGCGCGATGGACATCTCGTTGTCGTTGAGGATGACGAAGAGGCGGCGGCCTTCGTGGCCGGCATTGTTCATCGCTTCGTAGGCCATGCCCGCGCTGATCGCCCCGTCGCCGATCACGGCGATCGCGTCGCCGGTGGGCCGGCCCATGTCGCGGCCCACGGCAAAACCGAGCGCGGCGGAAATCGAGGTGGAGGAATGTGCCGCCCCGAACGGATCGAAGGTGCTCTCGGCGCGCTTGGTGAAGCCCGACAGCCCGTCCTTCTGGCGCAGTGTGCGAATGCGGTCGCGCCGGCCGGTCAGGATCTTGTGCGGATAGCACTGGTGGCCCACGTCCCAGATCAGCTTGTCCATCGGCGTGTTGAACACCGCGTGCAGCGCCACGGTCAGTTCCACGACGCCCAGGCTGGATCCCAGGTGGCCACCGGTCTCGGAGACCGCCGAAATCACTTCGGCCCGCAGCTCGCCGGCCAGCCGGGCCAGCTCTGCCTCGGAAAATCGGCGCAGATCGGCAGGGCCGGCGACCTTGTCCAGAAGCGGTGTGTCGGGTCGGGTCATTGCAGCCTCCCTTGAAAACTGGAGATCGGCGCCGCACCCTTGGGGGAAGCCGCGGGTGCGGCGCCTGGTTCCTGTCGCCAACAGGAAGGGAACCGGGGCTGGAACCCCGATGTCCGGCCCGCCGGGAAGACGGGCGCGAACACGGCGAGAGGGGGGCGACCCGGGAGGGGCCGCCCCGCCCCTAGTTCTGGACCGCCTCGTAGGCCGGCTCGCCCGAAGTCGTGGCAAGCTCCGGCCAGTCGGCGATCACGTTCGTGCCCTGCAGCGGCTGCTGATAGCCCTTGTGGCAGGTCTTGCAGCCCACCTTGGGTGCATCCGCGGCGATCGGGCCCAGACGGTCGTCCGGGTAGAGATCGCGCAGCGGCACCAGGTAGTCATTGTTCAACTCCTGCACCATCGAGATGCCCAGCGTCGCCGTGCCCCACTGGCCGGTCACCTGGCCGGGATCGTAGAAGGCCCGGCTGTTGTGGCAGAACAGGCAGTTCACCCCGAGAGCGTTGGAGATGTAGTTCATCAGCGAGTAGGTCCGTTCGGCCTGCTGGATCAGCGGGTCGCCCGGAAGGTTGGCCACGCGGCTTTCCAGGTCGTGCACCCCGATCCGGCCATAGTCGAGCAGGTATTCCTCCAGCGCGTCGGAGGGCAGCGAGGTGTACTGGCTGACCGGTGTCACCCGGTTCTGGTTGGCCGACCATCCCGCCATCACCTCGACGGTCGGGGTGGAGCGGAACCAGATCTCGGACGGCACCGGCTCGCCGCGATGGCAAGTATAGCAGGTCACGCCCACTTCCTTGTTCGCGTTGACGTGGCCATCCCAGTTCTCGTTGATGTTCTGGGTCATGGTGATCATCGAGTGACCCACGGCCGTCTGGTAGTTGTCCGGATCTTCGAACAGGTCGGGAATGCCGGTCCAGGCCCGCATCGCGTCCAGCAGGCGGTCGTAATTGGCGACCGTCAGATCCTCCAGCCCCGGCGGCACGTTGTCCCGTGCCTCACCGGCCGTCTCCTCACCGCCTTCCGGCGGAACCGGCTCCGAGGTCAAGTCGGCGAATTCGACGATCGACGGGTCCGGCCTGTCGAGTTCGTACTTGAACTCGGTGAGCGACATGCCGTTGCCGCGCGGGCCGGTCTGCAGGCTTTCGGTGGCGTAGGGTTGCCCCCAGCTCACCACCAGCGCAGCGACGACAACCGCCCCCCCGGCCCCGCCGACAAGAAAGGCGGGGCCGAAGATGTTCGTGGGATTCTCGCGATTCCATTTGTTGAACCACTGGGGGAGCATGTCAGTTCTCCTGTCCGATGAAGGCCTCGTAGGACCCGTAGGCCTCGTAGCCGTAGGAGCCATCGTACATCGGTGCGAAGTTGTGCTCCTGGGCCCAGATGAACCAGTTGTCCACCACGGTGCCGGTGAGAAGGATGCCGATGCCCCCGGTGATCGGGGTCAGCACGGCGAACCACCACGCCCAGCGATGGATGCCTTCCATGGTGGCGTTGAAGCCCATGGTCCAGCGCCAGAACAGGGCTGCCCGTTCGGAGGCGGTACCGCGGTCGTAGATCTGCTCCAGCTCCCGGTCCCCGCCGAAGCGGCTCACCGCCAGGATCGTGCCGCCATGCATCGCGAAGAGCAGGACGGAGCCGTAGAGGAACACGATCGAGAGCGCGTGGAACGGGTTGTAGTAGAGGTTGCCGTAACGGATCGAGAATGCGGTGGTCCAGTCGAGATGCGGGAAGATGCCGTAGGGCACCGCCTCGCTCCACGACCCCATCAGGATCGGGCGGAAGAGGCCCAGCACGAGGAACAGCCAGATCGCCGAGGCGAAGGCCCAGGCCACGTGCTTGCCCATCTTCTGTTCCTTGGCCAGAAGGTAGGAGCGCAGCCACCACGTCATCACCGCGACCAGCAGGAAGAAGCTGGAGATGATGTACCATCCGCCGTCATTCAGCGGCGGCATCGAGAGCCCGTATTCCGGCCCCGGCGGCTCCAGCGCCAGCCAGAACAGCTGGCGGATGAATTCCGGGATCGACCAGCCCACCTGCGCAAGCATGTTGAAGCCGACGATGAAGAACCACAGGAACCCCGAGGCGATCGAGATCATGCCGGTCCAGCCCAGGTAGATCGGGCCCAGCTGCGCGTTGCCGAACCAGCCCAGCAGGCTGGAGAAGCCCCAGACGCCGCTGCGTTCGCGCGTCATCTCGCCGCTTTCGTCCAGGCCCATCTCGGCCGGGCCGCGGACCTGCACCTGGGTGAATATGTTCTGATACTCAGCCATTTTTTACATCCCCACCTGAGAGGGCCAGATCGGCAGTTCGAGCCACCAGTTCCACCACTCGGGCCAGCCCTTGGTCCAGACCGGGCCGGAGATGATGATGCAGACGGCCGACCAGAAACCGGCATTGAGCGCGAGCAGCAGACCCACGCGGTGAATGCCCAGCGTGCCCACCGAGTAGCCCACGAAATCGCGGAAGAAGGTGTCCTCGTGATCCGGGGTCTTGGCCTCTTCGCCCTTCTCGGGGTTGGCCGCGGACAGGATCAGGCCGCCATGCAGCGCAAGCGCCATCGTGGTGGTGAAGAAGAAGGTCACCGCCAGCATGTGCGCCGGATTGTAGTGGAAGTGCAGGTAGGCGTAGCCGGTGTTCGACACCCAGTCGAGGTGACTGAAGATGCCATAGGGGAAGCCGTGGCCCCAGGCGCCCATGAGAAGCGGCCGGAACACGACCAGCGTCACATAGGCGAAGATGGCGACGCCGAAGGCGACCGGCACATGATAGCCCATGCCGAGCTTGCGGCAGATCTCCACCTCGCGCAGCGCCCAGCTGACGAAGGCGCCGATGGCGCAGATCGTGATGATCTGCCACAGGCCGCCTTCCATCAGCGGGGCCATGCCGAGGCCGTAGCTGAGATCCGGCGGCGCAATATTGATGAGCCACGGGTTGAACGTGCCCTGCTGCGATGCGCCCCATAGGATGAGGACGGTGCCGAGCAGAGCGAAGAAGGCGGTGGTGACTCCGAAGAAGCCCACGTAGAAGGGACCAACCCAAAAATCGAACAGATCGCCGCCGATCAAGGTCCCTCCGCGGACGCGATACTTTCTCTCGAAACTGAGCAAAGCCATGTCTTGTCTCCGCGTTTGGCGGCTGGCCGGTTCGACCCTCAGCCGTCAATTATTTCTCTTGTCGGTTTGCTGCGGGCGACCCCGGCCGCCCGCAGCCATGTCGGTGATCGGGATTACTCGGCGTATTTTGCCGATGCGATCTCGAACCAGTTGAAGCCATCGGTGCTCAGCAGCACCAGATGGATCATCACCGCGAGCAGGAAGAGAAAAACGCCCTGTGCCACGAATACGCGGCGAGGGTCGAAGATCAGCCAGATCTTGTAGAACTTTGCCATCTCATCTTCCTCCGATCAGAACCAAGGGAACCAGATGAAGGTCGCGATATGTGCGACCACCGCAACGGCCACGAACAGCCAAAGGCCGCTCATGTAGACCGAATGCAGTTCCTGGGCCTGCTCGTCCGTGAGACCTGTGAAGGACAGGTCGGTTTTATCAGCCATGAACTTTCCTCCGGAACGTTATGCTGACGCCGCGATCCCCGCGGCCGGGTTCCTTCGGAGCGCGCGAACGCCCCTCCGGTCTCTGTCCACCCCATCGGGCAGGCAGCTCGGGTCGCAGCCTGGCGCGAGTCGCGTCAGGCCGAGAAAATCAAGGGCGTGATCCGGTCCGCCTCGGCCCAGGCCCGGGCCAGCGGCCCGTGCATGTTCAACGATCGGTTCCGGAACGCGTCGCGCACCCAGGTCACTGCGGCGAACGGGATCGCCGCGATGAAGATGAGCGCGAAATACAGATGGAATTCGGCGCCGCGGCGGCGGCCGCAGCGGTGCCTTTGGGGTGTGGACGAGGTGATGTCTGTCATGGGATCAGCCCTCCTTCGCGTCGCCGGGGGTGGCAGGCGACAATGCCTTGACGGTTTCGAGGACGACCCGCTCCGCGCCCTGGTCCAGCGCGGCGCGCTCGGCGGCGTCGCGCAGGGTCTTGGCGGCGGAGATCCGGGTCAGGATCGGGTGGCTGGACACGATGCGGTCCAGCTCGGCCTGGGCGTCCTCATCCCAGGGAAAATCGCGGCGCAGGCGCGTGGGCGTGGCCTCGGCTGCGTCCATCTCGGTGCCCAGCGGCAGAATGTGGAACAGCGCGTCGAACAGCCCGTTGCACACCTCCTGCAGCAGGTAGGTCGCACCGGCATAGCCCATCATCGGCGTCCCGGTGGCGCGCCGTATCGCGGCGCCGGGGAAGCTGGCGGGGATGAAGGCGGGCTGCGGCCCGTGGCCGGCCTTCAGCTCGGCCAGGTACATCTTCTCGTTGATCGAGCCCAGCACGATCAGCGGCCGCTCGCGGCCCATCAGCGCGCGCACTTCCTCGTTGTTGGTCTTGGACCCGGCGCAGCGTGCCACCGCGAAGGCGCAGGGCAGACCCAGATCGCCCTCCAGGTAGTGGCGGATGCCGCGGGCGTAGGTCTCGTTCGCCACGATGGCGAAGCTTGCCGTGGCGAAGAAATCCTGCGTGACCGAGCGCCACAGATCCCAGAGCGGCTTGATGGTCGAGTGCTTTTCCTTCGCGATGAACGGCTCGGGATCGAGGTCCAGAAGCTCGCCCAGCTTGCGCAGGAATTTCGTGGTGCTCTCCACCCCGATCGGGGCCTGGAGGTAGGGCTTGCCCAGAACCTCGCACAGGCCGCGGCCGAACTCGCGATACATGCAGATGTTCACATCGGCATTCACCAGGTCGCGCATCTCGGCCAGGTGGGCGCCCAGCGGCATCACCATGTTGACCTCGGCGCCGATCCCCTCGACCAGGCGGCGGATCTCGGCCAGGTCCGACGGCATGTTGAACGTGCCGTACATCGGGCCGAGGATGTTCACGCGCGGCTTGGCGCCCTCGGCGCGCTTCTTCTCGGGGGGCATCCGGCCCTTGGTCATGCCGAACTCGGTGAAGATCCAGGTCATCGCACGGTCGGCGGCTTCCCACTGGTCCTCGTCGATGGTGCGCGGCAGGAATCGCTGGATATTGGTGCCCATGGGCGTCACGCCGCCGCCGATCATCTCGGCGATCGAGCCGGTGACGACGACCGCGGGCAGCGCCGGGTCGAGCACCTCCCAGGCGCGTTTCATCGCGCCCTCGGTGCCGTCGCGGCCCAGCTCTTCCTCGCCCAGGCCGGTGACGACGATGGGCAATTCATGCGGCGGCAGCGCGTCGGTGTAATGCAGCACCGAGGTGACGGGCAGGTTCTCGCAGCCCACCGGGCCATCGATCACCACCTGCAGGCCCTTCACGGCGCAGAAGGCATAGACCGCCCCCCAGTAGCCGCCGGCCCGGTCATGGTCCTGGATCAGCATGACGCGCCTCCCCCGGAGCGGGCGCCGCGCGGCGATATGTCGAAGGCAGCGCGCATCAGATCATCTCCTGCGCCTTGGCGGCACGGGCCTGTTTTTCCAGCTTCTTGCGGTGGCGCTCGGCGAACTCGGGGTGGCGGTTGGGCTCGCCTTCCCAGATGCCGGCGGTCTCGCCTTCGCCCACGCCGGCGAAGAATTCCCGCATGTGGTCCATGCGGCCCTTGTTCTCCATCGCCGCGCGGATCACCTGTTGCAGCGATCCGGCCCCGGCCGGCCCCATCAACGGCCGGGCCGAGATCAGGTTGGTGAAATAGAGCGCGGGCAGGCCCAGCTCCTTGGCCTTCTGCACCACGGGCGTGGTGCCGATCGCGAGGTCGGGGCGCAGCCCTTCCATCGCGGCGCAATCATCCTCCAGCGAGGCGCGGAACTTCACCGTGACGCCGCGCGCCTCCAGCCAGTCGCGGTCGGGCTCGGACCAGGGGGTGCGGGGGCAGGCGGTGCCGACATAGGGAACATCGGCGCCGCTCTCGATCAGCAGGCGGGCCACCAGCAATTCGCTGCCCTCGTAGCCCGAAAGGGTGATCGTGCCGTCCAGCCGGCTGCCCTGCAGCGCGCCGCGGATCGCCGGCAGCACCGCGTTCTGCGCGGTGGCCACCTTGTCGGCGGGCAGGCCGAAGGCGTCACCGATCGCGGCCAGCCAGGCGGCTGTGCCGTCATGGCCCACCGGCGCACTGCCCACCACGGGGCGGCCCGCGGCTTCGAACTCACGCACGGCGGAGGTGTAGAAGGGATGGATCGCCGCCACCGCTCCGCAATCGAGCGCGGCATAAAGTTCGCGCCATTCGCGGGCGGGCACCACCGGTCCGGCGGCGAGGCCCAGCGGGTCCAGCATCCGTCCGATCATCATCGGGTCGGCCGGGAACATCTCGCCCAGCAACGTCACGGTGGGCCGGTCGGCCCGGCCGCCCTCGGGGGCGGCCACGGGGCCGGCCTCGACCTCGGCGCGGGCATAGTTCAGCATCGCGCCGGCCAGCACGTCCTTGGCCTCGGCATGGGTCGGGATGCCGAAGCCGGGCACGTCGATGCCCACGATCCGCACCCCGTTGATCTCGTTCGGCAGCAACCGCAGCGGCACGCCGCTGGCGGTGGGCACGCAGAGATTGGTGACCACGATCGCGTCGAAGCGATCCGGGTCGGCCAGCTCGTGCACCGAGTCGCGGATATCCTCGAACAGCTTGCCGGTGACCAGCGTTTCCGAATTGAACGGCACATAGCCGACAGAGCGCCGCGCGCCGTAGAAATGGCTCACGAAGGTCAGCCCGTAGACGCAGCAGG
>JBKHDP010000115.1:0-9232 GCA_046541255.1 Paracoccaceae bacterium | reverse complement strand
GTGTCGGTCTGGTTCTCCACCAGCATCTTCCAGTTGCACTTGTGCATGTAGCGCAGGGGCGGGCCGGCCACTTCCAGCCGGCCCTCGGGCGAACGGTCGACCATGTTGTCGAGCGACGACAGGCTGTCGCCGAAGAACTCCTCGAACGAGATGCCCTCTTCCGCCAGCCGGGCGAAGACGAAGCCGCGGTGATTGTGCACCGCCCCCACAGAGGCCATGCCCTTCGCGCCCTCGGACTGTTCGAAGCCGGTATCCTGGTAGCCCTTCTTCAGCGGGATCGCGAGCAGGCAGCCATCGGTCTTGAACGACCAGGCGTGATAGGGGCAGCGGAAGAACTTGCCGGTATTGCCGGTCCGGTCGATGGCGATCTTGGTGCCCTTGTGCGGGCAGCGGTTGTAGAGCACCTTGATCTCGTTGTCGGTGTGCCGGACCATGATGACCGGCTGATCGCCGATCTGCGTGGTGAAATAGTCGCCCTTGTTCGGCGTCTGGCTGTCATGGCCCACGAAGACCCAGGCATTGGCGAAGAGATGCTTCATCTCCAGCCGGTAGACCTCGGGGTCGATATAGACGTCGCGATGCACCTGAGCGCCCTGCACCAGCGCCTTTATCGCCGCGGGATTGTCGGTATAGCGTGCCATTGGGCTCCTCCCTCGTTTGCTCGGGGCCGCGCCAGTGCGCGGCCCTTTGGCGAAGTCACAAGTCGAGTTTCAACCGGGGCGATTTCGCCCGGCTGACGCAGATCTGCATCAGCTTGCCCTCGGCGCGTTCGGCCTCGGACAGCACCACGTCGCGGTGATCGGGAACGCCTTCCAGAACCTCGGTCTGGCAGATGCCGCAATCGCCGCGCAGGCAGTCGTGGATCAGGTCCATCCCGCCTTCCTCCAGCACCTCGATGATGCTGCGGCCGGGCGGGATGGTGAACACCTCGCCGGTGGAGGCCACCTCCACCTCGAAGGGCTGGTCGCCCTGCGCCGCCGGGGCTGAGGCGCCGGACGAAACATTGTCGAAGAGTTCGACATGAACGCGGCCGGCGGGGATGCCCGCCGCCTCGGCGCCCGCCCGCGCCGCGTCGATCAACCCGCGCGGTCCGCAGATATAGAGATGCCGCTCACCCAGCGCGCCCAGCAGCGCGTCAAGGTTCAGCGCGGTGTCGGCCTCGTCGTCGCAATGCAGGCTCAGGGCTGCGCCGAGCGTTTCCGCCAGCCGGTCGGCATAGGCCATCACCCCGCGCGAGCGGCCGGCATAATGCAGTTCCACCGGCGTGCCGGCGGCGGCGAGGGATGCGGCCATCGAGATCATCGGGGTGATGCCGATGCCCCCGGCCAGCAGCACCGCGGGAGCGTCCGGGGTCACGGGAAAATCGCATTTCGGCGCGCTTGCGCAGACCGTGTCGCCCACCGCCAGAGCGTGCATCGCCTTCGAGCCGCCCGCGCCATCCGCCTCGTGCTGCACGGCAACCAGGTAGTGATCGGGCGCCTCGGGCACCGGGCCGAAGCCGATCAGCGAATAGGCACGGTCGCCGCCTTCGGGCAGCGCGATGCGCAGATGCGCGCCCGGCTCCCAACCCGGCAGGCGGCCGCCCTGCTCGGGTTCCAGCCGGAATTCGGCGATGCGATCGGTCAGCATCCGTTTCGCGGCAAGGCGCAGGCGCAGGTCGGTCACGAGGCATTCTCCCTTTGCGATAAACATGAAATTTCATATAATCTGAGTCAAGGGGATGTTGTGCAACCGGCTCGGGAATTGACTTTCCACCGCCGCGGCCTTCATCAGGAACGCGCGAAAACAGTCGGAGCGACGGGCATGGACGGACGGATCGAGACGGTGGGCAGCGGCAACGGGCCGGAGGCCGAAGACGGGTTCGTCGCCAACTACCTGCTCTACCTTCTGGCCGCCGCCAGCGACTCGGCCAGCGCGCAATTCCATGCCCATGTGCGGCAGGCGGGGGTGAGGGTGCCCGAATGGCGGGTCCTGGCCTGCCTGCATGACCGGGACGGCGAGATGGTGACGCGGCTGGCCGGATATGCGCTGATCGAACAATCGCGGCTGACCAAGATCATCGCGCAGATGGACGCCAAGGGCTGGGTCACGCGGCGCGGCGACGCGACAGACCGCCGCCGCGTGCGGGTCTACCTGACGCCCGAAGGTCGCGCGCTGGCCGAACGGCTGGTGGCAGATGCGCGCGCGCACGAGACACGGCTGATGGCGGGACTGGCCGGCCGCGACGGCGCGCGGATCAAGGCCGCGCTGAGGGCCCTGATTGCAAGCCTCGACCCCGAGGAAAGCGCAGGCTGAGCGCCGATCAGGCGCCCAGCCGCGCGGGCAGCGCCGCGTAACCGCGGAACCGCATCCGCCCCCCCAGCCTGCGACCCGGCAGAAGACGATAATCCGGGAAGCGTTCCAGCAGCCGGCCGATGGCGATGCGCCCCTCCAGCCGCGCCAGCGTCAGCCCGACGCAGACATGCGGCCCGCCGGCGAAGGCCAGGTGCCGGTTGGGCTTGCGCGTGATGTCCAGCCGGTCGGGATCGGCGAACTGCGCCGGATCGCGATTGGCCGCGCCGATGCAGAGATGCAGGTTGGTGCCCTTCGCGATCCGCATCCCGTCGATCTCGATCTCGTCGGTGGTCTCGCGATTGCCCAGCTGGTTGGGCGAGAAGTATCGCAGGAATTCCTCCACCGCCGGCGTGATCAGCGCCGGATCTTCCAGCAGGCGGGCCCGCGCCTCGGGGAAATCCTCCAGTGCGGCCAGCCCGTTGCCGATCAGGTTCGTGGTGGTCTCGTGGCCCGCGTTCAGGATGAAGATGCAGTTCTGCAGCAATTCCACCTCGGACAGTTGCGCATCCGCCCCCTCGCCCCGGATCAGCCGGGTCAGCACGTCGGTCTCGGGATCGCCCGGTGCCGCCCGGCGCCGCGCCACCAGATCTTCCAGGTAGGTCTTGAACTCGGTCACCGCGCGATTGCCGCGGTCCAGTTCCTCTGCGCTCAGTCGCGGCTCCAGCGCGCCCAGGATCGCCAGCGACCAGTCGCGCAGCGGTCCACGCTCCGCCATCGGCACGTCCAGCAGATTCCCGATGATCTGGATCGGGATCGAACTGGCGTAATCCTCGATCAGGTCCACCGTGCCGCCGGCCCGCTCCTTTTCCGCCATCGCGTCCAGCAGGTGCTCCACCGTGACCTGCAGCCCCGGCTCCATCCGGGCGATCGCGCGCGGGGTCAGCGCCGAGGTCATGATCTTGCGCACACGGGTATGCAGCGGCGGATCGCTGAACACCAGCGAGGTGGTGTGATGCTCGTAAAGCGGCGCGTCGCGGCCGAACTTGGGCGCGAAGGCCTCTGTCTTGTCCGACGAATAGAGCGTGGTGTCGCGATAGATCCGGTCCAGATCCGCGTGGCGCGACAGCAGCACCGAGCCGTCGGGCTGGCGCAGCACCGGCGCGTGTTCCAGCAGCGCGGCGTAGAACGGAAACGGGTCCTCGACGAACCCCTCGGGTGGGTTCTCCAGGTCGAAGCTGCGGGCGATCGCCGCCATGTCGGCGTCCTGGGTCGCGATCCGGGCCATTCTCGTTCCTCCCCTCGGCACTGCGGTCTTGACAGCAAAACCGACCATGTGGTCAGTTTTTTCACGAATCCGGTTCACAAACCATCGATTCTGTGAATACATGAAAAAGCATATATCTGCCGGGACGCGCAAGCCACACCCCCGGCGATGGCAGAGGGAGGAACTGCACCCATGAAACTCAAGGCAATCCTTGCCGGCACCGCGCTGGCCGTCAGCGCCGCGACCGCCGGCCTGGCCCAGGAAAAGCTCACGATCTCGACCTGGCTGCCGCCCAGCCACCCGATCAATGTCGACATGCTCGAAGGCCTTGTCGACATGATGGAAGAGGCCACGGACGGCGCCGTGACCGGGGAGCTCGTGATGGGCCTGGCACCGCCGCCGGCGCAGATGGATATGGTGATGGACGGCGCGGCCGACATGACCATCATCTTCCACGGCTATCAGCCCGGCCGCTTCGTGGGCACCAAGCTGATCGAGCTGCCCGGCTATACCGGCAATGCAGAGCAGGCCAGCGTCGCCTACTGGCGTGTCCACGAGGAGCACCTCGCCCCGCTGAACGAGCATCGCGGCGTGAAACTTCTGGCGCTTACCACCCATGGCCCGGGCCAGATCCACTCCAACCAGGAAGTGAAGACGCTGGACGATCTCGACGGGCTCAAGACACGGCTTGGCGGTGGCGTCTCGGCCGATGTGGGCGCCGAGCTGGGCCTGGTGGGCATCCAGGTGCCCGCGCCCAAGGTCTATGAAACGCTCGATTCCGGCGCCGCCGACGCGGTGGCCATGAACATGGGCGAGCGGCTGAGCTTCAAGCTGAACGAGGTGGCCAAGAACGTCTACGAGATGCCCGGCGGCTTCTACCGCGGTTCCTTTGCCGTTCTGATGAGCCAGGAACGCTTCGACAGCCTGCCCGAGGACGTGCGGACGGCGCTTGACGAGCAGGTGTTCGGCGAGCCCGCCAGCCGGATGATGGGCATCGCCTGGGACGCCTCCGACGAGACCGCCCGCGAGGCCACCCTGGCCGCCGAGGACAACGTGATCGTCACCGCCTCCGAGGAAGACCAGGCCGCCTTCGCCGAAATGGCCGAGCGCGTGCAGGAGAAGATCCTGGACGAGCTGGACGACGCCGGCATCGACGCCCGTGCCGCGCATGCCTTCGTGCAGGAACAGATGGACGCGGCGGCGACCAACTGATCGCGTGACAGCGGCCGGGGCGTCCGCCAGCCGGACGCCCCGGCCTTTTTCCATGATCGGGGCAGGCCACTCCATGACCGTGATTTCGCAAATCGTGCGGCAGCTTCTTTGGCTGCCCGTGGTGATCGCCTCCGTGGGGCTGTTCTGCCTCATGGTGCTCACCTTCGCCGACGTGATCCTGCGCTCGGCCTTCAACGCGCCGATCGAGGCGGCCACCGAACTGGTGCGCATCTCGATGGCGATCGTCGTCTTCTCCGCCCTGCCGATGCTGGCCGCGCGCGACGAGCATATCTCGGTCGATCTGCTGGACGGGCTGTTCCAGAAGTTGCGGCTGATGCGGATCCGCGACGGTATCATCCAGATCGTCTGCGGGGCGATCCTCTATTTCCCGGCCGACAGGATCATCGACCTGGCCGAGCGCGAGCGCGGCTATGGCGACCGCACCGAGTATCTCAACATTCCCACCTTCTATATCGGGTGGTTCATCGCGATCATGACATTCGCCGCCGCGGCGGTGATGGTCGTGCGGGGACTCGTGATCCTCTTCGCGCCCAGCCGGCTGGAGCTTCTCGAGAAATGATCCCTTCCCTTATCGGTTTCGCCACCGTCCTGCTGCTTGTCCTGCTGCGCATGCCCATCGCCTTCGCGATGGGCCTGGTGGGGCTGGTCGGCTACGCGATCGAGACATCCTATCGCGGCGCGATTTCGATGTCCGGCCGGCTGATCATCGACACCGCGCAGGATTACGGGCTGTCGATCGTGCCGCTGTTCATCCTGATGGGCCTGTTCGTGAACAAGGGCGGCATCTCGCGCGAGCTCTACCAGGTCTCCAACGCCTTCCTGGGCCATTTCCGGGGCGGGCTGGCGATGGCCACGATCCTGGCTTGCGGCGGCTTCGCGGCGATCTCGGGGTCGTCTCTCGCCACGGCGGCGACGATGTCCAAGGTGGCGATGCCGGAGATGCGCAAGTACGGCTATGCCGACAGCCTGTCCACCGCCTCGATCGCGGCGGGCGGGACGCTCGGCATTCTTATCCCGCCATCGGTGATCCTGGTGATCTACGGGTTGCTCACCGAGACCTCGATCGGCCAGCTGTTCATCGCGGGCATCATCCCCGGCATCCTTGGAATCCTGCTCTACATGGCCGCGGTGAAGTACTCGGTGATGCGCAACCCGGACTCGGGGCCGGCGGGTCCGCGCTCGGACTGGGGCGAGCGGCTGGCCGCGCTGAAAGGCGTCTGGTCGGTGCTGCTGCTGTTCTTCCTGGTGATCGGCGGGCTTTACGGCGTGCTGGACGTGTGGCCGATCTACCTGACCTTCTCTCCCACCGAGGCGGCAGGCATGGGCGCGGCGGGCGCCTTCCTGATCGCGTTGTTCCGCGGACGGTTGAGCTTTTCGGACGTGCGCGAGGTGCTGACCGAGACCACGCTGACCACCGCTTCGCTGTTCTCGGTCCTGATCGGCGCGTGGATCTTCTCGAACTTCGTCAACATCGCCGGCCTGCCCGAGGCGCTGCGCGGGCTGGTCTCGGATCTGGGTCTTGCACCCTGGCTCGTGATGACGCTGATCCTGGCGATCTACATCGTGCTGGGCATGGTGTTCGAAAGCCTGTCCATGCTGGTGCTGACGGTGCCCATCTTCTTCCCGCTGGTCACGGCACTGGGATTCGACCCGGTGTGGTTCGGCATCATCGTCGTGGTGGTGGTCGAGATCAGCCTGATCACGCCGCCGGTGGGACTTAACGTGTTCATCCTCAAGGGCGTGGTGGGCGACGTGAAGACCGGCACGATCTTCCGCGGCGTCACGCCGTTCTGGATGATGGACATCGTGCGCCTGGCGCTGCTGCTGGCGCTGCCGGGGCTGGTGCTCTACCTTCCGTCCATGATGTGAGCGCGCGCGGCGCGGCCCGTTCCGGCGGGCCGCTTGCCAGCCCGGGCGGCGACAGGTAGACCGGGGGCCGGACAGTGACACCAGCCCGCAGGATCCCGTTTCATGAGCGCCCCCACCGATTTCAATGACCGTATGCTTTCCCTGGGCCTGGCGCGCGTCGCCGAACAGGCCGCCATCGCCTCGGCCCGTCTTGTCGGGCGCGGCGACGAGAAGGCCGCCGACCAGGCCGCCGTCAACGCCATGCGCGACCAGCTGAACCTGCTGGACATCGCCGGGGTCGTCGTCATCGGCGAGGGCGAGCGCGACGAGGCGCCGATGCTCTATATCGGCGAGGAAGTGGGCACCGGGAACGGCCCCGGCGTGGACATCGCGCTCGACCCGCTGGAGGGCACGACGCTCACCGCCAAGGACATGCCCAATGCGCTGACCGTGATCGCCATGGGCCCGCGCGGCTCGATGCTGCACGCCCCCGACGTCTACATGGAGAAACTGGCCATCGGGCCGGGCTATCCCGAGGGCATCGTGGACCTCGACATGCCGCCGGCGACCCGGGTCTCGGCGCTGGCCACCGCCAAGGGCTGCGCGCCGTCCGACATCACCGTCTGCGTGCTGGAGCGCCCGCGCCACGAGGCGCTGATCGCGGAGGTCCGTTCCACCGGGGCGGCGATCCGGCTGATCACCGATGGCGATGTCGCCGGCGTGATGCATTGCGCCGAGGCCGAGGTGACCGGCATCGACATGTACATGGGCACCGGCGGCGCGCCCGAGGGCGTACTGGCCGCAGCGGCGCTGAAATGCATGGGCGGACAGATCCAGGGCCGGCTGCTGTTTCGCAACGACGACGAGAAGGGCCGCGCCACCAAGGCCGGGATCACCGATCTGAACCGCGTCTATTCCCGCGACGAGATGGTGACGCAGGACGTGATCTTCGCCGCCACCGGCGTCACCGGCGGCTCGCTCCTGCCCGGCATCAGGCGCGAGCCGGGCTGGCTGACCACGGAGACGCTGCTGATGCGTTCCAAGACCGGCTCGGTGCGGCGCATGCGCTACCGCACCCCGACCTGAGCGAACGCGCCGCCGCGGCGGCCGAAGATGTGCGAAGAGATGAGAATCGGGAGGCCGGGAGAGAGCGGGTGAGCTACCTTGGAGTGGAAGGCTCGCTGACCGGCCGGCGCTGGACCGGCCCCGGCGCAGAGACCGAACGGCTGGCCGAGGCGATCGCACAGGCGACCGCCCTGCCCCACCCGGTCTGTGCCACGCTGGCCCGAGCTGGCGTGACCCCGGACACGGCCGCCGGCTACCTGTCTCCCAAGCTGCGCGACCTGATGCCCGATCCGCGCAGCCTGCGCGACATGGAGCGTGCCGCCGCCCGCCTGCTGGACGCGCTTGCCCGGCGCGAGCGCATCGCGATCTTTGCCGATTACGACGTGGATGGCGGCGCTTCGGCGGCCCTTCTGCTGGACTGGCTTCGCCAGATGGGCGTGTCGGCCACGCTCTACATTCCCGACCGGATCGAAGAGGGCTATGGCCCCAACGTCCCCGCAATGCGCGCCCTGGCCGCCGAGCACGGGCTGATCCTCTGTGTCGATTGCGGCACATTGAGCCACGAGCCCATCGCCGCCGCCCGGGGCGCGGATGTGGTGGTGCTGGACCATCACCTGGCCGGCGAAACCCTGCCCGACGCCCACGCGGTGGTGAATCCCAACCGGCAGGATGAGGATGGCAGCCTGGCCCATCTCTGCGCCGCCGCGGTGGTGTTCCTGATGCTGGTCGAGGCAGGCCGGCAATTGCGCGGCAGCGGCCGGGCCGGGCCGGACCTGATGGCGATGCTGGATCTGGTCGCGCTGGCCACGGTGGCGGATGTGGCCCCGCTCAAAGGGGTCAATCGCGCGCTGGTGCGCACCGGGCTCGAGGTGATGACCCGGCGCGCGCGCCCGGGGCTGGTGGCGCTGTCCGACGTGGCACGGCTGGATCGCGCGCCCGATCCGTATGCGCTGGGCTTCGTGCTGGGGCCACGGGTGAATGCCGGCGGACGGATCGGCCGGGCCGACCTGGGCGCGCGTCTGCTGGCCGCGACCGATTCGGAGGAGGCCGCGGGGATGGCAGCCCAGCTCGACCGGCTCAACGAAGAGCGCCGTGCGATCGAGGCGGCGGTCCGCGATGCGGCCTTGGCGCAGGCAGAGGTGCGCGGGCTCGACGCCCCCCTGGTCTGGGCGGCGGGCGAGGGCTGGCACCCCGGGGTGGTCGGAATCGTGGCTTCGCGACTGAAAGAGGCCACCGGCCGCCCGGCCGTGGTGATCGGGCTGGAGGGCAACGAGGGCAAGGGCTCGGGCCGCTCGGTCTCCGGCGTCGATCTCGGCGCCTCGGTCCAGCGGCTGGCCGCCGAGGGGCTGCTGCTGAAGGGCGGCGGACACCGCATGGCCGCCGGGCTCACCGTGTCGCGCGACCGGCTGGAACCCGGCATCGCGCGGCTGTCCGAGCTGCTGGCCCGGCAGGGCGCCGGCGCCGGCGGGCCGCGGGACCTGCGGCTGGACGGCACGCTGATGCCGGGCGCCGCCACGCCCGAACTGGTGGCCGCGCTGGACCAGGCCG
>JBKHDP010000114.1:0-9281 GCA_046541255.1 Paracoccaceae bacterium | reverse complement strand
GCGAGACCGCGGGACCGGCACGGCGCGCAGTCTTGCACGGCCCCTTTCCCGCTGCTTGCGGGCGGCGGGGCCAGGACGCGCTCAGCTTTCTGCGGGTGTCGCGGCGCGCAAGCTGTCGATGAGCCGCGCCATGTCATAGGGCAGTGGCGCCTCGAAACGCAGCATCTGGGCTGTCACGGGATGCTCGAAGCCGAGAACGCCGGCATGCAGCGCCTGGCGCGGAAAATGGCGCGCCGCCTCGGCCGCCGGGCCCAGCGCCCTGGCCGAGAGCGCACGGCGGCTGCCATAGACCGGATCGCCCACCAACCCATGGCCAATATGCGCCATGTGAACGCGGATCTGATGCGTGCGCCCGGTTTCCAGCCAGCATTCCAGCAAGGCCGCGGCCGGTGGCGCGCCAAAGCGTTCGATCACCCGCGCGCGCGTCACCGCATCGCGACCGCCGCTGCGCACGACCGCCTGCTTCTGCCGGTCCGAACGGTGGCGCGCCAGCTTGGTGTGGATGCGCAGCACCCCGCCTGGCTCGAAACCCACGCCCGCCACGCCGCGCAGGCGCGGATCGGATGCCTCGGGCACGCCCCGGCAGACCGCGCGATAGACCCTCTCGACCGTATGCGCCTCGAATTGCAGCGCGAGCCCGTGATGCGCCCGGTCGGTCTTGGCCGCCACCAGCAGCCCGCTGGTATCCTTGTCGATACGATGGACGATGCCGGGCCGCTTCTCGCCGCCGATGCCGGACAGGCTGTCGCCGCAATGGGCCAGCAGCGCGTTGACCAGCGTCCCGTAAGTCGAGCCCGGCGCCGGATGTACCACCATGCCGGCGGGCTTGTTGACGACGATCAGATCGTCATCCTCGAACACCACGTCCAGCGGGATGGCCTCGGGCCGCAGATCGGCCGGCGGCAGCGCGGCCTCGATCTCGATCTCGACCGCGGTTCCGGCATCGACGCGCGCGTCCGGGTCGCGCGCGACCCTGCCGCCCACCCGCACCGCGCCCTGCTCGATCAGCCGCGCCAGCCGCGTCCGCGACAGCGACGCCTCGGCTGGCGCATCGCGCGAAAGCGCCTTATCAAGGCGGAGCGGCGGGTTGTCCCCGATCAGGAAGTTCACGGTGGTGCGCGTCATGGCCCCTTCTCCTACACCCGAAACACCCGAACGGGAACCGGCGAACCTGCGCTTCCTGCGCCGTCTCGTCACCGTGCTCACCGTCGTGATGATCGGCGGGCTTCTAGTGGTGATCGGGCTTCTTGTCATCCGTTTCTCCGACACCGCGCCCAGACTGCCCGACGAGATCGATCTGCCGGGCACGGCCCGCGCCGTGGCGGTGACCCAGGGCGAGAGCTGGTATGCGATCGTCACCGATGATGATCGCATCCTGATCTTCGACCGCGCCACCGGACGGCTGCGCCAGGAGGTTCAGGTGGAATGACCTGCCCGCGGCCATGGGCGCGGGTCTTTCTTCGGGCACGGCTTTCGGATCAGCCGACGGCTCGATATCGGAACGCCCGGCCCGCCGGGAAAAAGCGGGCGCGCTACGGGTGTCAGAGGCGCCCCGGGGCGCTGCCGCTTTGATCCGGAGGAATGGTACCGCCTCCCCGGCTCGAACGGGGGACCTCTTGATCCACAATCAAGCGCTCTAACCAACTGAGCTAAGGCGGCACGTCTGGGGCGATTTAGCGCCCCCGCGCAGCGATTGCAAGCACCGAGGGCGCGAAAAGAGACCACGCCCGCGCTTGCACCCGCCCGCGAAACTGGCTAGCAGATCCGGCGATCCGAGCGGAGGCAGAAATGGGCATCAACGACGAACGCGACGTGGAGGCCAACCTCCAGATCGGCCCCACCGATCGCGGATTCGTGCGGATTTTCGTCGCAGCCGATGACGGCACCGAGATCCCCATGGATTTCTCGCCCGACGAGGCAGACGAGATCGCCGAAGAGATTCGCGCCGCCGCCGAGGCCGCGCGCAGGCTGTCCAAGGGGCGCAAGCCGGGCAAGCGCTGAGGGCGCCTTGCGACGCCGTCAGAGCTGCCAGCCAAGGCCCGGGTCGCGCAGCGCCTGAAGCCGTCGCGCCGCATGCGTGGCGACCTTCAGCGTCAGCGCCTTGCGCCGGGCAGGCGCGAGCCGCGTTTCCTCGGGCATTCGCAGGATCTCTGCGTCATAGGCATCGGCCAGGATCAGCCCGCTTTCGCGCGGCAGAAGCTCGGTCGGGAAATCCGACCCCACGGCCCAGAAGAAACGATCGCACCAGTCCAGATAGCCCTGCCATTTCCGGTCCCCGGTGAAATCGGCACGCGAGGACTTGCACTCCACCACCCAGATCTCGCCCCTGGGCCCCAGCGCCAGCACATCCACGCGCAGGCCGCGCGCCGGCACGAATTCCTCGACCGAGGCGAAACCCAGAGCCGCAAGATGGCGCCCCACGCCCCGGGCCAGCACCTGGCCGGGCATCAGGTCGGTTCTGTCATCGATGATTGTCATGGCACGAAGATGAACATTCCATGAACACATGGCAAGTCACATCGTTGAAACCTGCGCATGCGCCCCTTGCCGTGACGGGGTTCGCCGACTAGCTTTGCAGAGTGGCGGGTGCTGTCCTTCTCGTGAACGGTTGCATTCCGGTGGCCTTAAGCAATTCCGAGGGAGCTGGCTCTGTCCGGGCCCTGGTCCGGTTACCTGGCGCCCACCTGTTCATACAGGTCCTCGGGAATGAGATAACCAAACGGTTGCGTACGGGCCCGCCACACATCACCGATCGGCGATCATGAAAAAGGCCGCAGCGATGCCTCGCTGCGGCCTTTTCGCGGGTCATCGCCGGATCAGAGCCTGCGGCGCGGTGCGCTTTCGGCCGGAACAGGCACGGTGGCATAGTCCGGCTGGCGGGTGCCGCCCGGCGGCGTGTCGTCGGAGTCGGCCATCCGCATGATGGAGATGCCGAACTGCACGCCCGAGAAAACGATCCCGTTGAACAGCCACAACAGGAACACGGCCATGAGCCCGGCCGGATCATGCGTGACCAGATGCCAGAGATTCGCCACGTTGAACCACAGGATCATCGCCACGAAGGCGGCGGATACCGCGAAACCGATGGCGGTCTGGACGATGTAAAGTCTGATAAGACGGGGCATGTCGATCTCCCTTCGCTTCGATCAATGTAGCTCTTTCCGCGCCGGGGAAAACCCCCTCACGCTGCGACGGGCCCGGGCCGGCGGGGTCTTGCCTCAGCGGTGCTTGCGAAACAGGCTCCGGTTGAGCCGCACGAACTCGTGAATCATGCGGGTGCGGCCGTCCGGTTCGCGCTTCTTGAGATAGACGAAGCCGGTGGCCGCCCCCGCGATGGCACCCAGCAGGTTGACGATCAGGTCCGTCATGGTGTCCATCAGCCCGCTTTTCTGCATGTTGAGCCCGAAGGTCTGATCCATGGTGAACTCGAAGATCTCCCACAGCACTCCGACGGTGACGGCAAAACAAACCGCGATCGTCGACAGCGCCCAGGGCGGCGCGGCGTAGCGGTCGCCTTCGAACAGGTAGAAGACGAACAGGAATCCGATCATGCCCAGCGCCACCGCCGAGCCGCCATGCATCAGCAGATCCCACCACCAGAACCGTTCGTAGAAATCCAGCACCTCGCCAAGGAACAGGGTGGAAAAGGTGAAGACGACGAGGATCGAGACATAGCTGACCGGCACCCGCAGCGCGAAACGCTCGGCCACCAGCGCGGGCAGGATCGACGCGGCCAGCGCGCCAGCCGAGACGAAGGCCATGCTCCAGCGCCCGTTGACGACGGCCGTGATCAGCGAGACGATCAGCACGCCCCAGATGACTTGCACCACGAGGGATTGCTTGCGAATTTCCATCCGCCGCAATATGCGCACCCATCCGCCCCGCGACAAGAGCGCCCCGCGCCCCCATATTGACCGTATGAGCGACTCTCTGCGTCTGGCCAGCTACAATATCCGCAAGGCCGTGGGCCTCGACCGCCGGCGCGAGCCGTCGCGCATCCTCGACGTGATCGCCGGGCTGGAGGCCGATGTGGTGGCTCTGCAGGAAGCCGACAGGCGGCTGGGCGCGCGGCCGGGCGTGCTGGACCCGGCCGAGATCGAGGCCCGTACCGGCCTCGTGCCGCTGGCAGTGGCCGCGAATGACGTGAGCCTGGGCTGGCATGGCAACGCGCTGCTGGTGCGCCCCGGGGTGACGCTACGCGGGCTGACCCGGCTCGCCCTGCCCTCGCTGGAGCCGCGCGGCGCGGTGCTGGCCGAACTGGACGGCCCGGCGGGGCCGCTGCGCGTGCTTGGCGTGCACCTGGCGCTGACCCGCGCCTGGCGGCGACGGCAGATCGAGGCGATCCTCGCCGCCCTGGCCCCCCTGCCCGACCGCCCGACCGTCGTGATGGGGGATTTCAACGAATGGTCGCGGCTGGGCGGGCTGGCGCCCCTGACGCGGGATTTCGAACTTCTCAGCCCCGGTCGCAGTTTCCACGCCGCGCGTCCGCTGGCCGCGCTCGACCGGTTCGCGCTGGGCGGCGGTCTGTCGGCCGGGGATGCCGGCGTGCGCCAGGACCGGCTGGCCTCTATGGCCTCCGATCACCTGCCCATCTGGACCGATGTGGAATTGCCCAGCCGGGCCTGATCCGCTTCAGGCTGCGTCAAGAACACCCGCGCCGGAGGCACGTCCCCAAGGGGGCATTCAGAATGCCTCGGGACGGGCCTCGCGGGCCATGTGATCGAGCACCGCGTTGACGAAACTTGCCTCGCGGCCTTCCGGGAAGAAGGCCTTGGTCACTTCCACGAACTCGGTGATGACCACCCGCGGCGGCGTGTCCGAGGCCACCAGCTCGGCCCCGGCGGCGCGGAACAGCGCGCGCAGCGTCGGGTCGATCCGGGCGATCGGCCATTTCGCCACCAGCGCGCGGTCGGTCATCTGGTCGATCCTGGTCTGCCAGTTGACCGCGTCGCCAACCAGTGACTGGAAGAAATCCACGTCGCCTTCGGACAGCGCCTCGCCGCCCTCCTCGTAGGCCGTGCCGAAACGGTGATCGAGAAACTCGCGGCAGACGGCCTCGACCGTCTGGCCAGAGCGTTCCATCTGGAACAGCGCCTGCACCGCGTAGAGCCGCGAGGCCGAGCGCATCCTGCGTTTGAGTTCGCCCCTGTCGGAGCCCTTGGCCGAGGTCATGCGGTGGACGGATCCCTGGTATCGCCGGCAAGCCGGTATTCGCCCGAGGCAGGACGAAACCCTACCCCCTTGCGCTGGCCGCCCCACTTACGGGCGAGCGCGACCAGATGCAAGGCCGCCGCAGCCGCGCCGCCACCCTTGTTCTGCTGGCCCGGATCGGCGCGCAGCACGGCCTGCTCGCGGTTTTCCACGGTCAGGATGCCGTTGCCGATGCACAGCCCCTGCAACCCCAGGAGCGTCAGCCCGCGCGAGCTGTCGTTGCAGACGGTCTCGTAATGCGTGGTCTCGCCCCGGATCACGCAGCCCAGCGCCACGTAGCCATCGAAATTGGACAGCCGCTCGGCCATGCCGATGGCGGTGGGGATCTCCAGCGCGCCGGGCACCTCGATCAGGTCGTGGCGGGCGCCCACGGCCTCGATCTCGGCCAGCGCGCCGGCGATCAGATTGTCGGCGATATCGCGGTAATAGGGCGCGACCACCAGCAGCAGCTTCACCGGCTTGTCGAATTCCGGGCGAGGCAGCGTGTAGTGCATTTCCTGTCCGGCCATCAGCCCTCTCCTTCCAGAACGCGGCGGGTGCCCACGATCTCCAGCCCGTAGGCCTCCAGCCCAACCACGCGGGGGGTGGGCGAGTCGGTCAGCAGGATCATCTTCGACAGGCCCAGGGACGACAGGATCTGCGCGCCCAGCCCGTATTGCCGCAGGGTGCGGGGCGAGGTCTCGTCGACGGGGGCCATCTTCATTTCGGTGTCACGCAGCAGCACCACGACGCCCCGGCCTTCCTCGGCCACCTTCTCCATCGCCGCGCCGAATTCGCGGGTCCGGCCCTTCGGCCCGGTGCCCACGATGTCCAGCATCGGGTCCATGGCGTGCATCCGCACCAGCACCGGCGCCTCGCCCGACAGATCACCCTTGGTCAGCACGATATGCTCGTCACCATGCGCCTGGTCGGTATAGATGCGCATGTTCCACTCGCCGCCGAACTCGCTGCGGATGGTGGTTTCGCGGCGCACCCGCACCAGGTTGTCATGCCGACGTCGATAGGCGATCAGGTCCGAGATCGTGCCGATCTTCAGCCCGTGCCTCTGCGCGAAGGAGACCAGTTCGGGCAGCCGCGCCATCGAGCCGTCCTCGTTCATGATCTCGCAGATCACACCCGACGGGTTGAGCCCGGCCAGCCGCGCGACATCGACCGCCGCCTCGGTATGGCCCGCCCGCACCAGCACCCCGCCGTCACGGGCCCGCAGCGGAAAGACATGGCCCGGCGTGGCGATGTCGGCCGCGCCCCTGGCGGCATCGATCGCCACCGAGATCGTGCGCGCGCGATCATGCGCGGAAATGCCCGTTGTCACGCCTTCGCGCGCCTCGATCGAGACGGTGAAGGCGGTTTCGTGGCGCGAGGAATTCTGCTGCGACATCAACGACAGGCCCAGCGCGTCGATCCGCGTGCCCGGCAAGGCCAGGCAGATCAGCCCGCGGCCATGCATGGCCATGAAGTTGATCGCATCCGGGGTCGCCATCTGCGCCGGGATCACCAGGTCGCCCTCGTTCTCGCGATCCTCGTGATCGACCAGGACGAACATGCGCCCGTTGCGCGCATCCTCGATGATCTCCTCGATGGAAGAGATGGCGTCATGCCAGCTTTCCTCGACCGGGCCGGGTGTCTCGTAGCTCATTCGCAGCGCCTCCGCTTCGTCAGGGCCCGCATCTAGTCCACCGATACGGCTTTGGCCAGAGCGCGCATCAGTCGAAGATGTCCTCGATCACGTCGAAGGCCTCTTCGAAGGCCCGCCCGGCCAGGCCCTTGCACGTCTTCGGTATCATGCGGGCCTTCAGATCGTGCAACGGCGCGCGGCAGGATGCGCAGGCCGGTTCGTGCCGCTCCCTGCCCCTCAGCACCAGCGCCGCGCGGGTGCCGCAATGGCTGCAGGTGGCGATCTTCGTGTCATGCCGGGGCCTCCGATGTCCCGAGGCCTCTCACCGATGCATATAGGGCGACGGCGGCGGCATTGGAGACGTTCAGCGAACCGAAAGCGCCCGCGACGCCGATCCTCACCAGCGCGTCACAGGTCTCGCGGGTGCGCGCGCGCAGCCCCGGCCCCTCGGCGCCCAGCACCAGCGCCACCGGCCGGTCGCGCCGGTGCTCCAGCGCCTGCTCCACGTCCTGATCGGCCGCGCCATCGAGCCCCAGCACCAGAAAGCCCATGGCGCGCAACTCCTCCAGCGCGTCGGCGAGGTTGCGCACCCGCAGATAGGGCTGTCGCTCCAGCGCACCCGAGGCGGTCTTGGCCAGCGCGCCGGTCTCGGGGGCGGAGTGGTGGCGCGGGGCGATCACCGCCGCCGCGCCGAACACCTCGGCCGAGCGCAGAATCGCGCCCACATTGTTCGGATCGGTCACCCGGTCGAGCGCCACGACGCGTGGCGCGGCCGCCGTGCCGCCGACCGCCACCTGCGACAAGGGCCCCCAGTCCAGCGGTTTCACCTCCAGGGCGGCGCCCTGATGCACCGATTGCGGATCGATCGGTGCGGCGAACTTGCGCGGGTCGGACAACTCGGGCGTCATGCCCGAGGCGGCGATCGCCTCGGCCAGCTTGTCGGCCGCATTCTTCGTCACCACCAGGCGCAGCCGCTCGCGCTGCGGATTCATCAGCGCGTCGCGCACCGCGTGCAGACCGAACAGCCACACGGTTTCGGCCGCGGCGGCGCGGCGGGCGCGTTCCTTCTCGATCACCCAGGTCGGTTTCTTGGCCAAGTCCCGCGCTCCTTCTGCTGCGTTCCAGCCCTATCTCCAAGCCGGTTCGCTGCCAAGCGCCGCGCGCCAATTTTGAGGTTGACCGTCCTTCGGCGCGCGGCTATCCCACGCGGCACGCCGGGATGCGTTCCCGCCGTGGGCGACGCGCTGCAAGGTGCGGCAGCGGACTGTAAATCCGCCGGGGAGACCCATGCCTGGTTCGATTCCAGGGTCGCCCACCATTTTCCCTTTGTTTTCAGGTGTTTGCGAGGCGGCTTCCCGCCCGGACCCCCGGTGGGCTTCCACATGGACGCGGCCTACGCAGCCACCAGCGCGTCGGTCGGCGTGGTCACTGGCCCAAGGCCGAGGTCCACGCGCGCCGTCCAAGCGTCCGCCTTGATGGTCTCGCCGGTCATCTGAGCGTCGGCTATGCGCAGAAAGCGGAGTTTGCAAAGTCGGGAATGCTTGGATCGCCAGTTCCAAAGGGGCCAATAATGTTAACGGTTTATATCAACCAAGAAAGGGCAGACTCTTAATAACGCGTCCGCTGTAGCTTCGACAAACTGATCTAACTTTTGGGAACGGAGTCTCGCTCTGGAAGCCCAATCCTTCGCTGTCTTGCGATAGTGGGTCTGATACAATCTTTTTCGTGTTTCAGGACTATTAGAGGGATCCGTGAGTTCGAGAAGTGCGATTCGAGAGATCGCCACTTCATCGAATGCCTCATGGTGGTGAACGCTGTGCCGTGCTCTGATTTCTCGGTCGAATTCCTGGTCGAAAACCTTGATGAATGTACTGAAATCCAATTCATTATCCGGAACTGTCTTATTCACTGCTTTTGACAGCTTTTTCAACCGTTCTCGAAACTGATAAAACCGGCCAAAATACATTTCGCAACAGTATCTTAAATGATTTTCGCGCGAAACAGGTGCGCGCGAAAACGGGTAGCGTCGAAAATACCATTCGACATCACGTAGCGCATTGGCCGTGCTCAAGAGCTCCAAATACAAGGTTATGATATCATGCTCTCCTTGTATTTCAGGCGAGAATTTGAACTCCTCAGAAATGTTTTCGGTAGGCATGAACTCATCATCAAACCTAAGCGTGTAGCCGATTTGTGAGAGCTTCCATTCTCGCCAGCCAGGATACTCATCCAGCTTGTGCATCCAATCGCCAATTGCGAGAGATATGCGTTCTTGGGCAGCACTTCTGGAATTCATTTCTTTCCACTCGTTCGTTGCTTTCGGGACGCAGGTTAAAGTCGCATACCTCCTGCAATCCAACAAGAAGAAACGAGTGAGTTCACAAACAGCACCGTGGCTAGCTGTCCCATCCCGGACGATCACATAGACCCTCGCCGGACCGCGCTCTTCATGGCA
>JBKHDP010000113.1:0-9372 GCA_046541255.1 Paracoccaceae bacterium | reverse complement strand
CCCGCGAGGCGGGGCGGGTGCGGCTTGCGGGCGATTTCGCGCTGCTGTCGGGCCGGGCCGGCGTCGCCATGCTGGAACTGAACGCCGAGAGCGCGACGGGCTCCAGCACCCTCGCCTTCGGCATGAGTTTCGAGGACATGGCCTCCGACGACATCGCAACCCAGAGCGCGGCGCTGGCCTGGCTCGAGGTGCTGCGCGCGCCGATCTCGGGCGCGCTGCGCGGGACGCTGGGCGAGACCGGCGCGCTGGGGCCGCTGCACGCCACGCTGCAGATCGGCGAGGGCGTGCTGCAGCCCTCCGATGCCACCCGGCCGATCCCGTTCCGGTCGGCGCATAGCTATTTCACCTATGATCCGGTCAGCGCGACCCTGCGGTTCGACGAGTTCGCGCTGCAATCGGAGTGGATCAGCGCGCGGGCCGAGGGCTCGGCCACGCTGCTCGGGCTGGAGACCGGCTGGCCCACCGAATTGCTGGCCCAGGGCCGGATCGAGGATATCGAGGGCAATCCGGCCGGGCTTTACGATGCGCCGCTGCGCATCGACGGGGCGCAGACGGCGATGCGGCTTCGGCTCGATCCGTTCGAGCTGACCATCGGGCAGATGGCGTTCGACGATCCGCGGCTGCCGCTGCATCTGTCGGGCTCTGTCCGGGCCGACCCCGATGGCTGGCATTTCGCGCTGGACGCCCGGGCCGAGACGCTGGATCACGCCCAGATCGCGTCCTGGTGGCCGCCGGGCTGGAGGCCCAATACGCGCGGCTGGATCGCACGCAATCTGCGCGGCGGAACCCTGCACCGTCCGCATGCGGCGCTGCGCAGCAGGCCCGGGGAAAAGCCCGCTCTCCTGCTGGGCAGCGCCTTCGAGCGCGCCCGGGTGGGCTTCCTGCCGGACATGCCGCCGATCGAGGCGGCGACGGGCTTCCTCAGCCTGCACGAGCATCGCTTCGCGGTGGCGGTGGAGCGCGGGCGCGTGACGGGCGAGGGCGGTCCGGTTCGGCTGGACGGGTCCAGTTTCGTGGTGCCCGATATCCGCGCCCCGGGCGCCCCGGCGGAGGTGCAGCTCGTGACCGAGGGCGCCGTGCAGGACACGCTGGGCCTGCTTGATCGTGCCCCCCTCCGGCTGTTGGCCCGCACCGGGCGCGCGCCCGATCTCGCCGAGGGCCGGGCCCGGCTGGACGCCCGCCTGGCGTTTCCGCTGATCCGCGACCTCAAGCTGCCGCAGGTCGCCTTCGACGTGTCCGGCCGGCTGTCGGACGTGTCGAGCGAGACACTGGTGCCGGGCCGCCGCCTGCGGGCCGAGATGCTGACGCTGCAGGCCGATCCCCGCGGGGTGGAGATCGCGGGCGCCGGGCAGCTGGGCGCGGTGCCCTTCGAGGGCCGCTGGACAATGCCGCTGGATGCGCCGGGACAGGGCAGCAGGGTGCAGGCCGACATGGCGCTGGGCCCGGAATTCCTGCGGGAATTCGGCATCGTCCTGCCGGCGGGCGCGGTCTCGGGCACCGGCCGCGCGCGGGTGGAGATCGCGCTGACGCGCGGCGCGCCGCCCGGCTTCGCGCTGACATCGGACCTGAGCGGCCTGCGCTTGCGCCTGCCGCAGATCGGCTGGTCGCTGGCGGCGGGCGGCACCGGAACGCTGGACGTGACGGGCCGGCTGTCCAGCCCGCCGAGGATCGACCGGGTGGCGCTGGCGGCAGCCGGGCTGTCGGCCGAGGGCCGGATCGAGCTGGACGCGGGCGGCGCCTTCCGGCTTGCCGCCTTCGACCGGGTGCAGGCGGGCGACTGGCTCGACGCGCCGGTGACGCTGCGCGCAAGGGGGCCTGGCGAGACGCCGGCCGTCGAGGTCACGGGCGGGCGGATCGACCTGCGCACGATGCCCGATCGCGGCGCGAGCGCGGGCGCGCAGACCGGCGGTGCCGCGCCGCTGACACTGGCGCTGGACAGCCTGGTGCTCTCCGAAGGGATCCGGCTGACCGGCTTCGAGGGCGATTTCGACAGGGGCGAGGGGCTGCAGGGGGCGTTCACCGCGCGGGTCAATGACGCGGCCCCGATCCGCGGTCAGGTCTTGCCCGGGCAGGGCCGCAGCGCGGTGCGCATCCTGGCCGACGATGCCGGCGCGGTGCTGCGCGCCAGCGGCCTTCTGCGCCAGGTGCATGGCGGCCGGCTGGACCTGACGCTGGTGCCGGGGCCCGAGCCGGGCATCCAGGACGGCCGCCTTCGCGTCACCGAGGTGCGCCTGCGCGATGCGCCCGCCATGGCGGCGATGCTCAACGCGATCTCCATCGTCGGCCTGCTCGAGCAACTCGGCGGGCCGGGCATCGCCTTTTCAGAGGTCGAGGCCCGATTCCGCTTGACGCCGGACCGTGTGATCCTGTCTTCCAGCAGCGCGGTGGGTTCCTCGATGGGCCTGTCGATGGACGGCTATTACGATCTTGCCAGCGGAGCGATGGACATGCAGGGCGTGTTGTCGCCGATCTACATGCTGAACGTGCTGGGCTCGATCCTTACCCGCAAGGGCGAAGGGCTGATCGGCTTCAACTTCCGCCTGCAGGGCCAGGCGGAACAGCCGCGGGTGCGGGTCAACCCGCTTTCGGCCCTCACGCCCGGCATGTTCCGCGAGATCTTTCGCCGCCCGCCGCCGCGCCTGTCTCAATAACCCCGGACACCGATACAGATGAAACTGGACGATTTCGATTTCGAGCTGCCCGACGCGCTGATCGCCACGCGCCCGGCCGCGCCGCGCTCGTCGGCGCGGCTGCTGCTGGCCGAGGGCGACGCGCCGATCCGCGACGCCCATGTCTTCGACCTGCCCGAGATCCTGCGCCCCGGCGATCGGCTGGTGCTGAATGACACCCGGGTGATCCCGGCGCGGCTGTCGGGCCTGCGCCGCCGCCATGGCGAGCAGGGCGAAAGCGCCGCGCGCATCGAGGTGACGCTGATGGAGCCGCGCCCGGGCGGGCTCTGGGCGGCGCTGGTGCGCCCGCTCAAGAAGCTGCGGGCGGGGGAGATCGTGGTGTTCTCCGATGCGCTCTCGGCCCGGCTGGAAGGGCGCGAGGACGAGGTGGCGCTGCTGTCGTTCAACCTCGCCGGACCCGATTTCGATGCGGCCCTCGCCGCCGCCGGCGCCATGCCGCTGCCGCCCTATATCGAGCGCCGGCGCCCCGCAGATGCCCGCGACCGCGAGGATTACCAGACGGTCTGGGCCCGTCGCCCCGGCGCCGTGGCCGCGCCCACGGCCAGCCTGCATTTCGACGCGCCGCTGCTGGAGGCGCTGCGCGCCCGCGGCGTGACCTTCAGCCACGTCACGCTGCATGTGGGGGCGGGCACCTTCCTGCCGGTCAAGGTGGAGGATGTCACGAAGCACCGGATGCATGCCGAATGGGGCGAGGTCTCGGAACAGGCCGCCGCCGAGATCGCCGCCACCAGGGCGGCCGGCGGCCGGGTGATTCCGGTCGGCACGACCGCGCTGCGGCTGATCGAGACCGCGGCCCGCGGGACCGGCGAGATCCGCCCGTTCGAGGGCGACACCGACATCTTCATCTATCCCGGCTTCGAATTCCGCGTCACCGACGCGCTGATGACCAATTTCCACCTGCCGAAATCGACCCTGGTGATGCTGGTCTCGGCGCTGATGGGGCGTGAGCGGATCATGCGGATCTACGCGCACGCGGTGGACCGGGGCTACCGGTTCTTCTCCTACGGGGATGCATCGCTGTTGATCCCCGCGCCGCGAGATGCGAGGCCGTAGCAGGACCGCGGCGAGTCGCGAACGGATCGGCGTGGCGCGCGGGCGCGGTCTGATGCCTTGAAGGACCTGCGCGAAGGGATGCGTCGATGTTGAGCGTTTTCAAAGCCTCCTGGGCGCTGCTCCTGGGCATGCTGCTGCTGATGATGGGCAACGGGCTGCAGGGCTCGCTCCTGGGTGTGCGCGGCGAGATCGAGGGCTTTTCCACGCTGGAAATGTCCATCGTGATGTCGGCCTATTTCGCGGGCTTCCTCGGCGGCTCGCGCCTGGCGCCCGAGATGATCCGCCGGGTCGGCCATGTGCGCGTCTTCGCCGCGCTCGCCTCGCTGGTCTCGGCGGCGCTGATCCTGTTCCCGGTGCTGGCCGACCCCTGGGTCTGGACGATCGGGCGCCTGCTGATCGGGTTCTGCATGTCGGGCGTCTATGTCACCGCGGAAAGCTGGCTCAACAACGCCGCCACCAACGAGAACCGGGGCCAGTCGCTTTCGCTCTACATGATCGTGCAGGTTGTGGGCATCATCGCGGCGCAGGGCCTGCTGGTGACCGCCGACCCGTCGGGTTTCGTGCTGTTCGTCATTCCCTCGGTGCTGGTCTCGGTCTCCTTCGCGCCGATCCTGCTGTCGATCTCGCCCACCCCGGCCTTCGACACCACCAAGCCGATGACCCTGCGCCAGCTCTACGGCGTGTCGCCGCTGGGCTGCATGGGGATGCTGCTGCTGGGCAGCGTGTTCTCGGCGCAGTTCGGCATGTCGGCGGTCTATGGTACGCAGGCGGGGCTGACGGTGACCGAGATCTCGCTCTTCGTGGCCATGTTCTTCGTGGGCGCTCTGGTGATGCAATACCCGCTGGGCTGGATTTCCGACCGGATGGACCGCCGCCTGCTGATCCTGATCGCGGCGTTCTGCGGCGGGGCCGGCGCGGTGCTGGGCGCGATGCTGGGTGGGGTCTACCCGTTCCTGCTGGCCGCGGCCTTCGTCGTGGGGGGCGTGTCGAACCCGCTCTATTCGCTGTTGATCGCCTATACCAACGATTTCCTGCAGCACGAAGACATGGCCGCCGCCTCCGGCGGTCTGGTCTTCATCAACGGGCTGGGGGCGATCGCCGGCCCGGTGGTCACCGGCTGGATCATGGGCGTGGTGGGCGCGGCGGGCTTCTTCATGGTGATCGCGGTGCTGTGCTTCGCGCTCGCGGGCTATGCCGGATGGCGGATGACCCAGCGCTCCTCGCCTGTGGCCGAGGATACCTCGTCCTACGCGCCGCTTGCGCCGACCGCCTCTCCGGTCGCCGTCGAACTTGCGCAGGAATACGCGATCGAGACGGCACTGGAAGAGCAGGACCAGGCGGAACGGACCGCCTGAGCGGAAATCCACGCGGATGTTGCAGATGTTGCAAAAAGTTACTCCCACCGGACCGTCAGTCCATGTAACGATTCGGTGACGAGCAGGTGCTGGGACAAGAGACATGACCGAACCCGAAAATATTCTGAAATTCTGGCTCGACGAGGTCGGACCCGAGGGCTGGTATGGCGGGGGCGCGGCCCTGGACGCCGAGATCCGGCACCGCTTCCTGCCGCTCTGGGAGGGCGCGTGCGAGGGGCGCCACGCGATGTGGCTGACCTATCCCAGCGGCGCGCTGGCCTATATCATCCTGACCGACCAGTTCCCGCGCAACATGTTCCGCGAGGACGGCCGCGCCTTCGCGACCGACCGCGCCGCGCTGGCGGCCGCGAAATCGGCCATCCATCGCAAGTGGGATCTGCGGATCGACGAACCCGCCCGGCAGTTCTTCTATCTGCCCTTGATGCATTCCGAGAATCTCTGCGATCAGGAACGCTGTGTCCGGCTGATCCTGGAACGGATGCCCCGGACCGGCGCGGACAATCTGCTGCATGCCAAGGCGCATCGCGAGGTGATCCGCCGCTTCGGCCGGTTTCCCTATCGCAACGCCGTTCTGGCGCGCGTGGATACCGGGCCCGAACGGCGCTTTCTCGATGAGGGCGGCTACGGCGCGGCGGTTCGCGACCTGCAGGAAGCGGTCTGACGCGTTCCGGGCCGGTCACGGTTCGGCGCTGCCCGCACGCGCGTTGATGCGCGCGTGAAGATGGTTTAATACTCAACCATCTTCATCGGGGAGGTCCGGATGGCCGACAGCAAATTCGACATGATCGTCATCGGGGCGGGCCCCGGCGGCTATGTGGCCGCGATCCGCGGCGCGCAGCTTGGCCTTTCGGTGGCCATCGTCGAACGCGAGCACATGGGCGGGATCTGCCTCAACTGGGGGTGCATCCCGACCAAGGCGCTGCTGCGCAGCTCCGAGGTGTTCCACCTGATGCACCGGGCAAAGGAGTTCGGCCTGACGGTCGAGAATCCGGGTTTCGATCTCGACGCGGTCATCAAGCGGTCGCGCAAGGTGGCCGGGCAGCTCTCCTCCGGCATCGACCACCTGATGAAGAAGAACAAGGTCAAGGTGTTGCGCGGCGAGGCCCGGCTCGCCGGCAAGGGCAAGGTGGCGGTCAAGGGCGACAAGGGCGAAGAAACCGTCGCCGCCCCGAACATCGTGCTGGCCACCGGCGCGCGGGCGCGCGAATTGCCCGGGCTGGAGGCCGACGGCAAGCGCGTCTGGACCTATCGGCATGCGCTGCAGCCGCCGCACATGCCCGGCAAGCTGCTGGTGATCGGCTCGGGCGCGATCGGGATCGAATTCGCCAGCTTCTACCACACCATGGGCGCACGGGCGACGGTGGTCGAGGTGATGGACCGGATTCTTCCGGTCGAGGATGCCGAGATCTCCGCCTTCGCGAAGAAGGCGTTCGAGAAACAGGGCATGGAGATCCTGCAGAAGGCCACGGTGAAGCAGCTCGACCGCAAGGCGGACAAGGTGATCGCCCATATCGAGACCGGAGGCAAGACCGAGACGCGCGAGTTCGACACGGTGATCTCGGCGGTGGGCATCGTCGGCAATACCGAGGGGCTGGGGCTGGAAGAGGCCGGCGTCCAGGTGGACCGCAGCCATGTCGTGGTGGACGCATACTGCCGAACCGGGGTCGATGGGCTCTACGCGATCGGCGATCTGGCGGGCGCGCCCTGGCTCGCGCACAAGGCCAGCCACGAGGGGGTGATGGTGGCCGAGCTGATCGCCGGGAAGAAACCGCATCCGGTGCGCCCCGACGCCATCGCCGGCTGCACCTATTGCCAGCCCCAGGTGGCCAGCGTCGGCCTGACCGAGGCCCAGGCCAAGGAGGCCGGTCACGAGGTCCGGGTGGGTCGCTTTCCCTTCATCGGCAATGGCAAGGCGATCGCGCTGGGCGAGGCCGAGGGGCTGGTCAAGACGGTGTTCGACGCGAAGACCGGCGAACTTCTGGGGGCGCATATGGTGGGCGCCGAGGTCACCGAGCTTATCCAGGGCTACGTGGTGGGCCGCACGCTGGAAACCACCGAGGCGGAGTTGATGGAAACGGTCTTCCCGCATCCCACCCTCAGCGAGATGATGCACGAATCCGTGCTCGACGCTTATGACCGCGTGATCCACATGTAGCCCGGTGCGCGTCGGCGGCATGTGCCGGGCGGTGCCCCCGACACGGCCGGGGCCGGGCAGATCATCCGGCCCATTCCGACCCGTCGCCGCGCCCGGTCAGATCAGCAGTCGCCCCTCCATCACCCGCACCGCCGCGCCGGCGACCGTCACGGCACCTTCGCGCGCCGAGACGGCGATCTGCGAGGGCCGGCCCATCGCCACGCCCTGCCGGATCGTCAGCTCCAGCGCCCGGCCTTCCAGCGCGCAGAGATAGGCGCCCAGCGTCGCCGCGGCACTTCCGGTGGCGGCATCCTCGGGGATCATGTCCAGCGGCGCGAACATGCGCGCCTCGATCCGGTCTCCGTCGCGGATATAGGCGTATTGCGCGAAATCGAGCCCGCCGGGATGGCTTCCGGCACCGCGCCGGAAGGCGGCGATGTCGGGCTGGCACGCGGCCAGCGCCTCCGGGCCGGCGAGTTCGGTCAGCGTGAAGGGCAACCCGATCGAGGCCATGGCGGGCGCGTGACGTTCGCGGCAAAGCTGCGCGGGATCGAGCCCCAGGGCCGCGGCCACCAGCGCCGGGTCCGGATGGTCGAGAATCTCCAGCGGGGCGGAGGTGGTGAAGCGCGCGCGCCCCGCCGCCGCGTGGCAGGGCAGGGGGCCTACGCCCAGTTCCAGCACCATTTCGGGGCCCAGCCCCGCATCGGCCAGCGCGCAGGCGGTGCCGATGATCGGGTGGCCCGCGAAGGGCACCTCCATCGTCGGGGTGAAGATCCGCACCAGGGCGGTATGCGCGGGATCGCGCGGCGGCAAGACGAAGGTGGTCTCGGAGAAGTTGAATTCGCGCGCGATGTCCTGCAGGCGGTCCTCGGCCAGCGACGAGGCATCGGGAAACACCGCCAGCTGGTTGCCGCCGAAGGGGCTGTCGGTGAACACGTCATAGACAAGGTATCGGGCCATGCGGGCGCTCCTGCGGCGGTTTCGGGTTGACGCCGGTCGGGTGCAACATCCCTATGTCCGCCATGGAACGCAAGACCGGGATCGACGCCGCGGGCGCCGTGATGCTCGTGGGCTTTTCGCTGCTGCTGGGCTTCAACAACGTGGTCATCAAGCATGCCGGCGGGGGGTTTCAGCCGGTCTTCATGGCCGGGCTGCGCTCGGTCGGCGCGCTGGCGGTGTTGTTGCTGTGGATGCGGCTGCGCGGCACGCCGTTGCAATTCACCCGCGCCAGCGCGCCGGGCGGGTTGCTGCTGGGATTGTTCTTCACCGCCGAATTCACCTGCCTGTTCCTCGCGCTCGATCGCACCACCGTCGCGCGCGCCAGCATCGTGTTCTACTCGATGCCGGTCTGGCTGGCGCTGTTCGCGCATCTGCTGCTGCCGGGCGAGCGGCTGGACGGTCGACGCCTCGCCGGGCTGGCACTGGCGATGGGCGGGGTCGCCTGGGCGCTGGCGGATCGGGGCGCGGGCGGCGCGGCCTCGCTCTCGGGCGATCTGCTGGCGCTCTCGGGGGCGATCTGCTGGGCGGGCATCGCCCTGACCGTCCGGCTGACCCGGATCTCCGAGGTGCGCCCCGAGACGCAACTGTTCTGGCAACTGGCGGTCTCGGCGGTGGGGCTGATGGCGCTGGCGCCGCTCTTCGGGCCGTTCCTGCGCGACCTGGCGCCGATCCACCTGGCGGGGCTGGGCTTCCAGATCGTGGCGGTGGCCAGCGCGGGCTTCCTGTTCTGGTTCTGGCTGATCACCATCTACCCCGCCTCGGGCGTGGCCTCGTTCAGCTTCCTGACGCCGGTGATCTCGGTGGGGCTGGGCTGGGCGCTGCTGGGCGAGCAGATGAACGCGGGCGTTCTGGGCGCCCTGGTTCTGGTGGTGGCCGGGCTGGTGCTGATCAACCGGCCGCGGCGCGCATGACGGACGGCGCGGCCGGGGATGTTCCTGCCGCGCCGGGTCTGGTGCCACCACGGGAGGCCCGCCGCCTGGCGCGCATCCGGTGGCTTGTGTCGGGACCGGTCGCGCCCGGGCGCCCCTGGCTCAGCCGGCGCGGCGCCGTCCGCCGCGGCGCCCGCCGCGATTGCCCGCCGCCGCGGTCGCCGAGGCCTTGGCCGCCTCGGGAAAGCTCT
>JBKHDP010000112.1:0-9374 GCA_046541255.1 Paracoccaceae bacterium | reverse complement strand
ATCTGGACGCCATCGCCGAGGGTTTCGAGATCACGCGATTTGGTGCGGCTCCCACGAAATTCGACGTGGCGGACCTGTTTCCGCTGACGGCGCGCTACCTGCACGGGCTGCCCTTCGACGCGGTGAAGGACCGGATCCTGGCGCTGGGCGTGCCGGAGGGGCTTGCAGAACGCTTCTGGACCGTGACGCGCGAGAACATCACCACCCTGGCCGACCTGCCGGGCTGGTGGGCGATGTGCCGCGACGGGGCCGAGCCGGTGATCGCGCCCGAGGATGCCGGCTTCGTGGGCGAGGCGATGGCGCTCCTGCCCGAGCCGCCCTTCACGGAGGAGACTTGGGGTGAGTGGACCGCCCGGGTCAGGGAGGCCACGGGACGCAAGGGCAAGGCGCTGTTCATGCCGCTGCGCAAAGCGCTGACGGGCATGGAGCGCGGCCCCGAGATGGCCGATCTGATGCCGCTGTTGCAGAAGGTCAGGGCAAAGGGCTGAACCGGCGGCGGCCCAGCGCCCCGCGCAGGGCCGCGTCCTCGTCCAGAGCCGCGGCGGCCAGTTGGCGCAGATGCGCGGCCATGCCTTCGGCGGCGCGCGAGAGCGGCGCGTCGTGATGCGCCGAAAGCGTCTGCAGCGCCGCCAGCAATCGGCGCGAGACCTGTGCGTTGCCCGCGCCGTCGCGCGCCAGTTCGCCGAAGGCGTCCGAGACGAGTTCCGCCGCCGTCACTTCCAGCACATGCACGTCCGGGTAGCGGATGACGTCGTCGTGACGTTCGGGCGCGCCGGTTTCCCACAGCAGCTTGTGCATCCGCAGGATCACGTCCACCGCCGTGCCCGGATCGTTGACGCCGGGCGACAGCGCCCGCGCCCCGATCTCGCTGAGCACCACGAGGCCGAACCGGGCGTCTTGCTCGAAGGTGCGGATGGGCCCGATGGTGAAGAGCGTGGCCAGCCCCCGGGCGGTGTCGAGGTCGAGCCCCGACACATGGGCCAGCGGCCAGCCCTTGACCACGTATCGCCCCGGCGGCGCGGTGACATGGGCCGTCGCGCCCTCGCGGGACATGTGCTCCTGCAGGCGCTCCATGTCGATGAACTGGACATATCCGCTGCGATCGGCGGGTACCGGCGCGCAGCCGCCGGGAACGTCGGTCGGATCGCGCATCGGGCAGCCGCCCAGCGCCGGACGCGCGGCGCGCGCGGCCAGTGCCGTGCGGGTCCGGGTGTCGATGCTGTCCAGCGTATGGTCCATGCTGCCCAGCTTGGACAGATGCTCGACCCAGCGCAGGATGGCCAGGATGATGAGGGCCACCACGATCACCGTGAGGCCGAAGACCACGACGGCGTCGGCGCTTTCGTAGATTCCGGCTCGGAACAGGATGATCGCCGTCAGGGTGAAGATGAACGCGCCCACAAAGGTGGCCAGAACGGTCTGGGTGGTCGTGTCCTCCAGAAGGATGCGGTAGGCGCGCGGCGTGGCCTGTGCCGAGGCAGCGCGATAGGCCGTCACCATCACGTTGAGCGAAAAGGTCGTCACCGCCAGCATTCCCGAGGCGAGGATGGTCAGCACCGGCATGACCGCGTCCTCGCCCAGCCTGTCGGCCAGCGGTGCGGGGATGGCCGGCGCCAGCAGCGGTGCCAGCGCCGCCGCGAGCACCGCAAGCAGCGCGATGGCCCCCACCCGTACCCAGAGACGATGGGTGACGCGCAGAAGGATCATCAGCGATTTGGAGAGCATCAGCCCGACCCGGCCGTTCGGGCGCCCACCATGCGCAGCAGCGCGTCCACGAGGTCGCGCTCGGCGGGTTCCAGCCGCTGGTGGCGCGGATAGCGCGGGGCGGCGCGATCATCCAGCAGCGGCGCGTCCCAGCCGGAGGTCGTGGCGAAGAACCGTTCGGCACCCGGCCGGCCGAACTCGCGCAGATAGCCCTGCACCACCACGTCGACATAGCTCAGCAGGATCGGGTGATCGGAGCCGGCCGGCTCATGGCCGTCATCGGGCAGCCGGTAGAGCGCGATCTCGGGGGCGCCGTCGGCCGCATGCAGCACATGCCCGGTGACGGCGTGGCGGTCATAGGCGGCCTCGCGCCGGTCGAGAGCGGCCCAATCCCCGTCGGGCACCGCGGCGATCAGCCCGTCGATCTCGGCCCCATCCGCCGGCTCGACCGACAGGAACGAGACCGGCCGCAGCCTGCTGCGCCGCCAGACCCGGCGCCAGCCCCGGGCCCGCGCGCGATGCGCGGCGGAATAGTCATGCGTCGCCCGGTTCACCAGGCTGCCATAGCCGAAGAAATGCGGATGATGCAGCATGTGGCCAGAAAATCCTTTATTCTTGATGCAAGTCAAACAGCTTTCCACGGGAATCCGGCAGTGTGCCCGGCAAACAAGGGGACAGGATCGGGCCATTGCGGATCACGAAACGTACAAATATCGCCATTCGAGTACTGATGTATTGCGCCGCGAACGATGACCGCCTGGTGACGAAGCACGAAATCGCCATCCGCTGCAACGCGTCGGAAAACCATCTTGCGCAGGTCATCAACCAGCTGGCCCAGCTCGGGTTCCTGCGCACCCAGCGGGGCAGGAACGGCGGCCTGGGTTTGGCCCGGCCAGCCAGCCAGATCCGGATCGGCAGCGTGTTCCGCGCGCTGGAGGCTCCGGTACCGCTGGCGGAATGTTTCGCGGATACGGACAATACCTGCCCGTTGAGCGAAAGCTGCCGTTTGCGCGTGGCGCTGTCCGACGCGGTGGAAACCTTCTTCTCCCATCTCGACGACATCACCCTGGATGCGCTGATCTGCGACAATCCCGCGCTGATGGCGATCCTTGCACCCCAGGGCTGCAGCCGGGTCTGAGCCGTCACGCGCCCCCTTGCCAGTCTTTCGGGGCTTGTCTATCGTCGGCCCCGACGGATCGGGAGAACCGGCTGCGCGCCGGTGCCGAAGGAGCAACCGCCCCGGAAACTCTCAGGCCGAAGGGACCGGTCCGCCGCAGGAACTCTGGAGAGAGGCGCGCAACGACGTGTCCGCCGAAGGGATAACGATCTCAGGCAGAAGGACAGAGGGGGCATCGAGGCGTGGGCAGGGGCCCCGCGCGCAACCGATGCCGGGGGCACGCATTCACGCGACCGCCTGGCGCAGCACGAGGGGCTGCCCATGACTGACTCGAGGCGCACGCCGCTGCATGCGCTGCATGTGGAACTTGGTGCGCGGATGGTGACTTTCGCGGGCTGGGAGATGCCGGTGCAATTCCCGACCGGCGTGATGCAGGAACATCACCATACCCGCGTCGCCGCGGGGCTGTTCGATGTCAGCCACATGGGGCAGGTGGTGCTGCGCGGGCCCGATCCGGCCGCGCTGGCGACCGGGCTGGAGCGCCTGGTGCCGCAAGATGTGGCGGGGCTGGCCGCGGGGCGGCAACGCTATGCCTTCTTCACCAACGCGCAGGGCGGAATCGAGGACGACCTGATGGTGGCCAATCGGGGCGATCATCTGTTCCTGGTGGTCAATGCCGCGCGCCGGGATGCGGATCTGGCGCTGCTGCGCGCCGGGCTGGAGCCCGAGGGCATCACCGTGAAGGAGCTGGAGGGCCGCGCGTTGCTGGCGCTGCAGGGGCCGCGCGCCGAGACCGTTCTGGCAAAGCTGAACCCGGATGTGGCGGCGATGCATTTCATGGATGTCGGCACGCATGTGCTGGCGGGGGCCGAATGCTGGGTCTCGCGCTCGGGCTATACCGGCGAGGACGGCTTCGAGATCTCGGTGCCGTCCGCCGCCGCCGAAACGCTGGCCCGCGCCCTGCTCGCAAACCCCGATGTGGAGCCGGTGGGCCTTGGCGCCCGCGATTCGCTGCGGCTGGAGGCCGGGTTGTGCCTTTACGGTGCCGATATCGACGCGGAGACCTCTCCGGCGGAGGCGGGGCTGGGCTGGGCGATCCAGAAGGCGCGGCGGACGGGCGGCGCCCGCGAGGGCGGCTTTCCCGGTGCCGCGCGAATCCTGGCCGAGCTGTCCGGGGGCGCGGCCTGCGCCCGCGTCGGCCTGCGGCCGCAAGGCAGGGCGCCGATGCGCGCGGGGGTGGACCTGTTCGAGAGCGAAGAGGCCGCCGCGCCAGTGGGCCGGGTGACATCCGGCGGCTTCGGCCCCACCTATGGCGCGCCGGTGGCGATGGGCTACGTGCCCTCGGCACTCGCCAGGCAGGGCCGAACACTCTGGGGCGAGCTGCGCGGCAAGCGTCTGCCCGTCACGGTCACGGACCTGCCCTTCGTGCCGGCCAATTTCAAACGCTGACAACGCTGATCCCGATCCGAAAGCCGCAGGAGCATGGCATGAAATACACAGAGGAACACGAATGGTTGCGCCCCGAGGACGATGTGATCGTCGTGGGCATCACCGAGCACGCCGCCGAGCAACTGGGCGACGTCGTTTTCGTGGAACTGCCCGAGGAGGGCATCACCGTCTCGAAGGATGACGAGATCGTGGTGATCGAGAGCGTCAAGGCCGCCTCGGACATCCTGGCGCCGCTGGATGGCGAGATCGTCGAGGTGAACGAGGCGCTGGTGGATAATCCGGGCCTCGTCAACGAGGACGCGCTGGGCGAGGCGTGGTTCTTCAAGATCCGTCCCTCGGACCCGGCGCAGATGGACGATTACATGGACGAGGCGGCGTACCGGAAACTGATCGGCTGACCCTGACGGCGGAGCCTCGCCCGCAAGGGGGCGGGCCTCCGGCGAGTATTGCGCAGAAGAACGTGGACCGGGCAGCCCCCGGGGAGGAACAGGACAGATGGCTTTCGAACCCACCGACTACCGGCCCTACGATTTCGCCAACCGGCGCCATATCGGCCCCTCGCCCTCGGAGATGGCCGAGATGCTCGAGGTGGTAGGGGCCGGGAGCCTGGAGGCGCTGATCGACGACACCGTGCCGGCGGCGATCCGGCAGGCGGAGCCGCTCGATTTCGGCAAGCCGCTGTCCGAGCGCGAGTTGCTGCACCGGATGCGCGAGGTGGCGGCCAAGAACAAGGTTCTGACCTCCCTGATCGGCATGGGCTATCACGGCACGGTCACCCCGCCGGTGATCCAGCGCAACATCCTTGAAAACCCCGCCTGGTACACGGCCTATACCCCCTACCAGCCCGAGATCAGCCAGGGCCGGCTCGAGGCGCTGCTGAATTTCCAGACGATGATTTCCGACCTCACCGGGCTGGAGATCGCCAATGCCTCGCTGCTGGACGAGGCGACCGCCTGCGCAGAGGCGATGACCATGGCGCAGCGCGTGTCGAAGTCGAAGGCACGGGCCTTCTTCGTGGACGAGAACTGCCACCCGCAGAACATCTCGGTGCTGCGCACCCGCGCCGAGCCGCTGGGCATCGAGCTGATCGTGGCCGCGCCCGAGGCGCTGGAGGCCGACAAGGTGTTCGGCGCGATCTTCCAGTATCCGGGCACCTATGGACATCTTGCGGATTTCGGCGCCCTGATCGAGGCGCTGCATGCGGAAAAGGCCATCGCCGTGATGAGCGCCGATCCGCTGGCGCTGACCCTGCTCAAGGAACCGGGCGCGATGGGTGCCGACATCGCCGTCGGCTCGACCCAGCGTTTTGGCGTGCCGGTGGGATATGGCGGGCCGCACGCGGCCTATATCGCCACCCGCGACGCCTACAAGCGGGCGCTGCCGGGGCGACTGGTGGGGGTGTCGGTGGATGCCCGTGGCAACCGCGCCTACCGTCTGGCGCTGCAGACGCGCGAGCAGCATATCCGCCGCGAGAAGGCCACTTCGAACGTATGCACCGCGCAGGCGCTGCTGGCGGTGATGGCCAGCTTCTACGCGGTGTTCCACGGGCCCGAGGGGCTGAAGGCCATCGCGCAGCGCATCCACCGCAAGACGGTCCGGCTGGCGCGCGGGCTGGAGGCGGCAGGTTTCGCGGTCGAACCCGAAGAGTTCTTCGACACGATCACCGTGGATGTGGGATTGATGCAGCGCGGCGTGTTGCAGGCCGCGGTGCGCGAGGGGATCAACCTGCGCCCGGTGGGCCGGACCCGGGTGGGGATCACGCTGGACGAACGCACCCGGTCGGAGACCATCGAGGCGGTCTGGCGCGCCTTCGGCTTCGGGCGCAGCGACGAGGACATGACCCCGGAATACCGCATCCCGGATGCGCTGGTGCGACAGACGCCCTATCTGGAGCACGCGGTGTTCCACATGAACCGCGCCGAGACCGAGATGATGCGCTACATGCGCCGGCTGGCCGATCGCGATCTCGCGCTGGACCGGGCGATGATCCCGTTGGGATCCTGCACCATGAAGCTGAACGCCGCGGTCGAGATGATGCCGGTGAGCTGGGGCGAGTTCACGCTGCTGCACCCCTACATTCCGGCCGACCAGGCGCAGGGCTATCGCGAGCTGATCGACGACCTGTCGGCTAAGCTCTGCACGATCACCGGCTATGACGCCATGTCGATGCAGCCCAATTCCGGCGCGCAGGGGGAATATGCGGGGCTGCTGACCATTGCCGCCTATCACCGGGCCAATGGCCAGGCGCATCGCCGCACCTGCCTGATACCGGTCTCGGCGCATGGCACCAACCCGGCCAGCGCGCATATGGTGGGCTGGGACGTGGTGACGGTAGCCACCGCGCCCAATGGCGATATCGACCTGGAGGATTTCCGCGCCAAGGCCGCCAAGCACGCCGAGACGCTGGCGGGCTGCATGATCACCTATCCCTCGACCCATGGCGTGTTCGAGGAAACGGTGATGGAGATCTGCGAGATCACCCATCGTCATGGCGGACAGGTCTATATCGACGGGGCCAACATGAACGCCATGGTCGGGCTGTCGCGGCCGGGGGATCTGGGCGGCGATGTCAGCCACCTCAACCTGCACAAGACCTTCTGCATCCCGCATGGCGGCGGCGGGCCGGGCATGGGCCCGATCGGCGTGAAGGCGCATCTCGCGCCTTTCCTGCCGGGCGATCCGGTGCGCGGTCAGGGGGCGGTGTCGGCCGCGGCCTTCGGCTCTCCCTCGCTGCTGCCGATCAGCTGGGCCTATGTGCTGATGATGGGCGGCGAGGGGCTGACCCAGGCCACCCGGGTTGCGATCCTGAACGCCAACTACATCGCCCGACGGCTGGAGGGGGCGTTCGAGGTGCTCTACAAGGGGCCGTCGGGCCGGGTGGCGCATGAATGCATCCTGGATGTGCGGCCCTTCGCCGAAAGCGCGGGCGTGACCGTTGACGACATTGCGAAACGGCTGGTGGATTGCGGGTTCCACGCGCCCACCATGAGTTGGCCGGTGGCGGGTACGCTGATGGTGGAGCCCACCGAAAGCGAGACCAAGGCCGAGCTGGACCGGTTCTGCGACGCCATGCTGGCGATCCGCGAGGAGATCCGCGCCATCGAGGAGGGCCGGGCCGATCCGGAGAGCAATCCGCTGAAACACGCACCGCACACGGTGGAGGATCTGGTGGAGGACTGGGACCGGCCCTATTCCCGCGAGCAGGGCTGTTTCCCGCCCGGCGCCTTCCGGGTGGACAAGTACTGGCCGCCGGTGAACCGGGTGGACAATGCCTGGGGCGACCGGCACCTGGTCTGCACCTGCCCGCCGCTGGAGGCCTATTCCGAGGCGGCCGAATAGCCGGTGTGCCGGGCGCGCGGGCTCAGGCCAGCATCTCGAACCTTTCGCGCAACCGCGCCCAGGCGTCGGGGCTGGGCGCGGTGAGCAGGATGCCGTCGCGCCGCGCGGCGGTATAGGGACTGCCGTCCAGCATGGCGGCATAGCCGCCGGCCTTCTGGCAGATCAGCACGCCGGCGGCGTGATCCCATGGGCTGAGCCCGGCGCCGAGGCAGAAATCCACATGGCCCTGCGCCAGCATGCGGTATTCGTGGCACGAGCAGCGCAGGGATGCGGCGCGGCGGAACTCGGGGTAAAGCGCCGCCACCGCGCCCCGATGCTGCTCCGGCAGAAGGTAGAGCGGGATGAAGCCCGACATCTCGCCGACATCGCCGCCGCCGGAAACCTGCACCCGAAGATCCGGCCGACCGGGCCGGACATGGCGGGTGGGCGTGGTCTCGTCGGCGACAAGCCAGTCGTCCATCACCGGATCGTAGAGCAGTCCGAACACCGGCACACCCCTGCGCGTGGCGGCCACGATCACCCCGAAGGTGGACAGGCCGCGCGCGAAGTTCCAGGTGCCATCCACCGGGTCGACGATGAAGGCCAGTTCGGCCTCGGCGATCCCGTCGGCGATCGACGGGTCGCGGCTCACGGCCTCTTCGCCCACGATCAGGGCGCCGGGAAACATCTCGCGCAGACCCCGGGTCAGCATCGCCTCGGCGGCGTGGTCGGCCTCGGTCACCAGGTCTTCGGGGCCGGACTTGGCGGCGATCTCGGCCACCGAAAGATTGCGGAAGCGCGGCAGGATCTCGGCCCGCGCGGCGCGGCGGACAAGGTTCACGAGCGCGGTCTGGCGGGCGGGGGAGAGGGGCATGGCGCAGCTGTCCCTTGGTTGCGTTTGCGCGTGTCTTGCCAGCCGGGGACCGGGCCGACAACCGCTATTCGCGCGCCCGCAGCACCTGCGCGGGCCGGGCGGCCAGCGGGCGCCAGGCGAAGGCGAGCGAGGCCAGCAGCGTGGCCAGAATACCGCCCGCGACGATTCCCAGCGCCGAGGTCCAGATCACCGCGAAGCCGGTTTCCATCACGAAATGGCTGACCGCCCAGCCACCGGCGATGCCCGCGCCCAGCGCGACGATGCCCGCCGCCGCGCCCAGAAGGGCCGCGCGCAGCGCGAAGCTGGCAAGGATTCGCGCCCGCGCCGCTCCGAGGGTCTTGAGCACCGCCGCCTCGTAGGTGCGTGCCTGTTCTCCCGCCGCGGCAGCGCCGATCAGCACCAGGAAGCCGGTCAGCAGCGTCGCCGCGGCCCCCCAGGCGGTCGCCTGCGCGATGCTCGCCAGCAGGCCCGAGACCCGGTCGATCGCGTCGCGGACCCGGATCGCGGTGATATTGGGGAACTGCCCGGTCAGGTCGCGCAGGATCGCGGCCTCGGCCTGTGGTTCCGCATATACGGTGGCGATGAAGCTGTGCGGCGCGGCCTGCAGGGCATCCGGGTTCATCGACATGATGAAGCCGATCCCGGCGGTGGAGAAATCCACCTCGCGAAAGCTCGCCACGGTCGCCTCGATGTCGCGGCCCAGGATGTTGACGGTCAGCGTGTCGCCCAGCTGCAGGCCGATCTCCTCGGCCTCCTCGGCGGCGAAGCTGACCAGCGGCGGGCCCGAATAGTCCGGCCCCCACCATTCGCCCGCGGTCAGCCTGGTATCCTCGGGCAGTTCGGCGGAATATGTCACCCCGCGGTCCCCTTGGATCACCCAGTGATCGCCCGCCACCTCGCGCGCGGGCTGCC
>JBKHDP010000111.1:0-9409 GCA_046541255.1 Paracoccaceae bacterium | reverse complement strand
GCGCGCTGACGGGATCGGGCTCGGTCATCACCCGCGACGTGCCGGCGGATGCGCAGGCCATCTCGCGGCCCGCGCAGGTCAACCGCAAGGGCATGGTCCGCAAGATGATGGACAGGCTGAGGGCGCGCAAGGCCCGCGGCGGAACAGGGGGCTGAACCATGTGCGGCATCGTCGGAATCCTTGGCACGCACGAGGTGGCGCCCACCCTGGTCGAGGCGCTGAAACGGCTGGAATACCGCGGCTACGACAGCGCGGGCATCGCCACGCTGCAGAACGGCCGGCTGGACCGGCGCCGCGCCGTGGGCAAGCTGGTGAACCTGTCCGACCTGCTGGTGCACAGCCCGCTGACCGGCAAGGCCGGCATCGGCCATACCCGCTGGGCCACCCATGGCGCGCCCTCCGAAACCAACGCGCACCCGCATCAGGCCGGTCCCGTGGCGGTGGTGCACAACGGAATCATCGAGAATTTCCGCGAACTGCGCGACGAGTTGTCGAAGGACGGGTTCGACTTCGTCACCGAGACCGATACCGAAACCGTCGCGCTGCTGACCCGCAAGCACATGGAACGGGGCCTGTCCCCCGTCGAGGCCGCGGACGCCACGCTGGCGCGGCTGGAGGGCGCCTTCGCGCTGGTGTTCCTGTTCGAGGGCGAGGACGATCTGCTGATCGCCGCGCGCAAGGGCTCGCCGCTGGCGATCGGCCACGGCGCGGGCGAGATGTTCGTGGGCTCGGACGCCATCGCGCTGGCCCCGCTCACCGACCGGATCACCTATCTTGCCGAGGGCGACCGCGCGGCCATCACCCGCGCGGGCGTGTCGATCGTGGATCACGAGGGCCGCCCCGCCCAGCGCGAGATCAGAACTGTCCGGCTGGACAATGCGCGCGTGGACAAGGCCGGTCACCGTCATTTCATGGCCAAGGAAATCGCCGAGCAGCCCACGGTGATCGGCGAGGCGGTGCGCAGCTACCTGTCGGCCGATGGCAGCCGGATCGTCCTGCCGGGCGAGATCGACTTCGGCAGCGTGGATCGCCTTGTGCTGGTGGCCTGCGGCACCGCCTTCTATGCCTGCTTCATCGCGAAATACTGGTTCGAACAGATCGCCGGGCTGCCGGTGGAGGTGGATATCGCCTCGGAATTCCGCTACCGCGAGCCGCCGGTGACCGACGGCACCGTGGCGCTGTTCGTCAGCCAGTCGGGCGAAACGGCCGACACGCTCGCCGCCCTGCGCTACTGCAAGGGCAAGGCCGCGCAGATCGTCTCGGTGACCAATGTCGCCGAGAGTTCGATCGCCCGCGAGGCCGATCTCGACCTGCCGATTCACGCCGGCGTCGAAATCGGTGTGGCCTCCACCAAGGCCTTTTCGTGCCAGTTGACCGTGCTCCTGATGCTGGCGCTGCAGGCGGCCCAGGCCCGCGGAAGGCTGGACGATGCGGCCCTCGCCGACCGGCTGTCGGCCCTGCGGGGCCTGCCCGCGCTGATCAACGCCGCGCTGGAACAGGACGACGCGATCCAGGACGCCGCACAGAAGCTGGCGGAGGCGCGCGACGTGCTGTTCCTGGGCCGCGGCCTGATGTATCCGCTGGCTCTGGAAGGTGCGCTGAAACTCAAGGAAATCAGTTACATCCATGCCGAGGCCTATGCCTCGGGCGAACTCAAGCACGGCCCCATCGCCCTGATCGACCAGAATGTGCCGGTGGTGGTGATGGCCCCGCGCGACGGGCTGTTCGACAAGACGGTATCGAACATGCAGGAGGTCATGGCGCGCGGCGGCAAGGTGCTGTTGATCAGCGATCCGGGCGGGGTTCGCGAGGCCGCCGACGGCGTCTGGAGCACGATCACCATGCCCGCCGCCGATCCGATGCTCTGCCCCATCCTCTATGCGGTGCCGGCGCAGTTGCTGGCCTACCACACCGCAGTGGCCAAGGGCACCGATGTGGACCAGCCGCGCAACCTGGCGAAATCGGTCACGGTGGAATGACCCCCGAGGCCGCGCTTGCCGCGCTGCGGGCGCGGTCCGAACCGGGCCGCGCGCTGCAGATGGCGCGCTATCACAAGCAGACACGCCCGGTGCTGGGCGTGCCCAACGGCCTGCTGGACGACCTGGCCAAGGGCTGGAGGCACGCGCTTTCCCTGGACGACCGCGTCGCGCTGGCGGACGGGCTCTGGCGCACCGATATCTTCGAGGCCCGCATCGCCGCCGCCAAGCTGCTGACCCAGGCGCGCATCCGCCCCGATGACGCGGTGTGGCGCCTGATCGCCTCCTGGGTGCCGCAATTCGACGGCTGGGCCATAGCGGATCACGCCTGCATGGCGGGCCAGCGCCGCGTGGCAGCCGCCCCCGACCGTCTGGACGAAGTGGAGCGCTGGACCCGCGCCGAACATATGTGGACCCGTCGCGCCGCGCTGGTGATCTCCCTGCCCTGGGCGCGGATGACGCACCCGTCAGCGGACGACCTGGCACGCCGCGAGCGGATCCTGGGCTGGGCCGAAGGCTACGTGCCCGATCGCGACCGGTTCATCCAGAAGGCGGTGGCCTGGTGGCTGCGCGACCTGTCGAAACGCGACCCTGTTCGGGTCGAGGCCTTTCTCGCCGGGCCGGGCGTGGAGCTGAAAACCTTCGCCCGCCGCGAGGCGGCGAAACATCTTCAGCGCGCAAAGACCTGAAGCTCGGGCAACCCGGTCAGCGGCGCATCAAGAGCCCGCATCGCGTCCAGCGACACCCGGCTGCCGGATCCGGCCGCCCCGCCGCTGGGCCGCAATTCCACCTCTGCGCTGCGCCCGGTCCCGGCCAGTTCCACCCGGCCGGGGCGTTGCGCCGTCACCAGGGGCGTCTCCAGCCAAAGCCCCGGCTCCGCCGGATCGCCCAGCGACGCGACGGTACGGCCCAGCGCGCCGTCCTCCCGCGTCGCCGCGGCGTCCGCCCCGTCGGCCTCCACACCCTCGGGGCGCGCCTCGGGTCCGGCCGGATCCGCAGCCGCCTCGGCAGGCCGCTCCGGCCGGTCGGACCGGGGCATCGATTCGGGGATGTCGCAGGCGGCCAGACCGGCCAGCAGCGCAAGAAGGGCGGCATGTCTCATGACCCCATCCTAGGCGCCCGCGGGCCGCGCATCAACGACCTTGCCGGGCCGGATCGCGAAGCTTAGGTATCGCGCATGACCCAGCCCCTGATCGACCCCTTCCAGCGCGCCATCACCTATCTGCGCGTCTCCGTCACCGACCGCTGCGATTTCCGCTGCGTCTATTGCATGGCGGAAAACATGACCTTCCTGCCCAAGAAGGAACTGCTGACGCTGGAAGAACTCGACCGCATGTGCTCGACCTTCGTGCGGCTGGGCGTGCGGAAGCTGCGCATCACGGGGGGCGAGCCGCTGGTGCGACGCGATATCATGACCTTCTTCCACGCCATGTCGCGTCATCTCGACAGCGGTGCGCTCGAAGAACTCACCCTCACCACCAACGGGTCGCAGCTGGAACGCTTCGCAGACCAGCTTTTCGCGGCAGGCGTGCGACGGGTCAACGTCTCGCTCGACACGCTGAACGAGGAAAAATTCGCTCGCGTCACCCGCTGGGGCCGGCTGCCCCAGGTGCTGAAGGGGATCGATGCGGCGCAACGCGCGGGGCTGCGGATCAAGATCAACGCGGTGGCGCTCAAGGGATTCAACGAGGATGAGCTGCTTTCCCTCACCGACTGGTGTGCGCAGCGCGACATGGACCTGACCTGGATCGAGGTCATGCCGATGGGCGATCTTGGCAACGAGGACCGCGTCGGGCAATATTGGGCGCTGAGCGATCTGCGCGCCCGACTGGCCGAGCATTACACCGTCACCGACATCCCTGAACGCACGGGCGGGCCGGCCCGCTATGTGCGGCTGGAGGAGACCGGACAGAAGATCGGTTTCATCACCCCGCTCACCCACAATTTCTGCGAAAGCTGCAACCGCGTGCGGCTGACCTGCACGGGCGAGCTCTACATGTGCCTGGGCCAGGAGGACATGGCCGATCTGCGCGCTCCGCTGCGCGCCCATCCCGGCAGCGATACCCGGCTGGAGGCCGAGATCCACCGCGCCATCGGGTTGAAGCCGAAAGGGCATGATTTCGACTATTCGCGCCAGCGCGCGGATGGCCAGGTCTCCCGTCACATGAGCCATACCGGCGGCTGATCGACTGCTGCGGCCGCGCCTGCGGCGCGATTCTCTCTGGCACTTCGTGCGGAGATTGGGGGCTCCGCCCCCGTCGCCCGTACCGGGCGGCCCCCCCGGGATATATCTACCAAGAAGAAGCATGTCGCTTCTTTCGGGCTTCTTCTTGGGGAAAATATCCCGGGGGTGAGGCGCGAAGCGCCGAGGGGGCGGAGCCCCCTCACTGCGGCAGGCTTTGGAAGAGGCCAGGGTTGCCGTCCGGATCCGGACCGTTTCAGGCCCAGCGAGCGCCGAGGTCGACCCGGGCCCGATCGATCCAGTGCTCCTGCAGCCAGGGGCAAGGCCGCGACCAGCGCAGGATCGAGCCATGATAGCCATCCACCGCCTCCGGCATCTTCGGCCGGCCATGAAAGCAGACCACCCGAGCCTCGGGCGGCAGGCGCGGGGCACGGAACCAGTTCAGCGGCGGCAGATCCAGGCAGTCATGCTTGAAACTGACCACCCACTCGCCCGGGATATAGGCGAAATCGCCATGGTCCATCGCCTTGTGCGAGGTATAGCGCTGTTCCGAGCCCCGCGCCTTTTCCACCTCCGCATGGGCGTTCGCGGCGATTTCCTCGTAGAGATAGCCGTGCCGCGCCGGATCGAAACGGAAGACCGAGCCATGCCCCGTGGGCCGGCCCTTGCGCGCCTCGATCCAGTCGTGCCGCATCGAGACCTTCGCCGGGTCCAGCGCCCAGATCGGCTCCAGGTCTCCGGTGATCACCACGTCGAGATCGAAGCCAAGCACCGGCCCCTGGAGATCGGGCAGAAGGCCCGGGCGAAACAGCGAGACCTTGCGCATCGCGCCCTGCCGGTTGGCCACGGCCAGCGCCCGGTCCATCTCGGGCTGGAAGGGTTCGCGCGGCAGGTCGAGGATCTCGACATCCGGATGCAGGCCCTCGGCATGTTCGGTCATGCAGAAGAACCGCACCGGGCGCGCGAGATTGCGGCGCACGCCCGAATAGAGGCGATTGACATATTCCGGCCCGAAGGCCGTGCCCCATTTGATGCAGACTATGTTGGCGGGCGCGCGGGCCCGGTCAGGCGTGTTCATGCGCCTGCCCTAGCCCAGCGCGCGGCACTTGGCCAGAGCCGGCGCAGGACGGTGGTCAGCCTGTCGCGGGCATGCGGCGCTCCACGATCTCCGCCCACCAGGAACAGCCCGCGGGGATGGCCTCGTCATTGAAGTCGTATTCCGGATGATGGACCATCGCGGTGTCGCCATTGCCCACCAGGATATAGGCGCCGGGGCGTTCTTCCAGCATGAAGGCGAAATCCTCGCCCCCCATCACCAGCGGCGCCTCGGCGCAGTCGCCGGAGACCGCGCGGGCGATTTCGGCGGCGAAATCCGTCTGCGCCTCGTGGTTGACCATCACCGGGTAGCCGCGGTGATAGTCCACCTCGACATTGCCGCCGAAGGTCGCGGCCATGCCGGCGCAAATCTCGCGGATGCGGCGCTCGGCCAGGTCGCGCATCTCCGGGCTGAGCGTGCGCACCGTGCCGCGCAGATGAACCCTTTGCGGGATCACGTTGAAGGCGGTGGAGGAGGTCTCGAAACTGGTCACCGAGACCACGACCTGGTCCACCGGGTCGGCATTGCGCGAGGCGATGGTCTGCAGCGCGGTGACCGCGTGGGCCGCCATCACCGTGGTGTCCACCGTGTCATGCGGCTTGGCCGCATGGCCGCCCTTGCCCTCGAAATCGATATCGAACTGGTCGGTCGCGGCGAAGAAGGCGCCGGAGCGGATGGCGAAGCTGCCCACCGGGCGACCGGGCCAGTTATGCATGCCGTAGACCTCCTGGATGCCCCAGCGGGTCATCAGGTCATCCTCGCACATCACCTTGGCGCCGCCGCCGCCCTCTTCTGCGGGCTGAAAGATCACCACCACGGTGCCGTCGAAATTCCGCGTCTCGGAAAGGTATTTCGCCGCGCCCAGAAGCATCGCGGTATGACCGTCATGGCCGCAGGCATGCATCGCGCCGGGAAAGGTCGAGGCATGCGGCAGGCCGGTCTGTTCGTGGATCGGCAGCGCGTCCATGTCGGCGCGCAACCCGATCACCCGGCCCGAGGCGGTGCTGCGCCCCCGGATCACGCCCACCACGCCGGTGCGGCCGATCCCTTCGGTCACCTCGTCGCAGCCGAAGGCGCGCAGTTTCTCGGCCACGATCCCGGCGGTGCGGTGGGTCTCGAACAGGATCTCGGGGTGCTGGTGCAGATCGCGCCGCCATGCGGTGATCTCGTCATGCAGTTCGGCGAAACGATTCTTGACGGGCATCGGATGGTGCTCCTTGGAACAGGGGGGCCGGGCGGGCGGAGCCACCTTCGGCGTTGTCGCCAAGCTACGTCCGGGCCCGGTCGGGTGTCAAACCGGCGCGAGGGAAAAAAAGGAAGCGGCGCCCGGGCCGGATCGACCGACCGGACCGCGGGTGCGACGGATCGGGTTTCGCCGGGACAAGCCCGGCAAAGCCCGCCGCAGACAGGGAAATTTTCCCGTCCCGCCGGGCCTGCCGCGCCTGGGCGGTGCTTGATCGCGCGGCCCGATGCGCGATATCGGGTGCACCTTCCTGATCTCGCCACGAACGGAGCCCGCCCATGTATGCCTCGCTCGGCCTCGACAGCCTGACCGCGCCGCAGGCGTCCGTCATCTTCGCCCTCGCCCTCGGCCTTGTCTTCGGTGTGCTGGCCGAACGCACGGGGTTCTGTTTCCGGCGCAGCCTCGTGGGCAGCGACCGGCGCGCGGCGATGGGCGTTTGGCTCACCGCGCTTGCCGCGGCCGTGCTCGGCACCCAGGCCGCTGTCGCGGCGGGCTGGATCGGCTTTGCCGATCACCGTTTCCTGGCCTCCGACCTGCCGCTGGCCGCGATCCTTCTGGGGGGTGCCCTGTTCGGGGCGGGCATGGTGCTGACACGCGGCTGCGTGTCGCGGCTGACGGTGCTGAGCGGGACCGGCAACCTGCGCGCGCTGCTGGTGCTGGTCGCCTTCGCCATCGTGGCCCATGCAACGCTGAAGGGCGTGCTCGCGCCCCTGCGCACCGCCATCGGCGGCGTCACGGTGCCGATCGGCGAGGCGGCCAGCCTCGCCGCGCTGCCCGGCGGTGCCCCGGTCTGGGCCGGGCTGATCGCGGTGGCGGCGCTGGCCGTGGCACTGCGCTCGGGCAATGGCGCGGGCCGGCTGGCGATGGCGGCGGCGCTGGGCCTTCTGGTTCCGCTGGGGTGGGTCGGCACGGGTTTCGTGCTCTACGACGATTTCGACCCGGTCGCGCTGCAGAGCCTGTCCTTCACCGCGCCCACGGCGGACATGCTGTTCTGGCTGGTGGCCTCGACCTCGATCCCGGCGGGCTTCGGCGCGGGGCTGGTGGGCGGCGTGCTCGCGGGCAGCCTGGCATCCTCGCTGGCCTTCCGCAGCTTCCGCTGGCAAAGCTTCGACAGCCCCGCGCAGACCGGCCGCTACCTCGCAGGCGCGGCGCTGATGGGCGTGGGCGGGGTGCTGGCGGGCGGCTGCACCGTGGGCGCGGGCCTGTCGGGCCTGCCCACGCTGTCGGTGGCGGCGATCCTGGCGCTGGCCGCCATCGCGGCGGGCGGTCTGGCGATGCAGGCCGCGCTGCCGAGGCTTACTCCAGCCGGCCGCGAATCCGCCGGATCGCCCACCACACGGCAGCCACAACCGGCAGAGTGATCCCCGCGGTCACCCATCCCTTGGTCACGCCCAGCGTGTCGGCCAGCGGGTAGAGCAGGTAGCCGCCCAGCGACACGGCGTAATAGCTGATCGCCACGACCGAGAAGCCCTCCACCGTCTTCTGGAGGCGCAGTTGCAGATCGGCGCGGCGGTCCATGCTTTCCAGCAGCGCCTGGTTCTGGGCGCTGCGTTCCACATCCACCCGCGTGCGCAGCAGGTCGCCCGCGCGCATCGCACGATCGGCCATCGCCTTGAGCCGGTTCTCGGTGGATTTCACCGTGCGCATCGCCGGGTCGAACCGGCGCATCATGAATTCCGCGAAGGTCTGACGGCCCTGGAAACGCTCCTCGCGCATCACGTCGATCCGCTGACTCACGATCGCCTCATAGGCCGCCGTGGCGCCGAAGCGGAAGGAGGTTTGCGCCGAAAGCGCTTCCAGCTCGGTGGAGACCGACAACAGCGCCTTGAGCGTTTCCTCGGAGGGCGCGCTGCCATCGGTCATGCCTGCCATCAGGCGGGTCAGTTCGCCGTCGATCTCGGACATCCGGCCCGACAGGGCCTTCACCTGCTGGAAACCCAGCATCGACATCGTCTTGTAGGTCTCGATCTCGCAGAGCCGCTGCACGATCCGGCCCAGGCGCCGCGTGCCGATATCGGGCGCGCAGAACACGGCAAAGCGCATGTGCCCGGCCGGATCGATGCGGAAATCTCCGGCCACCACCGCGCCGTCATCGAGCACCCGGCTCACCGCGACGCTTTCCGAAACGAACCAGTCGGTCACCCTTGCGGCGATCTCCTCATCCTGCTCGCGCGGCTCCAGCCGCAGCATGGCGGAGGTGATGCGCTGCCCCGGCGCCTGCTCCAGCCAGGCCTCGGGGAAGACCTTGAAATCATTCGGGTCGAAGGGCCGCTCGCCCTCGCCCTTGAGAAACACCGTATAGGTGATGAACTCGGTATGGCTTTCCCATTTCAGCTTGTGCTTGCCGATCTGGCCGAACCAGTGCGTGGCGCCGGGTTGCGGATGCGGCGCGCCATACCGATCCAGCAGCGCGGTCAGATGCGCCAGATCAACGGCCGGATCACGGTTCGCGCCGCCCTCGGGGCGTTTGAGCGCCAGGTAGACGGCCCGCGCCTCGGAGGCGAGCGAAGGAAACGGGCGCGCATGCAGCTCGTTGGCCAGACTGTAGCGCAGCGGGTGATCCTGGATCGGGGGCATGGGGACGGTCCTTCGTCGCTAGATCTGTCACATAGCCGACGGGATCCGGATTGCAATGCAGAAAACCATTCCATAGCAACCACTTAGATGGATACGACAGTATACCGCCGCTTTCCTGTGCAGGCTGACCGGGCAGAGCCGCCCGGCAAGATTGCGGCAGGCAGGAAAAAGGGCGGACCCGCAGGCCCGCCCTCCGATCGCCCCGCGGCGCGCATCCTACTCGATCAGCCCAAGCAGCCGGGTCAGGCTGTCCTTGGCGTCGCCATAGAACATCCGCGTATTCTCCTTGTAGAACAGCGGGTTCTCGATGCCGGAATAGCCCGTGCCCTGGCCGC
>JBKHDP010000110.1:0-9418 GCA_046541255.1 Paracoccaceae bacterium | reverse complement strand
AGGGAGTCGAGCTGGAACGCCTTCTTGTCGTTCCAGTTTTCCGGCACATGGGGGGCCAGCGCGCCCACCAGCCCGCCCGAGACACCCGCGCCCGGGCCATGCGGATCGACCACCGTCACCCGCGCCCCGCGCCGCAGGCAGGCCCAGGCCACCGCGAGCCCGAAGATTCCCGCCCCCCTGACCGTCACCTCTTCCATTGTCATTGCCATTCGTCTTGCCCTTCGCCAGAGTCGCGCCGTTTCGATCCTTCCTAGGGCAGCAGACGATGAACGACCAGCAGGCTGGGCTGGACTGGCGCGAGGGCGTGCCCGTCTCCACACGTTTCGATGATCCATATTTCTCGCTGGCCGGCGGGCTGGCGGAAACGCGGCATGTGTTCCTGGAAGGCAACGGGCTGCCGGGCCGGTTCCGGCGCGGGTTCCATATCGCGGAACTGGGCTTCGGCACCGGGCTGAACCTGCTGGCCGCGCTGGCGGCCTGGCGGGCGTCGGAGGCCCCGGGCGCGCTGCGTTTCACCAGCTTCGAGGCCTTTCCGCTGGCGGCACGGGACATGGTCAGGGCGCAATCCGCCTTTCCCGAACTGGCGGGCCTCGCCGCCGAACTGGCGCCGTTCTGGCAGGCCGGCGCATGCGAGATCGCGCTGCCGGACCTGGAATTCCGCCTGATCGAGGGCGATGCACGCAAGACCTTGCCGGACTGGCCAAGGCAGGCCGATGCGTGGTTTCTCGATGGTTTCGCCCCGGCGAAGAATCCCGCGCTCTGGGAGCCCGCCCTGTTGGCCGAGGTCGCCCGCCATACCGTGCCGGGCGGCAGTGCCGCGACCTATACCGCCGCGGGCCATGTCCGTCGCGCCCTGGCGGCGGCCGGGTTCGAGGTGACCCGGACGAGGGGCTTCGGCCGCAAGCGTCACATGACCACAGCCCGCCTGCCATGAGCGGCCCGGCCGCACAGAATACAAGGCTGGGAATCTGGCTGATGGTGGCCACCACCTTCGTGTTCGCGGTGCAGGACGGCCTCAGCCGGCACCTGGCGGGCGAGTACAACGTGCTGATGATCGTGATGATCCGCTACTGGTTCTTCGCCGGGTTCGTTGTCACGCTGGCCGCGCGCAGGGCCGGTGGGCTGCGGGCGGCGGCGGCGACATCGCAGCCGGGACTTCAGGTGGTCCGGGGCGCGCTTCTGGCGCTGGAGATCTGCGTGATGGTGCTGGCCTTCACCCTGCTGGGACTGGTGGAGAGCCATGCCGTCTTCATCTCCTATCCGCTTCTGATCGCCGCGCTGTCGGGGCCGGTGCTGGGCGAGCGGGTCGGCTGGCGGCGCTGGGTGGCGATCGGGGTGGGTTTCCTGGGCGTGCTCATCATCCTGAAACCGGGCTGGGGGGTCTTCGCACCGGCGGCGGCGGTCCCCTTGCTGGCGGCCTTGCTGTTCGCGCTCTACGGGTTGCTGACCCGCTACGCCGCCCGGCGCGACAGCGCGGCCACCAGTTTCTTCTGGACCGGAACGGTGGGCGCCGTGGTGACCACGGCGACGGGCGCATGGTTCTGGGAACCGATGACCGGGCCGGACTGGGGCTGGATGGTGCTGCTGTGCCTGACCGGCGCGCTGGGCCACTGGCTGCTGATCAAGGCCTATGAAGTGGCCGAGGCAGGCGCGGTGCAGCCCTTCGCCTATCTGCAGCTCGTCTTCGTCAGCCTGCTGGGGGTGGTGGTGTTCGGCGAGACGGTGCGGGCCGACGTGGCGCTGGGCGCGGCGCTGGTGGTTGCGGCGGGGCTGTTCACGCTGTGGCGCGCGCGGCGGGCCGGGTGAGACGCCCAAGGGTTTTGTCGAACCCCCGGGGGGCTCTGCCCCCGTCCGGCTGCGCCGGACTCCCCCGGGATATTTGGGCCAAGAAGAAGGGGCCTCACGCCGCGCGGAGGCGGGCGACGCTCATGGAGATATGGGCGCGCCGGATCAGCGCGGCGGCGGCGGTGTCGCCGGCCTCGAGCGCGCAGAGCGTTTCCGAGAGCTCGCGATCGAAACGGGCAACCTCGTCGGCCAGATCCATCCGTGGAATGGATTTCAGCCAGATCCGCGCGGTGCGGTAATAGAGCCGCTCGGAAACCTCGCGCAGGGCCTCGTTGTCGGTCAGGGACAGGCCGAAATGAAAGAAATCCATGTTCAGCCGCGCGAAGGCGCGCGCGTCGGGTGCCAGCACCAGCCCGTCACCGCGGGCCTTGAGCCCACGCATCTCGGCCAGCAGCGCAGCGGTCACCGGGCGCGGCGAGAGCAGACCCACCAGTTGCGCGAGTTCCAGTCGCAGCGCGTAGGTCTGGGCCATCTCGTCCAGCGTAACATCGGTGACCAGCGTGCCGACCCCGTGCACCGAGCGTACCAGCCCCTCGTCTTCCAGCCGGGCCAGCACCCGGCGCAGCGGCGTGCGCGAGGTGCCGAATTCGCGGGCCAGGGCGTGTTCCGAAAGCCGCGCGCCCGGCGCATAGTCGAGCAGGCAGATCCGGTCACGCAATTCGGCATGGAGCCGGTCGTGCCGGTCGCCCGCGTCAGACATGGGCGGCGAGCTTGTCGCCCAGCCCTTCGAGCATGTCGAGACAGGCGTGCAGCTGGTCGAGCGAGACATACTCGTCGGGCTTGTGCGCCTGCTCGATGCTGCCGGGCCCGCACACGACCGCCGACAGGCCCAGCCCCTGGAACAGCCCGGCCTCCGTGCCGAAGGCCACAAGCTCGGCCTTGTCGCGGCCGGTCAGTTCGGCCACCAGGGCGCGGGCGGTATTGTCGTCCAGCGGCTCCAGCCCCTCGACCTCGCCGATGGTCTGGGTGGAGATGTCGGCGCCGGGATAGACCGCGCGCATCGCCGGCAGCAGCTCTTCCTCGACATGGCGGGCCATCTCGCGCTTGACGAAGGCGAGATCGGCCTCGGCCACGGGGCGGGTTTCCCATTCCACATGGGCGTGGGCGGCGATCACGTTATGCGCCACGCCGCCCTCGATCCGGCCCACGTTGATCGTGCTCCAGGGCGGGTCGAACCGGCTGTCGGACGGCGCGCGCGCGATCAGCGCCTGGCGCAGTTCCATCAGCCGCGCGACATAGGCCACCGCGTATTCCACCGCGTTCACACCGCGCTCGGGCTGCGAGCCATGCCCGGCCAGCCCGTGAAAATGGGTGGTATATTCGCAGCATCCCTTGTGCCCCTCGATGATCCGCATCGAGGTGGGCTCGCCGATGATCGCCATCGCCGGGCGCACGCCGCGGGCGCGCAGATCCTCCACCAGCGCCTGCGCGCCAAGGCAGCCCACCTCCTCGTCATAGGTGAAGGCGAAATGCACCGGGCGGGCCAGGTCGCGCGCGGCGAGATCCGGCGCGGCGGCGATGGTCGCGGCGATGAAGCCCTTCATGTCGCAGGCCCCGCGTCCGTAGAGCCGGCCTTCGCGCTCGATCATGCTGAACGGGTCGGAAGACCAGTCCTGATCGGCCACCGGCACCACGTCGGAATGGCCCGAGAGCACGATGCCGCCCTCCCGGGCCGGGCCCAGCGTGGCGAAGAGATTGGCCTTGTGCCCGGTCTCGTCGTGGAAGAGATCAGTTCTGGCGCCCAGATCCGAAAGGCGGTTCGCCAGATAGACCATCATCTCCAGATTCGACCGCGATGATATCGTCGGGAAGGCGATGAGATCCGCCAATGTCGATCGGGCGCGGGACAGCTTGTTCATGTTCCTTGACAAACATCTTGCGGGGGCGGTTGCAAAGGGTTTCCGCGGGGCCGGTCTCGCGGATGTGGATCGACTCGGTGATCTCCAGCCCCCAGTCGCGCATCCAGAGCCCGGGCATGAAATGGAAGGTCATGCCGGGCATCAGCACGGTCTCGTCCTCGGGGCGCAGGCTGATCGTGCGCTCGCCCCAGTCCGGCGGATAGCTCAGGCCGATGGAATAGCCGCAGCGCCCGTTCCGCTCGATTCCGGCGCGGCGCAGGTGATCGTTCAGCGCGTTGGCGATGTCGCAGGCGCGGTTGCCGGCGCGGGCGGCATCGAGCCCGGCGCCCAGTCCCTCGACCAGCGCCGCTTCGGCGCGGCGGATGTCGTCCGGCGGATCGCCCAGGAAGATCGTCCGGCAGAACGGCGCATGGTAGCGGCGGTAGCAGCCCGCGATCTCGAAGAAGGTGGCCTCGCCGCCGGAGAAGTCGCGGCCGTTCCAGGTGAGATGCGGCGCCGTGGCGTCGACGCCCGAGGGAAGCATCGGCACGATGGCGGGATAATCGCCCCAATGGCCATCCGCGCCGCGGATCGCATCGGCATAGGCATGCGCCACCACTTCGTTCTTCGGCACGCCGGGCACGACCCGGTCGACCAGCCCGTCGATGATCTGTTCCGAGATGCGCGCCGCGCGACGCATGAAGACCAGTTCCTCGTCGGATTTCACCGCGCGCTGCCAATTCACCAGGGCGGTGGCATCCATGATCTCGGCCCGCGGCAGCGCGGTGGTCAGCGCATGATGCGCCTTGGCGGAGTAGTAGTAATTCTCCATCTCGACACCGATGCGCGAGGCCTCGTGCCCGAGATCGGCCAGCCGCAGCGCCAGATCCTGCATCGGGTGGCGCTCGATCGACTGCACGAAACCGTCTTCGTAGCCCATGATCCGATCGTCGCCCATCCAGACGGTGCGCAACGCGCCATTGGCATCCATGCCGCGGCCCCACCACACCGGATCGGCATCCTTCAGCACGATCACACCCTGGTGCACGTAAAAGGACCAGCCGTCATATCCCGTCAGCCACGCCATGTTCGACGGGTCGGTAACGAACATCACGTCGAGGCCGGCAGCCTCCATCGCGATGCGCGTTCGACCGAGACGGCGCTGGTATTCTGCCTCGCTGAACGGGATATCCTTGCGAATCATGGGCGGACCTCCACGGACTGAACCTGACGGGCAGTCTGGGGCACTTGTGCACAACTGGTCCGTTCCAATCGCGACACGGGAGGTGTCGCTATAAGAATAGTCCCAATTTCCGAGGCGTTTATGAGTATCCACATGGCAGATTGCCGCATTGTTGTGCACAACATGGTCGGAAGCAGATGATCCGTCTTGCCGATATCCTCGCCGCGCGCGGTCGTATCCGGGGCATCGCGGATGCCACCCCGCTGCTGCCCGCGACGCATATCGGCGCACGGGCCGGGTGCGAATTGCTGCTCAAGCTGGAGAGCATGCAGCCCACCGGCGCCTTCAAGCTGCGCGGCGCGCTGAACGCGGTGGCGTCCCTGCCCGACGGGGTGTCGGGCGTCACCTGCTGTTCCACGGGCAATCACGGCCGGGCGGTGGCACATGCCGCGCGGGCCCGCGGCCTGCGCGCGGTGATCTGCATGTCCGGGCTGGTGCCGGCCGCCAAGGTCGAACCCATCCGCGCGCTGGGCGCCGAGATCCGGATCATCGGCCAGAGCCAGGACGAGGCGCAGGCCGAAAGCCTGCGGCTGGCGCGCGAGGACGGGCTGGCGGAGATCCCGCCTTTCGACGATCCGGCGGTGATCGCCGGCCAGGGCACGATCGGGCTGGAGATGCTGGAGGCCCGACCCGATATCCGAACCCTTCTGGTGCCGCTCTCGGGCGGCGGCCTGGCGGCAGGCGTGGCCCTGGCGGCGAAATCCGTGAACCCGGCGCTCCGCGTCATCGGCATCAGCATGGACCGGGGCGCCGCCATGCATGAAAGCCTGCGCGCGGGCCACCCGGTGCAGGTGACGGAAGTGCCCAGCCTCGCCGACAGCCTGGGCGGCGGGATCGGTCCGCAGAACCGCCTGACCTTCGACATGTGCCGCGCGTTGCTGGACCACACGCTGCTGGTCACAGAGGAAGAGATCTACCGCGCCATGCAGATGCTCTTTTTCGAGGAGCGTCTCGTGGCCGAGGGCGCCTGCGCGGTGGGACTGGCGGCGATCCTGGCAGGCCGGCTGCCCGGGCTGGAAGGCCCTGTGGCAACCATCATCACCGGGCGCAACCCCGACATGGGGGTGTTCACGCGGGTCATCACCGGGCAGGATGTGACGCTGGGAGACTACATCGTGAAGGGCCGTCCCCATGCGCCATGACATCCGTATCGTGACAGAGGCCGAACTGCGCGAGGCCGTGCATCTGGACCTGCCGCTGGTGGAGGTGGTGGAACGCGCCTTCACGGCGCTGTCACGCGGCGACGTGGTGATGCCTCCGGTGCTGTCCATGACCCTGGCCGAGGCCAATGGCGAGGTGGACGTGAAGACCGCCCATATTCCGGGCTTCGACAGCTTCGCCATCAAGGTCTCGCCCGGCTTCTTCGACAATCCGCAACTCGGCCTGCCCAGCCTCAACGGGCTGATGATCCTGTTCTCCGCGACGACCGGGCTGGTGGAGGCGGTGTTTCTCGACAACGGCTACCTGACGGATCTGCGCACCGCCGCGGCGGGCGCGGTGGCCGCGCGCGCGCTGGCCCCGGCGGAGGTTCAGACCGCCGGGGTGATCGGCACCGGGGTTCAGGCGCGGCTTCAGATGCGCGCCGCGCACCTGGTGCGGCCGTTCGAGCGTGTGCTGGTCTGGGGGCGCGACCCGGGCAAGGCCGCCGCCTGCGCCGCCGATCTGAAGACCGCGCTCGGCATCGAGGCCGAGGTGACGACCGACCCGGCGCTGCTGGTGGCGCACAGCCAGCTCGTCGTGACCTCCACCCCGGCGCGCGAGCCGGTGCTGAAGGCCGAATGGCTGCATCCCGGCCTGCATGTCACGGCAATGGGGTCAGACCAGGAGGGCAAGGCGGAACTGGAACCCGAGGCCCTGGTGGCCGCCGATCTCTACGTCGCCGACCGGCTGAGCCAGACCGGGACGATCGGCGAGTTGCGCTCCGCGCGGGCGAACGGGATGGAAGAGGGAATCCGGCAGATCGCCGAACTGGGCGACATCCTGGCCGGCACCGTTCCCGGGCGGCAGGGCCCGGGGGACATCACCATCGCCGACCTGACCGGCACCGGCGCACAGGACACCGCGATCGCCACCCATGTCTTCGCCACGCTGCGCGATGCGGGCACGGTCATCCGCGCATGATCCGGCTGGACGACCGCGACATTGCCATCCTGCGGGTGCTTTCGGCCGAGGGGCGCATCACCAAGGCCGACCTGGCCCGGCGCATCAACCTCTCGCCCACACCGTGCTGGGAGCGCCTCAAGAAGCTGGAGCGCGCCGGCCTGATCGAGGGCTATGGCGCGCGCATCTCGGCCAGGGCTCTGGGCGCACATGTCACCGTCTTCGTGGCGGTGGAGCTGGAGGATCACACCGCCGCGCGCTTCCAGACCTTCGAGCGCGCGGTACAGGATTACCCGGAAATCTCCGCCTGCTGGGCGCTGGGCGGCGGTTTCGACTACCTGATGCAGGTGGTCGCCCGCGACATCGACGCCTATCAGCGCCTGATCGACGGGATGCTGGAAGCGCGTATCGGAATGGCGCGCTACTACACCTACATCGTGACCAAGGCGGTCAAGCCGCACACCGGCCCGCCGCTGCATCTTCTGGCCCGGACGGATTGACTGCAGAACGCGCGGAATTCAGACGGTTCCTCTGGCAAGCGCGACGAAAACGGACTCCATCCCCTGCAGACAGGCGGCACCATCGGGCGGACCACCCCCGACCGGAGGATCCGCCCCCATGTCACTGCACAGACAGGTTCCGCAAACCCCGCTTTCGTCGCTGGACGATCCGCGCCTCGTGCGCAGCTTTGCCTATCTGGGCGGGAAATGGACCGCCGCCGCCGACGGTGCCGCCATCGCCGTGACCGACCCGGCCTCGGGCGAGTGGATCGGCGAGGTGGCCAGCCTCTCGGCCGCGGAATCGCGCGCAGCCGTGGACGCGGCACAAGCCGCCTTCGCCAGCTGGTCGGTCGCCCTGCCGCAGGAGCGCGCGGCCCGGCTGCGCCGCTGGTACGAGCTGATGATGGAGCACCGCGAGGATCTGGCCAGAATCATGGTGCTGGAACAGGGCAAGCCGATTTCCGAGGCGCGCGGCGAGATCGATTACGCCGCGAGCTTCGTGGAATTCTACGCCGAGGAAACCCGCCGCCCCAATATCGAGGGCGTCACCAGCCACCTGCCCGATGCCGAGGTGGAACTGTGGCGCGAGCCGGTGGGCGTGGCCGCGCTGATCACACCGTGGAACTTTCCCGCGGCGATGCTCACCCGCAAGGCCGCCGCCGCGCTGGCGGCGGGCTGCACGGTGGTGGCGCATCCGTCGGCCGAAACCCCGTTCTCGGCGCTGGCGCTGGCGGAACTGGCCGAACGCGCGGGCCTGCCGGCGGGCGTGTTCAACGTGATCACCGGCGAGGCGCCAACGGTGGTCGAGCCATGGACGGAGGATGCCCGTGTGCGCGCGCTGTCCTTCACCGGCTCGACCGAGGTGGGCCGGCTTCTCTACGGGCAATGCGCCGGCACGGTGAAGCGGCTGGTGCTGGAACTGGGCGGCCATGCCCCGGTGATCGTGTTCAAGGGCGCCGATCTCGACAACGCGGTCGCCGAGACGATCAAGGCGAAGTTCGCCACTTCGGGCCAGGATTGCCTGGGCGCCAACCGCATCTTCGTGGAACGACCGATCTATGCCGAATTCTGCGCCCGCTTCGCCGCCGCCGCCGAGGCGCTGCGCGTGGGTCCCGGCATGGAGGACCCCGAGATCGGCCCGTTGATGAACGAGAAGGCCGTGGCCAAGCAGGAGGCGCATGTGGCCGACGCGCTGGCGCGCGGCGCAAGAGTGCTCACCGGCGGCCGGCGTCTCGACCTGGGCCCGCTGTTCTACGCCCCCACGGTGCTGGCGGATGTGCCGCAAGAGGCCGAGATCATGCGGGAGGAAACCTTCGGGCCGGTGGCCCCCATCGCCCCGTTCGACACCGAGGAAGAGGTGGTGGAACGCGCCAACGCGACCGAATACGGGCTGGTGGCCTATCTCCACACCCAGGACCCGCGCCGCATCTACCGGGTCAGCCGCGCGCTGCAATTCGGCATGGTGGCGGTGAACCGCACCAAGGTGACCGGCGCGCCCATTCCCTTCGGCGGCATGAAGCAGTCCGGCATCGGCCGGGAAGGTGCGCGCCAGGGGCTCGAGGCCTTCACCGAGATAAAGTACGTCTGCCGCGACTGGGCCTGATCCGCCGGCGACGTGGATATTTGAACCAAGAAGAAGCAGCGGCGCGCGCGCCGCGCCCGAGGAAGAGGACGAATCGAGATGCTGAAGAACGACATGCTGGAGAAGTGGGATCGGGAATGCTTCTTCCATCCCTCCACCCATCTGGCGGAATTCGCCCGGGGCGAGGCGCCGCAGCGGGTGATCACCACCGGAAAGGGCAGCCACATCACCGACCGCGAGGGCAACCGCCTGCTGGACGCCTTCGCCGGGCTCTACTGCGTGAACGTGGGCTACGGCCGGCAGGAGATCG
>JBKHDP010000109.1:0-9692 GCA_046541255.1 Paracoccaceae bacterium | reverse complement strand
GGCCCACCGAGTACTTGTAGGCCCAGGCCGCGATCGTCGGCATCTTGGCGATCAGGCGGATCGAGGCGACCTCGCGCTGCCAGGGGTCCGAGATGTCGGTGCTGTCATGATAGAAGGCGGACATCGCGCCCACCACGCCCACCATCACCGCCATCGGATGCGCGTCGCGCCGGAACCCGCGGAAGAAGTTCTGCATCTGCTCGTGCAGCATGGTGTGCTGCGTCACCCGGCTTTCGAAATCCTCCAGCTGCGCGGCCGAGGGCAGCTCGCCGTAAAGCAAAAGATAGCAGACTTCGAGATAATGCGATTTCTCGGCAAGCTGGTCGATCGGGTAGCCCCGATGCAGCAATTCGCCCTTGTCGCCGTCGATATAGGTGATCGTGCTGTCGCAGGACGCCGTGGAGGTGAAGCCCGGGTCATAGGTAAAGACCCCCGCCTGGGCGTAGAGCTTGCGGATGTCGATCACGTCCGGCCCGGCTGTGGGGCTGAATACCGGCAGCTCGAAGCTCTTGCCGTCGAGGTTCAGCGTCGCTGTCTTGGAAGTCTCGGCCATGATGGTTCCCTCGTCTGCTGGCCCATGCGCGCGCGCGCGGGCGCCTGTGGTTTCCGGGGCAAAGCTTCGCCGCCGGTCAGTGTTGCCGTGCCGCCGCGTCCCCGAGCCGGGCGACGGTCTCGTCGCGGCCCAGGACCAGCATCATGTCGAAGACGCTGGGGCTTGTCGCGCGGCCCGCCAGCGCCGCGCGCAACGGCCCGGCCAGCTTGCCGAACTTGACTCCGTTCTGCTCGGCCACGCGGGTGGCGATCGCCTCCAGCTCGTCCCGCGACCAGCTAGCAGTTTGCAGATGCGGCGTCAATTGCGTCAGTATACCACGGGATACCGGATCGAGATGCGCGGCGGCCTTCTCATCCATCTCCAACGGCCTTTCGGCCAGAACGAAATTCGCTTTTTCAAGGAGTTGAGGAAATGTCTTCGCGCGATCCTTGAGGTGCGGCATCGCCTCGAGCATCATCTGTTCGCGCCGCGGATCCAGCGGCGGTTGGCCGGTGACTTCCAGAAACCCCTTGAGTTCGTGCAGCAGCGCAGCATCCTCCATCGCCGCGATATGATGCCCGCATATGTTTTCCAGTTTCTTGAAATCGAACCTCGCCGGAGCCTTGCCGATCCCGTCCAGATCGAACCATTGCAGCGCCTGTTCGTCGGTGAAGACCTCGTCGTCGCCATGGCTCCAGCCCAGCCGAGCAAGGTAGTTTCGCATTCCGGCGGCCGGATAGCCCATCTTCTGGTATTCGTCGACGCCGAGCGCGCCGTGCCGTTTGGACAGTTTCTTGCCGTCGGGCCCGTGGATCAGCGGGATATGCGCCCAGACCGGCACCTGCCAGCCCAACGCCTCGTAGACCAGTTGCTGGCGCGCGGCGTTGTTGAGGTGGTCGTCGCCCCGGATCACATGGGTCACGCCCATGTCGTGATCGTCCACCACCACCGCCAACATGTAAACCGGCGTGCCATCCGAGCGCAGCAGCACCATGTCGTCGATCTGGTCGTTGCGGAAGATCACCCGGCCCTGCACCGCGTCCTCGATCACCGTCTCGCCCGCGCGCGGGGCCTTCAGGCGGATCACGAAAGGCGCGTCGGGATGGCTCTCGATCGGGGCGTCGCGCCAGGGGCTGCGATAGAGGGTGGAGCGCCCCTCGGCCCGGGCCGCGTCCCGGAAGCTCTGGATCTCTTCCTGGGTGGCGAAGCACTTGTAGGCGGTGCCCGCCGCCAGCATCTGCCGGGCGACCTCGGCGTGCCGCGCCGCGCCCTCAGCCTGGCTTACGGCGTCGCCATCATGGTCCAGCCCAAGCCACGCCAACCCGTCGAGGATCGCCTGCGTCGCTTCCGGGGTGGAGCGAGCCCGGTCGGTATCTTCGATCCGCAACAGGAAGCGTCCGCCGCGGCCGCGGGCGTACAGCCAGTTGAACAGCGCCGTGCGCGCCCCGCCGATATGCAGGAACCCGGTGGGAGAGGGCGCGAAACGGGTGACGATCTGGCCTGTCATCTGGACGCCTTAACCTTTCGATAACCTTGCTGGGCTTAAGTCTGGCGCCTGTCTAGCGGCACCGGGAGAGCAGGACAAGCATGGCAGAGCAGGGGGCCCTGGCGCGCAGCATCCTCGCGCAACGTGGGCATCTGTTTCCCTGGGTGCCGGTCTGCCTCGCGCTGGGAATCGGCCTCTACTTCGCCTTGCGGGTGGAACCGGCCGTGTCCCTGCTCTGGCTGAGCGCCGTTCTGGCCGCGGGGCTGGGGCTTCTGGCCGGACGGATCGGCCCGGTTCCGGGACCGTTCGTCTGGGCGCTGGCGCTGGTGGCGGCGGGCTTCGGCGCGGCCGGGCTGCGCGCCCATCTCAAGGCCGCCCCGGTGCTCGATTTCCGTTATTACGGCCCGATCGAGGGGCGGGTCGTGGGGGTCGACCGCTCTGCCTCGGATGCGCTGCGGCTCACGCTGGACCAGGTCGTGCTGGAGGATGTCCGCCCTGTCCGGGTGCCCGCCCGAATCCGCGTGGCGCTGCATGGTATGCAAGGATTTGTCGAGCCGCGCCCCGGAATGCGCGTGATCCTGACCGGCCATCTTTCGCCGCCGCAGGGCCCGGTGGAGCCGGGCGGCTTCGACTTCCGCCGCCATGCCTGGTTCCAGGGGCTGGGAGCCGTGGGCTATACGCGCACCCCGGTGCTGCTGCTGGCCCCGCCGGACGGGGCCTGGCACGATCTCGCTGTCGGGCGGGCGCGCATGGCGATCTCGACCCGGGTGCTTGACGCGCTGCCGGGCCAGAGCGGCGCCTTCGCCACCGCCGTGCTTACGGGCGACCGGTCGGCCATGGGCCAGGAGACGATCGACGCGCTGCGTGATTCGAACCTGGCGCATCTGCTGGCGATCTCGGGGCTGCATATGGGGCTGCTGGCGGGATTCGTCTTTGCCCTCCTGCGGCTGTGCCTGATCGCGCTGCCCCGGATCGGGGTGCGGCTGCCGGTGAAGAAGATCGCCGCCACGGGTGCGCTGGCGGCGGCGGCCTGCTATCTGGCGTTGTCGGGGGGCAACGTGGCCACCGAGCGCGCCTTCACCATGGTCGCGGTGGTGCTGGTGGGTGTCCTGTTCGATCGCCGTGCCCTGTCGCTGCGCAGTGTGGCGCTGGCGGCCACGGTGTTGCTGCTGGTTCAGCCGGAATCGCTTCTGGGGCCGGGCTTCCAGATGTCCTTTGCCGCCACCGTCGCGCTGGTGGCGGTGTTCGCCCGGATGCGCGACCTGCAGTTCCAGGGGATCGGCCCCGCCTGGCTGCGCCCTGCATTTGCCGTGGCGATCTCCTCGGCGGTCGCCGGTGCGGCCACAGCGCCGATCGGCGCGGCGCATTTCAACCAGCTGGCGCAGTACGGGTTGGTGGCGAACCTGGCCGCCGTGCCGCTGATGGGTGTGCTGATCATGCCCGCCGGCGTGGTCGCGGCCTGCCTCATGCCCCTGGGGCTGGAAGGCATCGCGCTCTTCGTGATGGGGCTGGGGCTCGACTGGATCCTGGCGGTGGCGCATTTCGCCGCCGGGCTGGAGGGCGCCGTGGGCCATGTGCCCAGCCCGCCGGCCGTGGTCTTGCCGCTGTTCGCGCTTGGCGTGCTGATCCTGATCCTGTGGCAGGGGCGGGCGCGCGTCGCCGGGCTCATCCCGGTTCTGGCCGCCCTGGCGCTATGGCTCGGGACCGAGCGGCCGGCCCTGCTGGTGGCGGAAGACGGGGCGCTGGTTGGCGCGATGACGCAATCCGGCCGCGCCCTGTCCAAGCCGCGCAGCGCGGGTTTCGTGGCACGGGTCTGGCTGGAAAACGACGGCGACGGTGCCACCCAGGAGCAGGCCGCCGCCCGCTGGGCCCGGGCGGCCCTTCCGATACGCCATGTCTGGAGCAAACCCGACGTCGCGGCGTTCGAGGGCTGCCGCACAGGCGAGATCGTGATACTCGCCGGAACGCTAGACGGTGCCGCTTCGGATTGCATCGTGATCGACCGTGCGTTGCTGGAGCGGGCGGGCAGCCTTGCTCTCTATCCGCGCCAGGGCGAAGTCCGGCTTGTCAGCACGGCCGCCCGGCACGGGCGGCGGCTGTGGTCAGGGAAGGGGCCCGAACAGCTGCCGGACCGGCTGGTCAGTCTGCCAGAGGCCGTCCTGGCGCGACTGGACGCGGCCCAAAGCGGACCTCAATAGGTTCGGATCAGCCCGACGAGCTTGCCCTGCACCGCCACGCTTCCGGCTGGCAGAACCCGGGTTTCATAGGCCGGGTTGGCGGCTTCCAGCGCGATCATGTCGCCGGTGCGGCGGAAGCGTTTCAACGTGGCCTCGTAGCCCTCTACCTGCGCCACGACGATATCGCCATTCCGGGCCTCGGCGGTTTCGCGGATCACCACCACGTCGCCATCGTTGATCCCGGCCTCGATCATCGAATCGCCCTTGACCTCCAGCGCGTAGTGCCGGCCCCGGCCTGACAGCATGGCGCCGGGCACCGAAATCTGCGGCGCGTCATCCGCGATCGCCTCGATCGGGATGCCTGCGGCGATCCGGCCGATCAGCGGCAGCTCCATCGCATGGGACGTCACTTCGCGCGCGTCGGACGGGCGCGGCGCGGGCGAGCCGCCCTGGATCACCTCGGGCGAAAATCCCGCCGGCGGTCTGGCCAGGGACTCGGGCAGTTTCACGATTTCCAGCGCCCGGGCGCGATGCGCGAGCCGCCGGATGTAGCCCCGTTCCTCCAGCGCGGTGATCAAGCGGTGAATGCCGGACTTGGAGCGCAGGTTCAGCGCATCCTTCATCTCGTCGAAACTGGGCGGAACCCCGTCGCGCTGGATGCGCTGGTGAATGAAATCCAGAAGATCGCGTTGTTTCTTCGTCAGCACGGCATTCACCTCACCCGGATACGTTTCCGTTTGTTCTACGCATGTTCCCGTTTTGTGTCAAGCAAAGCCGAGATCGGCTACGCGCCAAGCGGCAGGTACTCCACCCGCTCGCCCTTCGCGCGGGGGCCATCGTCGGGAGGGCGCACGACCAGCGCGTCCGCCGAGGAGAGCACCGACAGGAGCGCGCTGTCCTGGGTCGGAAAGACCTCGATCCCATCGGGCGCGAGGCGCGCCCTCATGTAATGTTCGCGCGGACCGTTGGCGGGAAGCGCATTGGCCAGCGCCGCGCTTGCGCGCGGGGCGGGAGCGCGGCCGAGCCCCAGCATGTGGCGGATCACCGGGGCCAGGAAGACATGGCCACAGACGATGGCGGAGACCGGATTGCCCGGCAGGCCGATCATCGCGGTCCCATTCAGCCGGCCAGCCATGAGCGGTTTTCCGGGCCGCATCTTCACCTTGTAGAAGGCTGTTTTCATGCCCATTTCCGCGGCCACGGGGGCGACAAGATCATGATCGCCCACCGACGCGCCGCCGATCGTCACGATCAGATCGGCGCCCTCGGCCAGCAGGAAGGCCATACGCAGCGACTCGCGCGTGTCACGGGCGATGGGCAGGAGGCGCGCCTCGGCGCCAAGCCCTTCCAACAACGCCTTCAGCCCGTACCCGTTCGACGCGACGATCTGGTCGGGGCCGGGCAGCTCGCCCGGGGCCACCAGCTCGTCTCCGGTGGCGATCAACGCGACCACGGGCCGCCGCGTGACCGGCAGCAGCGGCAGGTTCATCGCTGCGAGCAGAGCGACGTCGGCAGGGGAAAGCCGGCGGGGCGCATCCAGCCGGTCGCCTTCACGGAAATCGATCCCGGCCGGCCGGACATGCGGCCCATTCCCGATATCCATATCCAGAACAATGCCTTGCGGGTCGCGGCTGACATCCTCCTGGATCACCACTCGATCGGCGCCCTCGGGCATCGGTGCGCCCGTGAAGATACGCACGGCCTGGCCCGGCCCGACCGTGCCGGGAAAGCGCCGGCCGGCCGCAGACTCGCCGATCACCGTCAGCCGGCGGCCGGGCACGGCATCTTCCTCGCGCAGCGCATACCCGTCCATTGCGGCGGCGGCGAAGGGCGGCTGGGTGCGTTGTGCGCTCACCGGGCGGGCCAGCACGCGCCCTCCCGCCTCGGCCAGCGGAACGGTTTCTTCGTCCAGCGGTGCGACCAGGTCGAACAGCCGCTCCAGCGCCTCTTCAACCGAGATCATGTCGCCTCGTAACGGCCTGATTTTCCGCCATCCTTCAGGATCACGCGGATGCCGCCGATCGCCATTTCGCGATCCACGGCCTTGCACATGTCATAGATCGTGAGCGCCGCGGTGGACACGGCGGTCAATGCCTCCATCTCGACCCCGGTCTGGCCGTTGGTCTTGACGCTGGCCTCGATCCGCACGCCCGGCAGGTCGGGATCGGGCGCAAGATCCAGCGCGACCTTGGTGACGGGAAGCGGATGGCAGAGCGGAATCAGGTCGGCGGTGCGCTTGGCGCCCATGATCCCGGCCAGCCGCGCCACGCCCAGGACATCGCCCTTCTTCGCGCTGCCATCCTGAATGATTTCAAGAGTTTCTGGATGCATTTTCACCCAGCCTTCGGCGGTGGCGATGCGGGCTGTCGCGGGCTTGTCCGACACATCGACCATATGCGCCGCACCTGCGGCATCGAAATGCGTCAGTTCCGCCATGTCAGAACCCTCCGGGGGTCAGCGGATCGGCCAGCAGGGCCTGGGTGGCCGCCGTCACATCGGCCTGCCGCATCAGGGCTTCGCCGATCAGGAAGCAGCGCGCCCCGTAGCGTGCGATCTCGGCCAGGTCCGCCGGGGTCGACAGCCCGCTTTCCGACACGATCACCTTCTCCGGCGGCACGCGGCGGGCCAGCTTGCGGGTCACGTCCAGCGACGTCTCGAAACTGCGCAGATCGCGGTTGTTGATGCCGATCAGCCGGGAGTCCAACGCCTCCGCGCGTTTCAACTCTTCGGCGTCATGCACCTCGATCAGCACGTCCATGTTCCAGGCCTGCGCGGCGGATTCGAGCTCCTGGGCCTGCGCGTCAGAGACCGCGGCCATGATGATGAGGATGCAATCCGCCCCCAGCGCGCGTGTCTCGGCCACCTGATAGGGGTCGAACAGAAAATCCTTGCGCAGCACCGGCAGGGCGCAGGCGTCGCGCGCGGCGATCAGATCGTCCTTGGCGCCCTGGAAGCTGGGGGCGTCGGTCAGCACCGACAGGCAGGTCGCGCCGCCCGCCTCATAGGCCCGTGCCAGCTCTGCCGGGTCGAAATCCTCGCGGATCAGTCCCTTGGAGGGCGAAGCTTTCTTGATCTCGGCGATCAGCCCGTAGCCGGACTTGGAGGCCTGGACAAGTTTCTCGGCGAAGCCCCGCACGGGAGATGCGGCGCGCGCCTCGGCCTCGACCGCCTCCAGCGGCTTGGCAGCCTTGCAGGTGGCGATTTCTTCCAGCTTGTAGGCGCGGATACGGTCCAGCACGGTGTCGGTCATCAGGCCTCCGATGTGATGCGGGCAAGCGCCTCGACCTTGCCGCGGGCGGCGCCGCTGTCGAGGCTGTCCCGGGCGATCTCGACGCCCTGTTTCAGATCGCCGGCCCGCCCCGCGACCAGCAGCGCCGCGGCGGCGTTCATCAGAACCGCGTCGCGATAAGCCCCCGGCGCACCCTGCATCAGCGCGCGAAAGGCCGCGCCATTCTGCTCGGGGGTGCCGCCGAGGATCGCCTCGAACGGGTGAGGCGGCAAGCCGAAATCTTCCGGGTGCAGCTCGGTTTCGCGCAGCGCGCCGTCTTCTTCCAGAGCGCAGACAAAGCTGGGCCCGGCGATCGACAGTTCGTCCGTGCCGTCGGCGCCATGCACCAACCAGGCGCGTTCCGCCCCCAGCCGTTGCAAGGTTTCGGCCATCGGACGGATCAGCGCGCGGGTGAAGGTGCCGGTCAGCTGCCGCTTCACGCCAGCCGGATTCGTGAGCGGACCCAGGATGTTGAAGATCGTTCTTGTGCCAAGCTCGGCGCGCACCGGTCCGACATGGGCCATCGCCGGGTGATGCATCGGTGCCATCATGAAGCCGATTCCGGCCTCGGCCAGCGCGCGTTCCACCACATCGGCATGCACCATCACCTTGACGCCCATCTGCGCCAGCGCATCGGCCGCCCCGGATTTCGACGACAGGTTGCGATTGCCATGCTTGGCCACCGGTACGCCCGCGCCGGCCACCACGAAGGCCGTGGCGGTCGAGATGTTCAGCGTGCCCTTGCCATCGCCACCGGTGCCCACGATGTCCATCGCGCCCGGCGGCGCGGTCACCTTGTTGCACTTGGCGCGCATCACGGTGGCAGCGGCGGCGTATTCGTCCACCGTCTCGCCGCGGGTCCGCAGGGCCATCAGGAAACCGCCCATCTGGCTGGGTGTCGCGGCACCCTCGAACAGCGTGGTAAAGGCCGCCTCGGCCTCCTGCGGGGTCAGAGCCCGGTCCGCCGCGATGCCGATCAGCGGCTTCAGGTCGTTCGTCATGCGGCCACCCGCGCCATGTCCAGGAAGTTGCGCAGCAGCGCGTGGCCCTGCGCCGAAGCGATCGATTCAGGATGGAACTGCACGCCATGCACCGGCAGGTCGCGATGCGCGAGCCCCATGATTTCGCCATCGGCCGTCTCGGCGGTAACGCGCAGGCACTCGGGCAGATCGTCCCGGGCCACGGCGAGCGAGTGATAGCGCGTGGCCTCGAAGGGCGATGGCAGCCCGGCGAAGACGCCGCTGCCATCATGGCGGATCGCGTCGGTCTTGCCATGCACGATCGTTCCGGCCCGCACCACGCGCCCGCCAAAGGCCTGGCCGATGGTCTGGTGCCCGAGGCAGACGCCCAGCAGCGGCACGCCGGCCGCCGCCGCCGCGACGGTCAGGTCCAGGCAGATCCCGGCACGGTCCGGGTCGCAAGGCCCCGGCGACAACACGATCGCTTCGGGCCGAAGCGCCAGCGCCTCGGCGACATGGAGCCTGTCGTTGCGGCGCACTTCGACCTGCGCGCCCAGCTCGCCCAGGTAGTGCACCAGATTCCAGGTGAAGCTGTCATAATTGTCGATCAAGAGCAGCATGGGCCCGCCTGTGAAGAAACTCGGGGGTGGAGACGCGCACCCGGGTCGGGCTATACATGCTCAGGCTTGCGGCGGAGCGTCAAGGGGGCGCCCTGCCGCGCGCCGCAGGCAGACCGGGCCCCTGCAGGGGCACCCGGCGGCACGGCCCGGGAAACGGGCAGGGCAGAGCAGGAAAGGCAAGGGCGTGGCACGGGGTTTTCTCTCGGGATTCATGTGGGGTGGCGTCGCGTCGGCGGTAGGGGCGATCGCGCTCGCGATCCAGGCCGGTCCGCCCCGGCCCGACGCGGATCAGGTGGCGTACCTGTCGGTGCCCCTGGTGTCGGGGTTTTCCCGCGGTGTGGAAGATGGCCCAGCGGATGAAGACGGGGCCGCGCGGCAGGCGGTGCCCAAAGCCGATACGCCGCGCGCCGCGGCCCCCGGAATCGACGATTTCGTGCCGCTGCCCGAGGGCGATCGTCGTGCCGCCGCGCAGCCCGCCCCCACGCCGGCGCCCGACGGGATCGCCGCGCTGCCGGGCGAGGGCCGGCCTGCGCCAGCCTTGGACAGCCGCGCCGACGCTGCGCCGGGCAGCGCCCGGGTCTCCGTTCCAGGTATTCCCGAAACCGAGACGGAGCCGGCCCGTCCGTCGTCCGGCCCGGCACCGGACGCGG
>JBKHDP010000108.1:0-9776 GCA_046541255.1 Paracoccaceae bacterium | reverse complement strand
CGGCCATCACCGCGGGCTTGCAGGCGATGGGGTCGCGCACCACGCCGAAGCCGTCGCGCGTGCCCACCACGAAGGTGAAGAACCCGTCCAGATCGGACAGTCCCGCCTCCAGCGCCTCGCCCAGCGACGCGCCCTGCGACATGCGCCAGCTCAGGTAGGCGGCGGCCACCTCGCTGTCGTTCTCCGTCTGCACGGAAACGCCCGCGCGGGCGAGACGGCGCCTGAGATTGTGGTGGTTTGAGAGCGAGCCGTTATGCACCAGGCATTGATCCGCCCCGGTGGAGAACGGATGCGCGCCCAGGGTGGTGACGGCGGATTCGGTGGCCATGCGGGTATGTCCGATGCCGTGGCTCCCGGCCATGCCGGATATGCCGAAGCGGGCAGCCACGTCGCGCGGCAGGCCCACCTCCTTGTAGATCTCGATCGCCTCGCCCGCGCTCAACAGGCGCAGTTCGGGGCGGGTGGCGAGCAGGGTGCGGGCCGCCGGCTCGTCCTCGGCATCGATCTCGGCCACGGCATGGCTGTCCTTGACGCGAAACGCCAGCGGACCGGCCAGGGCTTCGGCCAGCGCGCCCTCGACCCCGGCGAAACCGCCCCGCGACCCGGTCTGGATCACCAGCTTGACCCGGCCCGGCGCGACCGGGCCATAAAGCGCGATCCCGGCGCTGTCCGGGCCGCGATCCGTCATGGTGACCAGCATCTCGGACAGCAGCGCGCCCAGCCGGGGTGCCAGCGCGCTGTCCTTCAGAAACAATCCCACGATGCCGCACATGCGCGCACCTTTCCCTGCAAGCCGTCCGACAGGTCGCGGACATCTCGATGGGAAACAATCTTCACCCGCAGGCAACCCTTTCGCGGCGGCTTCCATGGCACGAGCCCGTTGCCCCCGGCGCGGGGCGCAAGATTTGCGCAGTTCGCACAATCCTTGGGCAGGCCCGCAAGACCGGCGACTGTCCGGCCCGAGGTTCAGCCCGACTGCGGGTAGCAGATCACCGAAAGATAGCGGATCGGAAGCTGGCGCAGCGCCTCTGGCCCGTGCGGGGCGTCGGCATCGAAGAACAGCGTATCGCCCGGGGCGAGGTCATGGATCGTCTCGCCATGGCGATACCCTACCCGGCCTTCCAGCATGTAGATCATCTCGACCCCCTCGTGCTGGAAGGTGGGAAAGGTGTCGCTGTCCTGGCTCAGCGTGATCAGGTAGGGTTCCACCACCACGCCGCTTGCATTCGCGCCGAGATGGCCCAGCAGGGTGTAGTGATGCCCGGCCCGGGTGCCCGCGCGTTGCACATCCACCCCCTGCCCGGCCGGCGTATGCACCGCCGCGCGCCGTTCCTCGTAGCCCCGGAAGAAGGCGGTGATCGGAACGCCCAGCGCATGGGCCAAGCTCTGCAGGGTGGTGAGCGAGGGCGAGATGTTGCCATTCTCGATCTTCGACAGCATCCCCATCGACAACCCCGTGACGGCGGCAAGATCCGCCACGGTCATGGAATGCTGACGCCGGAAGCCGCGCACCGCGCGCCCGATGGCGATCTCCAGCACCTTCTCGCGCTCCTCGCGCGCCCGGTGCGGATCCTGGTGCAGCCCGCCGGATGCGCCGGGCCGGGCGGTATGGGGCATCTTGTGCGCTCCTGCATCTTTCTGGCCGGTCCGACGCTACACGGATCCGGGCAGGCGGGGAACAGCTCGCCGACGGGTGCTGGTGCTGCGGCGCGATTCCCCGTGCCGCGGGGCGCTGCGCGCGATCACCCGGCCGCCAGCTGGGCCTTGCGTTCGAGCCGGCGGGCATGCAGCACGGGCTCGGTATAGCCCGAGGGCTGCTCGCGCCCCTTGAACACCAGGTCGCAGGCGGCCCGGAACGCCACCCCGTCGAAACCCGGCGCCATCGGGACATAGGCGGGATCGCCGGCATTCTGCCGGTCGACCACCGCAGCCATGCGGCGCATCACCTCCGCCACCTCCTCGGCCGAGACGATGCCGTGATGCAACCAGTTGGCGATGTGCTGGGCGGAGATCCGGCAGGTCGCGCGGTCCTCCATCAGGCCCACATCGTTGATGTCGGGCACCTTGGAGCAGCCTATGCCGGCGTCGATCCAGCGCACCACGTAGCCGAGAATGCCCTGGGCGTTGTTTTCCACCTCGCGCAGGATCTGAGCCTTGCTCCATTTTCGGAACGCGGCCAGCGGGATCTCCAGCAGCCCGTCCACATGGGCGCGCCGCCCGCCCTCGAGCAGCCCGGCCTGCACCGCGAACACGTCCACCTTGTGATAGTGCAGCGCGTGCAGGGTGGCCGCGGTGGGCGACGGCACCCAGGCGCAATTGGCACCGGCCTTGGGGTGCTCGATCTTCTGCTCCAGCATCGCGGCCATGCGGTCGGGCATGGCCCACATGCCCTTGCCGATCTGCGCCCTGCCCGACAGGCCGCATTCCAGCCCGATATCCACGTTGCGGTTCTCGTAGGCGGTGATCCAGGACTTGCGCTTGATGAACTCCTTGCGGCTGAACGGCCCGGCCTCCATCGAGGTGTGAATCTCGTCGCCGGTGCGGTCGAGAAAACCGGTATTGATGAAGCAGACCCGGCTCTTGGCGGCGCGGATGCATTCCTTGAGGTTCACGCTCGTGCGGCGCTCCTCGTCCATGATGCCCAGCTTCACGGTATGGCGCGGCAGGCCCAGCACGGTCTCCACATGGGCGAAGGTCTCGTCCGCGAAGGCCACCTCTTCGGGGCCGTGCATCTTGGGCTTGACCACGTAGACCGAGCCCGCGGCCGAATTGCGCGGGCCGTCCTGCTTGCGCAGGTCGTGCAGCGCGATCACGGTGGTGACCATCGCATCCATCAGCCCCTCGAAGACCTCGTTGCCGTCGCGGTCGAGGATCGCGGGCGTGGTCATCAGGTGGCCGACATTGCGCACCAGCATCAAGGCCCGGCCCTTGAGCGTGATCTCGCCGCCGCCCGGCGCGGTGAGCGCGAGATCCGGGTTCAGCCGGCGGGTGAGCGTCCGGCCCCCCTTCTCGAAGGTCTCGGCCAGATCGCCCTTCATCAGCCCCAGCCAGTTGCGATAGGCCAGCACCTTGTCGGGCGCGTCCACGCAGGCCACCGAATCCTCGCAATCCATGATCGCCGAGACCGCGCTTTCCAGTCGCACATCCGCCAGCCCTGCCTGGTCGCGCGCCCCGATCGGGCTGGTGCGGTCGAAGACAAGCTGCACATGCAGCCCGTTGTTGCGCAGCACCACCATCTCCGGCGCGCGGGGATGGCCGCGATAGCCCACGAATTTCTCCGGCGCGACCAGCGGCTGGTCATCCACCAGCAGCGCCCCGCCCTGGACATGGTAGCGCCGCGCATCCGCGTGGCTGAGCCCCTCCACCGGAAAGGCCTCGTCCAGGAACACTCTCGCCCGGGCGATCACCCGGGCGCCGCGGCCGCGTTCATAGCCGCCCGCGGGCGGCCGGCTGCCCATCGCGTCGGTGCCATAGAGCCCGTCGTACAGGCTACCCCAGCGCGCGTTGGCCGCGTTCAGCGCATAGCGCGCATTGGTGATCGGCACCACCAGCTGGGGTCCGGGCACCGACGCGATCTCGGGGTCGGTATCGGCGGTGTCCACCTGGAAATCGGGGCCTTCGGGCAGCAGGTAGCCGATCTCTTCGAGAAAGGCCTTGTAGGCGGCGTGATCATGCGGCGCGTCGCGATGCGAGACGTGCCACTCATCGATCCGGGCCTGCATCCGGTCGCGTGTCTGCAGCAGGGCGCGGTTGCGCGGGCCGAACCCGTGCACCAGTTCCGAGAAGCCCTCCCAGAAGGCCGCCGCGCCGATCCCGGTGCCCGGCAATGCCTCGGTTTCGAGAAAGCGGGCCAGTTCGGGCGCCACGCGCAGCCCGGCTCGGGCCTCGAACTGCGATGGGCGGGCGGGGGGCGGGGTGTGCGGGCTCATGCGTCTGTCTCCTCCTCGGGCGGCCTTCCGGCGGATTGTTCTAGCCCGCGCGCCGGGCGCTGATCCAGCCCGAATTCCGTCACCGGCGCGGCAACAGGATGCACGTTTTTGCGGCAGAACGCTGGATCGGCGCCTGCGAATGGGGCACCATCCTGCAAAATCGGACGATTCTTGCCCTTCTCTCCGCGACTTCCGCGCGGTCGAATGCAAGGGCTGGGCGCCCGATGCCACAACAAGGAGGCCGCCACGTGTTCCACACCCCCCTTATCGCCGCCGCAACCCTGGTCGCGCTGGCCGCACCCGCCGCGGCGCAGACGCAGCTTTCCTTCGCGCTCGACTGGAAATTCGAGGGCCCCGCGGCCCCCTATTTCCTGTCCATCGACAACGGCCATTTCGACGAGGCGGGGCTGGAGGTGGAGATCACTGCCGGGCAGGGCTCGCTGGACGCGATCCCGAAAGTGGCCACGGGCGCCTTCCCGGTGGGATTTGCCGACATCAACAGCCTGGTGAAGTTCCTCGACCAGAACCCGGGCGCGCCGGTGACGGCCGCGATGATGGTCTATGACAAACCGCCCTTCGCGGTGATCGGCCGCGTCTCGCGGGGGGTGGAGGCGCCGAAGGATCTGGAGGGCCGGGTGCTGGGCGCCCCGCCGCCCGATGGCGCCTGGGCGCAATTCCCGATCTTCGCCGCCGAGAACGGGCTCGACATGGACAGCATCACGGTCGAGCCGGTGGGCTTCCCGACCCGCGAGCCGATGCTGGCCGAGGGCGAGGTCGACGCGGTGACGGGCTTTTCCTTCTCCTCCTACCTGAACCTGGTGCGCCTGGGCGTGCCGGAGGACGATATCTCCACCATCCTGATGGCCGATCACGGGGTCGAACTCTATGGCAACGCGGTCATCGTGAACACCGAGTACGCCGAAGCCAACCCCGAGGTGATCGAGGGCTTTCTGGCCGCCATCGCCGCCGGCTGGAAGGACGCGATCGCCGATCCCGAGACCGCGATCGAAAGCCTGGTGGAGCGCAACCCCGCCGCCAATGCCGACCTGGAAAAGCGCCGGCTGGAACTGTCGATCGAGGCCAATGTGCTGACCGGCTGGACCCGCGAGAACGGCATGGGCCATATCGACCCGGAGCGCATGGCCACCGCGATCGAACAGATCGCGCTGACCTACGAATTCCAGAACGCTCCCGACGCGGCGCTCTACTTCTCCGACGCCTGGCTGCCCGAAACCGGCTTCGCGCTGGAATGACGAAGCCTTGCGCGACGGCATCGCGGGGCGGGTTCAGACCCGCCCCGCGTCATGGCCCGTGGCCCGAGCGCCGGAAGACCCCATGCAGAACCTGATCGAGATCCGCGGCGTGCGCCACGCCTACCGCACCCAGGAGGGCCCGCTGCCCGTGCTGGACGGGCTGGAACTGGCGGTGGACGAAGGCGGCTTCGTTGCCGTGGTCGGCCCCTCTGGCTGCGGCAAGTCCACGCTCACCCGCCTGATCGCCGGGCTGATGATCCCCGACGAGGGCGAGGTGCGGCTGCACGGAACGCCGGTGACCTCGCCGCGCGCCACGGTGGGCATGGCGTTCCAGAACCCGGTGCTGCTGGAATGGCGGAGCATCCTGGAAAACGTCATCCTGCCGCTCGAAATCGTGCCCAACAGCCTGTCGCGGCGCGACCGCGAGACCCGGGCGATGGAACTTCTGAGCCTGGTCGGGCTGGACGGGTTCGAGCACAAGCGCCCCTCGGAACTCTCGGGCGGGATGCGGCAGCGCGCCTCGCTGTGCCGGGCGCTGGTGCACAAGCCCGAGGTGCTGATCCTCGACGAGCCCTTCGGCGCGCTCGACGCCTTCACCCGCGAGGATCTGTGGCAGACCATGCTGCGGGTGAAGGAACGCGAGCCCTTCACCGGCGTGCTGATCACCCATGACCTGCGCGAATCGATCTTTCTTGCCGACCGGGTGGTGGTTCTTTCGGGGCGGCCGGCGCGCACGCAATACGTGCTGGACATACCCGATACCGGCCCGCGCGACCTCGATCACCTCTACACGCCGGAGGCCGCCGAGATGCTGAACATCCTGCGTCATCAGATCGCCGTGGCCCAGGGACGGGCCCCGGCCGGAGAGGCCACGACATGAGCCTGCGCAAGATCACCGTTCCGCTGGCCGCGATGCTGGTCTTCCTGCTGCTGTGGGAGGCGCTGGTCTGGGTCAATGGCTGGCCGGATTACAAGATGGCCTCGCCCTCCGATCTGGGCCCGGCCTATACCCGCCACTGGGAGCTGTTCCTGGTGATGGGCTGGCAGACGCTGTGGCGCACCATCGTGGGCCTGGTGCTGGCCGTGGTCGTGGGTGTGGCGCTGGGCATGGTGATGGGTTTTTCGCGCACCATGCGCGATGCGCTCTACCCGCTCCTCGTGGGGTTCAACGCGATCCCCAAGGCCACCGTCGTGCCCATCGTGGCGCTGATCTTCGTGGGCGCGCATGATTTCAACACCGTGCTGATCGCCTTCATGATCTCGTTCTTCCCGATCGCGGTCTCCGTGGCGATCGGGCTCTCGACGCTGGAACCCGAATATCGCGACATCCTGCGCAGCCTCGGCGCCTCGCAATCCACCATCTTCTGGAAGATCGCGCTGCCGAAGACGCTGCCGGAATTCTTCGGCGCGCTGAAGGTGGCGGTGACGCTGGCCTTCATCGGCACCAATCTGATGGAGATCGTGAGTCCGCATGGCCGCGGCCTGGGCGCGCTGTTCGATTCCGGCAAGACCAATTCGGACTATCCGCTGATGTTCGCCGTCCTGATCGCGCTCGCCTTCCTGGGCATCGTGCTCTATTACGTCGTGGTCGCGCTGGAAAAGATCTTCGCCGGCTGGGCCGATCGCGCCCCGGGCTGATCCGGCCCGCACGCCGTCCCGACCTTGGTCGCGAAAACACCCGCTTGACCCTGCCGCGAGGCGGGGCGATCCTCGCCGGTGCTGCAACCAGGGCGGGCATCGGCCCGCGCAAACGGGCGGAGGACGGCATCAGCTTTTCCAAGGCCATAGACCTGCTGAAACTGGCGGATTTCGCAGCCTCGCGGCATTCCGGCGTCACGCTGGACGACATCGCCGAGGCCTTCGGCGTGCATCACCGCACCGCGCAGCGGATGACCCAGGCGCTGCTCGATGCCTTTCCCCACGCGGTGGACGTGACGGACGGGCCCGATCGGCGCCGCCGCTGGAAACTGCGCGAGGTGCCGCTGGCGCGGCTGAGGCTGACCGGGGCGGACGAGCTGGAGGCGCTTGATCTGGCCGCGGCGCGCCTGCGCGACGAGGGCGATCTGCGACATGCGCGTGCCATCGCGACGTTGCGAGACCGGCTGCTGGCCGCCCTGCCCGCCCCCGATGCCCGCCGCGCCGAAGCCGATGCCGACGCCATGCTGGAGGCCTGGGGCGTGGCCGCGCGGCCCGGCCCTGCGGTCAAGGTGGATGCGGACCTGGCCGAAATGATCGCCGCCGCGCTGCGCGGACCGTTCCGCCTGCGCTTCACCTATTCCGGCACCCGCCGCGAGGTGGAGCCCTATGGCGTGCTGCTGGGCGCGCGGCGCTACCTGGTGGCGCGCCAGCCCGACAAGGACAGCGCGCTGCGCCATTTTCGGCTGGACCGGATCGAGGCGCCGGAACTCACCGAGATCTGGTTCGTCCGCGACCCGGATTTCGATCTGCAACAGCATGCGGCGCGCGCCTTCGGCTCCTGGCAGAACGAGGCGCAGTTCGGCGAGGTGGTCTGGCGCTTCGCCCCCGAGGCCGCGGAACGGGCGGCGGAATGGCGCTTTCATCCTCACCAGTCGCGCGAATGGCTGCAGGATGGACGGCTGGAAATCCGGTTCCGCGCCTCGGGCTGGCTGGAAATGGCCTGGCACCTCTACCAATGGGGCGACACGGTCGAGGTGGTCGCGCCGGAGCCGCTGCGCCGGATGGTGGCGGGCTGGCAACGCGACGACCTGGAGGCATTGCCGTGAGTTGTTCGCCCTATGTTCACATTTGTCAAGTATCTCGCCCAGTTGCGGTGCGCAGGTGCTGACAGGTTCTGTCACCCCAAGCCCCCATCTTCGTCCTGCCCGGGTTCAGGCCCGGACGTTCGCGACCGATCCGGAGTGACCCATGCCGTCCTTTCGCTTCATCCATTCGTCCGACCTGCATCTCGGCCGCAGGTTCGGCACCTTTCCGCCCGAGATCCGCGGCCGGCTGGTCGAGGCGCGTCACGGCGCGATCGGCCGGCTGGCCGGGGCCGCCCGCAGCGCGGGCGCGGCCCATGTGGTGCTGGCGGGCGACATCTTCGACAGCGCCACGCCATCCGACCCGGTGCTGCGGCAGGCGGTCAACGCCATGCGCGAGGCGCATGATCTCACCTGGTGGCTGCTGCCGGGAAATCACGATAACCTGGCCGAGGCCGAACCGCTTTGGGAAGAACTGGTGCGCGACGCGCCCGAAAACCTGCGCCCGCTGACCCGGGCGGAGCCGCGGAAAATGGCCGACGGGGTGGCGCTGCTGCCCGCCCCGGTCACCCATCGCTATGCGGGCCACGATCTGACCGGGGCGCTGGACGCGATGGAAAGCCCCGAGGGCACGATCCGGCTTGGGCTGGCGCATGGCGGCGTGGTGGATTTCGCCGACACCGGCGCCACCATCCCGCCCGACCGCGCCGCGCGTGCCGGGCTGGACTACCTCGCGCTCGGAGACTGGCATGGCAGGCTGGAGATTTCGGGCCGCACCCACTATTCCGGCAGCCCCGAGCAGGACCGCTTTCGCCACGACCGGCGGGGCGTGTGCCTTGCCGTGACGCTGGAGGAGGCGGGCGCCCCGCCCCGGATCGAGGAGGTCGAGACCGGCACCTTTCTCTGGGCCGATATCGCCCTTCCGCTGCTGCCCGACGCGGATGCGGCGGCGGCGCTGGCAGGGGCCCTGCCGGAGGCACGGCGGCGCGATACGCTGCTGCGGGTCCGGGCCGAGGGCCGCGCGCGGCTGGCCGGGCACCGGGCGCTGGAAGAGGCGGCCGAGGCCGTGGCGCCGGATTTCTGGTATTTCGCGCTGAACACCGACGCGCTGGCGACCGAGCATGACGCCGCCGATCTCGACGCGATCGACCGGGCGGGCGCGTTGCGGCTGGCGGCGCAGGCGCTGATGGACGAGGCCGGGGACGAAACGCGCGATTCCGAGGCGCGCGCCGTGGCCGAGGCGGCTCTGGTGCGGCTCTATGGCTACGTGGCGGAGGGCGCGGCATGAAACTCCTCTCCGTCACGCTGGAAGATGTGCGCCGGTTCACCGCGCCGGTGGAGGTGCGCGGGATCGAGGCCGGGCTGAACGTGCTCTCGGCGCCCAACGAACGCGGCAAATCCACCTTCTTCGACGCGGTGCAGGCGCTGTTCTTCGCGCCGCACCGCTCGGCCACGCGCGAGATCAAGGCGCTCCGCCCGCATGCCGGCGGCGCCCCCTGCGTCAGCGCCGAGATCGAGACGCCCGAGGGCCGCTTCACCCTCACCAAGCGTTGGCTGTCGCGCCCCGAGGCCCGGGTCGAACGGAACGGCACGCTGCTGGCCAAGGCCGATGCCGCCGAGGCCTGGATCGGTCGGCTGCTGGGCGGCCAGGATGGCGGGCCGTCGGGACTGCTCTGGGTGCGGCAGGGGCTGACCGGCCTCGACGAGCCGGCCGAGGGCAAGGCGCGCAAGGAGGCCGCGTTGAAGGCGCGGCGCGACCTGCTGTCCTCGGTGACCTGCGAGGTCGAGGCGATGACCGGGGGGCGGCGCATGGATGACGCCCTCGCCCGCTGCCGCGCCGAGCTGGGCGCCCATCCCACCGCCACCGGCAAACC
>JBKHDP010000107.1:0-9804 GCA_046541255.1 Paracoccaceae bacterium | reverse complement strand
ACGAGCGCCGAGACCGTGGTGATGACGATCAGCATGATCGCGGTCAGCCGGTCGAGCCGGATCGCCCAGTCGGTGGAAAGCGAGCCGCTCTCGATCCAGCGCAGGATCGGGATGCTGCGGGTCTCGCCGTCAAACCCCAGGAACACGATCCAGGACAGCGCGCAGGCCAGGAACAACAGGCCCGTGGTGGTCCACATGGCCGCGCGTTCGCCGGTAAGCCGCCAGCCGAAGCCCGCGATGAGCGCGCCGACCAGCGGCGCGAAGAGAATGATCGTCTCCATCGGCTCAGCCCCGCATCATGTTGACATCTTCCACCGCGATGGTGCCGCGGTTGCGATGGAAGCACACGAGAATGGCAAGCCCGATGGCGGCCTCGGCGGAGGCGATCGTCAGCACGAACAGGGTGAAGATCTGCCCCACCAGATCGCCATGATGAGCCGAGAAGGCCACCAGGTTGATATTGACCGACAGCAGGATCAGTTCGATCGACATCAGCAGGATGATGATGTTCTTCCGGTTCAGGAAGATCCCGAAGATGCCGATGACGAAAAGCGCGGCCGCCACCGTCAGGTAATGTTCAAGTCCGATCATGTCTTTGTCCCGTCGTCGGTCTTCCGTCTCCGGCGGCCCTCGGGGCCGCCGGGCGGGTTTGGGTTCGGTCGGCCGGGCTAGAGCCCCTGCCCCGGTTTCACGTCCTTCAGTTCCATCGCCTTGGCCGGATCGCGATACATCTGCGCCAGCACGTCCTGCCGCTTGACGTCCGAGCGGTGGCGCAGCGTCAGCACGATCGCGCCGATCATCGCCACCAGCAGGATCAGTCCCGCAAGCTGGAACAGCAGGAAGTACTCGTCATAGAGCACCATCCCCAGCGCCTCGGTATTGTGCCGGTCTCCCGGAATGGGCTGCATCCGCAGGCTCTCGGCCGCCTCGCTCGACTGCCAGGCCCCCAGCGCCAGCGCCAGCTGCATCAGCAGCACCACGCCGATCAGCAGGCCGAGCGGCAGGTATTTCGCCATCTCCGCGCGCAAGGCGGCGAAGTCGACATCCAGCATCATCACCACGAACAGGAAGAGCACGGCCACCGCGCCGACATAGACGATGACGAGCAGCATGGCCACGAACTCGGCCCCCAGCAGCACGAACAGCCCCGCCGAACTGAGGAAGGACAGGATCAGCCAGAGCACCGAATGCACCGGGTTGCGGCTGATCACGGTGAACAGACCGCCGGCCACCGTGCTCAGCGCGAAGAGGTAGAAGGCGAATGTCGCGGTTGTCATGTCTCCCGGTCCTCCTTGTCCTCCATGACCTCCTGCGCAAGCTGCATGGCACGGGTCATGGCGGGGATGCCGGCGAACAGCGACATCATCCCGATGGTCTCGACGATTTCCTGCCGGGAGGCCCCGGCCTCGACCAGGTGGCGCACCGTCACGCGGATCTGCGTGTCGGCCTGCGCGCCCTGCATGGTCAGCCCGGACAGCGTCAGCAGCAGCCGTGTCTTGGCATCCAGCCCGCCCTTGTTGAAGGCGTTGCCGAAGGCGATTTCCATCCAGTCCTTCGACATGGTGGGCCACATCGCCTCGAAGCCCTTGGGCGAAAAGCTTTCCATCGCCGGGTTGAAGGCGCGGGCCATCTCCTGGGCGCGGGCCATCATTTCCTCGAAAGGGTTCTTCTGCTCGGTCATCTGTAGGGCGCGTCGATTTCGAGGTTGCGGGCGATCTCGGCCTCCCAGCGGTCGCCGTTTTCCAGCAGCTTGGCCTTGTCGTAGAACAGTTCTTCGCGCGTCTCCGTGGCGAATTCGAAATTCGGCCCCTCGACGATCGCATCCACCGGGCAGGCCTCCTGGCAGAAGCCGCAATAGATGCATTTCGTCATGTCGATGTCATAGCGCGTGGTGCGGCGCGAGCCGTCGTCGCGCGGTTCGGCGTCGATGGTGATCGCCTGCGCCGGGCAGATCGCCTCGCACAGCTTGCAGGCGATGCAGCGTTCCTCGCCATTGGGATAGCGGCGCAGGGCGTGTTCCCCCCGGAAGCGCGGGGAAAGCGGCCCTTTCTCGTGCGGGTAGTTGAGGGTGGCCTTGGGCGCGAAGAAGTATTTCAGCCCCAGCTTGAAGCCCTGGAGGAAGTCCACCAGCAGGAAATACTTCGCGGCGCGGCCATAGTCGATCTGTGTCATCGCGGTTCTCCCTCGATGTCATCGGCGGCCCAGCGGAACAGCGCGGCGGCGATCGCCTGCGCGCGCGGGCCGGCAAGCTCGGTATCGTCTTTCGGCGCCCGTTCGGCGGCCTCGCTCACGGCGGCGGCCAGTTCCATCATGTCGATGTAGCGGGCGTTCAGGATCGCGGTTTTCAACTCATGCATCTCAGCCCCCTGTGACCCAGCGGGCATAGCCGCCCCAGAACCATTCGAATTTCGCCGCGAAGGCCACGAACACCACCCAGGTCAGGCTCAGCGGCAGGAACACCTTCCAGCCCAGCCGCATCAGCTGATCGTAGCGGTAGCGCGGGGTGACGGCCTTCACCATGGCAAAGATGAAGAAGAAGAAGGCCATCTTGCCGATCATCCACAGCACCCCGTCCGGCAGGCCCGGGATCGGCGACAGCCAGCCGCCGAAGAACAGCAGGCTCATCAGCGCGCACATCAGGAAGATGGCGATGTATTCGCCCGCCATGAAGAGCAGGAAGGGGGTGGAGGAATATTCCACCTGGTAGCCCGCCACCAGTTCGGATTCCGCCTCCGGCAGGTCGAAGGGCGGGCGGTTGGTCTCGGCCAGGGCCGAGATCAGGAACAGCAACACCATGGGCAGATGCGGCAGCCAGTACCAGGAGAAGAAGCCGTAGCTGCCATCCTGCGCCGCCACGATGGAGGAGAAGTTCATCGAGCCCGTGGAGATGATCACCCCGATGATGATCAGGCCGATCGAGACCTCGTAGGAGATCATCTGCGCGGCCGACCTGAGCGAGCCGAGGAACGGGTATTTCGAGTTCGACGCCCAGCCGCCCATGATGACGCCATAGACCTCGAGCGAGGACATGGCGAAGACATAGAGGATGGCCACGTTGATATCGGCCAGCACCCAGCCGTCGTTGAAGGGGATCACCGCCCAGGCGATCACCGCCAGCACGAAGCTGGTCATCGGCGCCAGGATGAAGACCGATCGGTCCGCCCCGGCGGGCACCACGACTTCCTTGAGAACAAATTTCAGCGCGTCGGCCACCGTCTGCAGCAGGCCGAAGGCGCCCACCACGTTCGGCCCCCGGCGCATCTGCACCGCGGCCCAGACCTTTCGGTCTCCATAGACGAGGAACAGCAACGAGATCATCACGAAGCCCAGGACCGCCAGGCATTGCGCGAGCACTATCACGAAGGTTCCAAGAGGGGTGCCAAAGAAGTCTGCCATCAGGTCCTCATACCGTCGGTATTCCGTTCTCGGCGCAGGCGGCGGCGACGACCTCGGCGTCGATCGTTCTCAGCCCCCGCGGAATCGCGGCCGAGATGGTGTAAACAGCATCCGCGTGCCAGAGGCCACCCTCCCGGTGTACATTTGTACGCAAATGCCTGGCAAATCCGTAGCCGCGGATCAGCGTGTATTGCGCGGCGGCGCATTCGGCATAATCCTCAAGGTCGCGCGCCGATGCGGCATCGCGGACCCTGACACGGAAATTCACCAGGTCGTCATCCAGCAGGCGCGTTTCCACGCCCTCGTATCGCGGTGCGGCGCGCGACACCTCGTCGGGCTCGGAAGCGGGCGCGCATCCCGCCAGCATCAGCAGCCCCGCCAGCATGGCAGGGACGGTTATGCGCACCCCGGCGCTCATTGCGCGGCGATCTTCTCGGCCTTGCGGGCATCGGCCCGGGCCGAGAGTTCCGCCATCAGCGCGCTGGCCCGCGCGATCGGGTTGGTCAGCCAGAAATCGCGGATCGGGCTGCGGAACACGCCCTCGCCCAGCTTGCCCGGCGGCAGCGGCTGCCACGCGTTCTCCGGCACCTGGTCGATCTGCGCCAGATGCGGTGCCACCTCGACCAGCGCCTGGCGCAGCTGTGGCAGGCTGTCATAGGGAAGCCGGGCCCCGGCCGACTCCGACACCGCGCGCAGGATCGCCCAGTTCTCCTTGGCTTCGCCCGGCGGGAAGGACGCGCGAAGCGCCAGTTGAGGGCGGCCTTCGGTATTCACGAAAAGTCCCTGCTCCTCGGTATAGGCGGAACCGGGCAGGATCACGTCGGCCCGATGCGCGCCGCGATCGCCATGACTGCCCTGGTAGATCACGAAGGGCCCTTCGGGAATGTCCAGCTCGTCGGCGCCCAGGTTCCAGATCACATCGCCCGAAAGCGCCTCCTCGACGCCGCCTTCGCAGGTGGCGCCCGCATCCATCGCGCCGACCCGCCCGGCCGCGGTATGCAGCACCAGAAGGCCCGAGCCTGTCTTCTCGGCCACGGCTTGCGCCGCGGCCAGCACGGCGGCGCCATCCTCGCCGATCAGCGCGCCCTGCCCGACGATCACGATCGAGGCGGCCTCGTGCATCTCGTCCATGCCGCGATCCGCCAGCGCCTGCAGCGCGGCCCGGTCGCTGCCCAGATGGGCGTAGTCATAGGTCAGATCCACCGGCTCGCCCACCAGGGCGACATTGGCGCCATGCGACCAGGCCTTGCGAATGCGGGCATTCAGCACCGGCGCCTCGCGGCGCGGGTCGGTGCCGATCAGCAGCACGTGATCGGCGCTGTCGATCTCCTCGATGGTCGCGGTGCCGACATAGCCCGAGCGGTTGCCGGCCGGCAGTTTCGCCCCGTCGGTCCGGCATTCCACCACGCCGCCCAGCCCCTCGATCAGCTGTCTCAGCGCGAAGACGGCCTCGACCGGCGCAAGATCGCCCACCAGCCCGGCGGGCCTTGCGGCGCCTTTCAGCGCCTCCGCCGCACGGCCCAGCGCCTCTGGCCAGGTGGCGGGGCGCAGCTTGCCGTTCGCGCGAATATAGGGCCTGTCCAGCCGCTGGCGGCGCAGCCCGTCCCAGACGAAGCGGGTCTTGTCCGAGATCCATTCCTCGTTCACGCCGTCGTGGTTCCGCGGCAGGAAGCGCATCACTTCGCGGCCTTTGGTATCCACCCGGATGTTGGAGCCCAGCGCATCCATCACGTCGATGCTTTCGGTCTTGGTCAATTCCCAGGGCCGGGCGGTGAAGGCGTAGGGTTTCGACACCAGCGCGCCGACCGGACACAGATCGATGATGTTCCCCTGAAGGTTGGAATCGAGCGTCTGGCCCAGATAGGAGGTGATCTCGGCATCCTCGCCGCGGCCGGTCTGGCCCATCTGGGCGATGCCCGCCACCTCGGTGGTGAAACGCACGCAGCGGGTGCAGGAGATGCAGCGGGTCATATGGGTCTCGACCAGCGGGCCGAGATCGAGATCCTCGGTCGCGCGCTTGGGTTCGCGGTAGCGCGAGAAATCCACCCCATAGGCCATGGCCTGGTCCTGCAGGTCGCATTCGCCGCCCTGGTCGCAGATCGGGCAGTCGAGCGGGTGGTTGATGAGCAGGAACTCCATCACCCCCTCGCGCGCCTTCCTGACCATCGGCGAGTTGGTCTTGACCACTGGCGGCTGGCCTTCGGGGCCGGGACGCAGGTCGCGCACCTGCATCGCGCAGGACGCCGCGGGCTTGGGCGGGCCGCCCACGACTTCGACAAGGCACATCCGGCAATTGCCCGCGATCGACAGCCGTTCGTGATAGCAGAAGCGCGGGATCTCGATCCCGGCTTCCTCGCAGGCCTGGATCAGCGTCATCGCCGGGTCGACCTCGATCTCCCGGTCGTCGATGATGATCTTGCGTAGGTCGGTCATGGCTCTCACTTTTCCTTCAGAAGCGCGCCGATCGGGCTGCCGCGCGCGATCTCGCGGCGGCCCAGCGCGCACATGGAGGCCGGGTCGGACAGGCGGGCACCCTGCTGGCTGACATAGGCCTTGCCCAGCCGGCGCATCCTGGCCTTCTCGGCCTTGCTGTTCACATAGTCGTCGATCTCGTCCTCGGTGTAGCCCAGGGTCCGGGCGCGCCGCTCCAGCTGGCCGATATAGCTGAGCGCGCGGAACATCCGCGGCGCGATCTCGTCGCATTCCTTGCGGATGGCATCGGCAATGCCCACGGCGAGCAGGCCCTGGTCGATCTCGGCCACGTCGCGCAGCGGCGGGCGGGCCTCGGCCAGGGCGGGCGCGGCCAGGGCCGCGGCCAGAACAAGCATCCTCAGGCGCATGGGCTTCCTCCTTCCGGTCGGGCGGCGCGACGATGCGCCCCCGCTGACCCGGAGCAGCACGTCATCACCGCCGTCATGCAATGACAGGCGGGCGCGACGCCGGATATGCGCGGCGCGCCCCTCACCCCGCGCAGGCCCCGCGCAGCCGCAGCCTGTCATCCTCGACCACCAGCGCCTCTTCGGGGCTGTCCGGGCCGATCGTCCAGGTCGCCGCGGAAGAGCCGAAATTGCGGATGCAGTATTTCGTGGCCTCGTAGCGGCCCGCCTCCCGCGCACCTTCCAGCCCCAGGCTGGCCGGGCGCACGTCGATCGCGAATTCGCGCCGGTCGCCCTCGATCCGCGCCAGTTCGGCGCGGTAGATGTTGCCATCGAAGGTAACCTGGTCATCGCCGCCCCGCCCGCAGGCCGACAGCGCCGGCAAGGCCAGGACCAGGATGAGAACCAACCGCATCGCGCTCACTCCGCCGCCATCACGGTCGCGCCGCGGGGGCCGCGCTTGTGCTTGATGCGGTCCTCGATCTCGTCGCGGAAATGCCGGATCAGGCCCTGGATCGGCCAGGCCGCGGCATCGCCGAGCGCGCAGATCGTGTGGCCCTCGACCTGCTTGGTCACGTCGTAGAGCATGTCGATCTCTTCGATCTCGGCTTCGCCGCGCACCAGCCGGTCCATCACCCGCATCATCCAGCCGGTGCCCTCGCGGCAGGGCGTGCACTGGCCGCAGCTTTCGTGCTTGTAGAACTTCGACAGCCGCCAGATCGCCTTGATGATGTCGGTGGACTGGTCCATCACGATCACCGCCGCGGTGCCGAGGCCCGAGCGGTTCTCGCGCAGCCAGTCGAAATCCATGATCCCCTCGCGCATCATGTGGCCGGGCAGCAGCGGCACGGAAGAACCGCCCGGGATCACCGCCTTCAGATTGTCCCAGCCGCCGCGGATGCCGCCGCAATGGCGCTCGATCAGCTCTTCGAAGGAGATCGACATCTCCTCTTCGACCACGCAGGGATGGTTCACATGGCCCGAGATGGCGAAGACCTTGGTGCCGGTATTGTTCGGCCGTCCGAAGCCCGAGAACCAGTCCGCCCCGCGCCGCAGGATGGTGGGCACGACGGCGATGGATTCCACGTTGTTCACCGTGGTCGGGCAACCGTAGAGCCCCGCGCCGGCCGGAAAGGGCGGTTTCATCCGGGGCATGCCCTTCTTGCCTTCGAGGCTTTCCAGCAGGGCGGTTTCCTCGCCGCAGATATAGGCGCCCGCGCCGTGATGCAGGTAGAGATCGAAATCCCAGCCCGAACCGGCGGCATTGCGGCCCAGAAGGCCCGCGTCATAGGCCTCGTCGATGGCCGCCTGCAGCGCCTCGCGCTCACGGATATACTCGCCGCGGATGTAGATGTAGCAGGCATTGGCGTTCATCGCGAAGGACGCGATCAGGCAGCCCTCGATCAGCGTGTGCGGATCGTGGCGCATGATCTCGCGATCCTTGCAGGTGCCCGGCTCGGATTCGTCGGCATTCACCACCAGATAGGCGGGGCGGCCGTCGCTTTCCTTGGGCATGAAGGACCATTTCAGCCCGGTGGGAAAGCCCGCGCCGCCGCGGCCGCGCAGCCCGCTGGCCTTCATCTCGTCGATGATCCAGTCCCGCCCCTTGCCGATGATCCCGGCGGTGCCGTCCCAGTGGCCGCGCGCCTTCGCGCCCGCAAGGGTGCGGTCGTGCATCCCGTAGAGATTGGTGAAGATACGGTCCTCGTCCTTCAGCATCGCAGCGTCCTTTCCGCCTTGCCGCGCCTATCGGTCGCGGCTGCGCCATAGTCTTGCGGCCACCACAAGCGCCCAGAGAAAGGCGCCCATGGTGGCCAGATAGATCAACATCTCGAACCGCACAGGCAGCCCGGCCGCCGATACGATCCAGGGAGCCAGGATCGCGGCAAGGCCGGCCCCGGCGATCACCAGCGCGACGATGCGGCCCTGTCGCGCGATCCGCCGGTCCCGGTCTTCCGTGCCGCTCATCGCGTCCCTTCCTCAGTAGACGTCGCCCTTGTCGACGCGCTTGCTGAACTCGGTCTCGGCGCCGGCGGCCAGCCGCCGCGCCTGCGCCACCCAGTCGTCACGGGTGACGCGCCCCTTGAAACCCTGCAGGTTCTCGTCGACCCAGGCGATCTCCTCGGCTGTCCAGCCGGCGATCTGGTCGAAATGGTAGAACCCCAACTGGTGCAGCAGCGATTCCAGCTTGGGCCCCACACCCTTGATCTTCTTCAGGTCGTCGGCGGCACCGCCTCGCGGCGCATCGAGACCGGCCGGTTTCGTTCCGGTCTGTTCCTCCGCGGGCGCCGAGGCCGGGGCAGGCGCGGAACGGGTTTCGGCGGCAGGCGTCGCGGCGGCGGTCTCGGGCGCGGCCGTCGGGCCGGCCTGGGGCGCCGGCTTCGGCGCGTCGGTCTCGATCATGTCCGCGGCCACGAGCTTGTCATGCGGGATCTTGCCCAGCCCGGTCAGTTCGCCCAGCGAGGTATTCGCCAGCGGGCTTTCCCGCACATCGCAAAGCTTGCGCTGCAGAACCAGCCCCATCGCCAGGGCAAACCCGATCCCCAGTACAAGCGCCACGATGAACCACATCGACTTCATGGCGATGATCAACACGCCAAGGCCCGCCAACGCGGACAGCCCCCAGCAGATCGCCATGCAGTTGTCGTTCTTGCCGCCGTTTTTCATGCCATGTCCCCCTCAGGTGCTATTGGTGCGACGTCAGTCAACATCCCCCTTCTTAACACGCGCGGAGAATTCCGTCTCTCCCCCGGCGGCAAGCTGCCGCGCCTGATCCACCCAATGGTCGCGCGTGACGCGCCCGCGGAAGCCCTCGAGGTTCTCGTCCATCCAGGCGACCTCGTCGGCTGTCCATTCGGCGATCTGGTCGAAATGGAACACGCCCAGCCGATTCAGCAGCGCCTCGAGCTTCGGGCCGACGCCCCGGATCTTCGTCAGGTCATCCGCCTTGCCATCGCGCGGGGCGTCGCGGACCTCGGGCTTCACACCGACCGCCTCGGGGGCTGCGGGAGTTTGCGGCGGCACCGTCACCCCGGCCCGGTCCGGCGCAGCCGCGCCGGTCGCGGGATGGCCCAGGCCCTTCGCCGGGGCCTCGCGACGGTCGATCCCGGTGTCGTCGGCCGGCTGATCCTCGGCCAGGACCGGGCCCGTCGGGTCGGGATCCGTATCGCCCTTGCGAAGCGAGCGATCGCGCCAAGGGGTCAGCAGCGGCACCTCGGTGCCGTCGATGCGCTTGACCGTGTCGCCGATCCGGGTCGCCAGATCGACCGAGGCATTGCCCGGCGCGCGCCCGGCCTCGTGATCGACCAGGCTGGTCAGCGCGCCGGCGGGTTCCGAGGCATAGCGCCCGTTCTGCGGGCCAGGCACGGGCACCTCGCCGCGCGCCAGCGCATCGAGGATCTCGCCCAGCCTCGCAGCCGTCAGGTCCTCGTAATAGTCCTTGCCGATCTGCGCCATCGGCGCATTGGCACAGGCGCCCAGGCACTCGACCTCCTCCCAGGAGAACTTGCCGTCGGCCGAAAGCTGGTGCGGA
>JBKHDP010000106.1:0-9889 GCA_046541255.1 Paracoccaceae bacterium | reverse complement strand
CATCCGGGTCCGGCCCGGCATTTTCCGATCCCAGATAGAGCGCCGGCAGCACTGCCACCCCCATGTTCATCGCCGTCATCTGCCGCAGGGCGTCCAGGCTGGTTCCCTCGTAATCCTGGCGCAGATACGCGCCCCCGCGGCGGCACAACTCGGCGATCTGGTCATGCAGCAGGTCATCGTGGCCAAGCGTCAGCATCGCGAGGCCGGCAAGATCCGCGTCGGAAACCCGGTCGCGCGTGGCCAGCGGGTGGTCGCGCGCCACGGCCAGCCGCAGCGGCTCGCGGAACAGCCGGCGCACCACCAGTTCCCCGGGCCCGGCCGGAAGCTGCGTGAAGACCAGATCATGCAACCCTTCGAGCAATCCGGCCACCAGCATACGCGGCGGCGCCTCGCGGATCACCAGTTGCAGGCCGGGATAGCGTTGGCGCAGCCGTCGCAGGACCTGCGGCAGGAAATAGGGGCCCAGGGTGTGCGACACGCCGAGGCGCACGGTGCCCGGCATCCCGTCCGCCGTCGGACCGCAGGCCTGCACCAGCGCATCCAGCGCCTGCAGGATGGCGCGCGCCCGCACCACAGCCTCGCGGCCCACCGGCGTAAGCACGCTGCCGCGGCCACGCTCAACCAAACGCTGGCCCAGCAACTGCTCCAGCTTGCCGATCTGAAGGCTGAGCGAGGGCTGGGCGATCCCCAGGCGCTCGGCCGCGAGGCGGAACGTTCCGCTTTCGGCCAGGACGCAGAAATAGCGAAGCTGCTGGAGCGTCGGGCGTTGGGACATGGCAGGTCCGCGTGACGAGGCGATTTCAATAGTTATTTCCTATCGTTTTCATAATTTCAATAGGATTGCTGCAGGTATCCCGCCACTCTAGGTTTGAATTGGGTGTTTCCAAAGACCAGCGCCCACGGAGCCGGACATGAATGCCACGCCCGCCCCCTTCAGTCGGATTTCGAGCCTCGACGGCGCGATCGGGGGTCAGGGCCGATCCCGCTTCGACGGGGTGCTGTCGCGAGCGGAACGCGCCCAGTGCGTTGCGCAAGACGTGCCGATCGGCTGGGATCCGGTGCAGGATGGCTGGGTTGCGCTGAACGTGCCCGACGAGCTGGCCGGCGCGAGTGCCGAACCGAGCCTCGCCGCGAGCCTGCGGCTGCGTCCCTGGCGGCCGTCGGATGCACCCCGTCTCGCGTGGCTTCTGAACGATCCTCGCGTCTGGGATCACCTTCCCGAGGACTGGCCCGGCGACATCTCCGAAGACATGGCGCGGGATCTTGTCGCCATCGCGCAGGCGGCGCCGGATCAGCAGGTGCAGGCGATCGAGGTGGACGGCCATCCGATCGGTCAGGTCCGTCTGTTGCGCGGGCGCGGCGCCGCCGGTCCGGGAGAGGCGGAAATCGGCTACTGGCTGGGCCGGGCGTATTGGGGCCGCGGCTGGGCTACCGCGGCGGTGGGCCTGGCGACGCGGGCGGCGCTGCGCGCCCCGGACGCGCCGCGCGCGCTGGTGGCACGGGTGCATGATGCCAACCCCGCCTCGGCCCGGGTGCTGGAGAAATGCGGGTTCGCCCCGGCCGGGCCGGATCCGGTCATGCCGGGATGGACGCTGTTCCGCCGGCAACGATCGCCGGAATGACCCGGGCCGATCACGCATTCGCGTTTTGCAAAGCGGGCAATTCGGTCTAGGTTCTCGCCGGCCGGGGGACAAGTGCGCCCCATCAAGCGGGGAACGTTCTGACCATGTGGTTTCTCAAGCAGCTCGTGGGTGGCTTGATCATCTGCGCGGCCGCTCTGGCGATCTGGATCTACTATGTGCCCTCCGCCGCTCCCTGGCTGGAGCGGTTCGGCGTATACGAGGCGCTGGGCCTCGAACCGGAAGAGGTCGAGGACGACGAGGGCGGCGGCGGGCGCGGCTTCGGCATGGGGGCGACCCGCGTCGTCGCCGAGCCGGTGCGCATGGATCTGCTCAACGGTCGGCTGAATGCCATCGGCGACGGCCGCGCGCTGCGGTCGGTGACGCTGCGGGCAGAGGCCACCGGCCGGGTCGCCGAGATCGGCTTTTCCGCCGGCAGCCGTGTCGAGGCCGACGACATCGTGCTGCGGCTCGACGACGAGGCCGAACGCATCGCCTTGGAACGCGCCCGTCTGACCCAGAGCAACGCCCGGGAAGACCTCGACCGCCTGGCCCGACTGGAGGGTTCGGGCACCGTTTCCGCTGTCGCCATGCGCGAGGCAGAACTGGGATTGCGCACCGCCGAACTTGCGGTGCGGCAGGCCGAGTACGACCTGTCGCGCCGCGTGATACGGGCGCCGATTCCCGGCTGGATCGGGCTTTACGAGGTGGAACAGGGCGACCGGCTGGGCGCGGGCGATGCGATCGCCACCATCACGGACCGCTCCGAGATCCTGATCGATTTCCGTGTGCCGCAGCGCGCCGTCGGCCAGATCGCGCCCGGAATGCCCATCGAGGCGCGGGCCCTGGCGCTGGAGGATGTCACCCTGACAGGCGAGATCAGCGCGATCGACAACGTGATCGACCGCGCCAGCCGCACCCTGCGCGTGCAGGGCCGGCTGGAGAACGAGGGCGATCGGCTGCGCGACGGCATGGCCTTCCAGGTGACACTGGCCTTCCCCGGCGAAGAGCTGCCCTCGGTCGACCCGCTGGCGGTGCAATGGTCCGCCGACGGTTCGTTCGTCTGGGCGGTCGAGGACGGCAAGGCCCGGCGCGTGCCGGTGCGCATCCGGCAGCGCGACGCCACCGCGGTTCTGGTCGAAGCCGACCTGGCCGAGGGCGACCTGGTCATAATCGAGGGGGTCCAGACATTGCGGCCCGGCGCCCAGGTTCAGGTGGTGGACGGCACCGCCATCAGCGCCGCCGGGCGCACCGAAGGCCTGTGAGGAAGCAACGGTGAGCGATTCGACCTCGAGCGGCGGCGGTATCGCCCTCTTCATCCGGCGCCCGATCCTGGCGCTGGTGGTCAGCAGCCTGATCCTGCTTGCCGGTCTGGCGGCGCTGATGGGAGTCGAGATCCGAGAATTGCCCGACGTGGATCGCCCCGTCGTCACCATCACCACGCAATGGCCCGGCGCCTCGCCCGAGACGGTGGACCAGGAGCTGACCGGCCGGATCGAGGGCGCGGTGGGCCGGGTTTCGGGGATCCGCTCGATCTCCTCCAACTCGCGTTTCGGTCGCAGCCGGGTGACGCTGGAATTCGAGGACAATGTCGATCTCGACGTCGCCGCCACCGATGCGCGCGACGCGGTGGCGCGGATCTCGGGCGACCTGCCCGACGAATCCGAGGACCCCGAGATCGTCAAGGCCGATGCCAATGCCCAGCCCGTTCTGCGCATCGCCGTCACCTCGGCCACCCGCTCGCCACAGGAACTGACGCGCCTGGTGCAGGAGCGGGTCGAGGACCGGCTGATTTCCGTCCCCGGCGTGGCCGACCTGCAGATCTACGGCGACCGAGAGCCGATCTTCCGCGTCGATATCGACCAGATGGAACTGGCCAGCCGGGGCCTCACGCTGGCCGATTTGCGCCGCGCGCTGGCGGATGTGGCCTTCGACGTGCCCGCCGGCGACCTTGCCGGCGACCGGCAGTCGATCAGCGTGCGCACCACCGCCACGGTCACCAGCCCCGACGCTTTCGAGGCGCTGGAGATCGCGCCCGACGTCGTCATGGGCGACGTGGCCACCGTGACGCTGGGCCCCGCCCCGAACGAGACGATCCTGCGCGCCAATGGCGAAACCGGGCTGGGCATGGGCGTGATCCGGCAGGCCACCTCGAACACGCTGGAAATCTCCGAGGCGGTGCGCCGGACGGTGGATGAGCTGGACGCGGAACTGCCCGATGATGTCAGCATCTTCGTCACCTCCGACGACGCGGTGTTCATCAACGGCGCGATCACCGAAGTGCTCAAGACGCTGGGCCTGGCCGTCATCATCGTCGTGGCGGTGATCTTCCTGTTCCTGCGGGACGCCCGCGCCACGCTGGTACCCGCGCTGACCATGCCGGTCGCGCTGATCGGCACGCTTGCGGCGATCTACATCGTGGGCTTTTCGGTCAACATCCTGACCCTGCTGGCCCTGGTGCTCGCCACCGGGATGGTGGTCGACGACGCGATCGTGGTGCTGGAAAACATCGTGCGCCGCCGCGCCCAGGGAATGGGCCCGCGCGCCGCGGCGGTGCTGGGCACCCGGCAGGTATTCTTCGCCGTCGTCACCACGACCGCAACGCTGGCGGCGGTGTTCATCCCGCTGTCGTTCCTGCCCGGGCAGGCCGGCGGACTGTTCCGCGAATTCGGCTTCACCCTCGCCATGGCGGTGGCGCTGTCCTCGGTCGTGGCGCTCACGCTCTGCCCGGTGCTGGCAAGCCGGATGCTCTCGCGCGAGCCCGACCCGGACCCGCGCGGCCCCTTCGTCTGGCTGGGCAACCGGCTGTCGCGGCTCTATCGCTGGACACTGCGCGGCGCGCTGGCGATGCCGCTGGCGCTGATCCTCGCCTCGCTCTTCTTCGCGGCGACCGCCGCGATGATCGGCACCGGGATCAAGCAGGAACTCACCCCGCGCGAGGACCGCTCGGTCGTGCTGCTTTCGGTGACGACGCCGCAGGGCGTCTCGCTGGATTATACCAGCGCCAAGCTGCGCGAGATCGAGGGCGTCATGCAGCCCTTCGTCGACCGCGACGAGGTCAACAACATCTTCGCCATCACCGGATTCGGCGCGGACAATCGCGGCTTCATGGTGATGTCTCTGGTGAAATGGGGCGAACGCGAGCGCAGCCAGAACGACATCGTGTCGGAACTGAACCGCGGGCTGCGCGACGTGATCGGCGTGCGCGCCTTTGCCATCCAGCCCAACTCGCTGGGCATTCGCGGCGCCGGGCGCGGGCTCAGCTTCGCCATCACGGGCAACAGCTATTCCCAGCTGGCCGAGGTGTCCGAGACGCTGGTGCAGCGGATGCAGGACAACCCGGATTTCGGCAATGTCCGGCTGGAATACGAAACCACCCAACCGCAGCTCTTCATCGAGATCGACCGCGCCCGCGCCTCGGACCTGGGGATCGAGATCGCGGGCCTGGGCGAGGCGCTTCGGGCGATGCTGGAGGGCCAATCGGTGGGCTCGGTCTTCATCGACGATCTGGCCTACGACATCCAGATGCTCTCCACCTCCGATCCGGTGGACGATCCGAGCGATCTGGAGAACATCTTCGTGCAGGCCGAGGACGGCCAGATGGTGCCGATGTCGAGCTTCGTCACGCTCGAGGAACGCGCCGTCGCCCCCGAGCTCGACCGCGAGGGGCAGAACCGCTCGGTGGAGATCTCCGCCGGCCTCACCGCGGAGATGTCGCTGGGCGAGGCCGTCGCCGAGGTCGACCGGCTGGGCGAGGAGATCCTGGCCGAGGAGAACCGAATCGTCCCTCTGGCCGAGGCCGCCACGCTCGACCAGACATCGGCCGGTCTGCTGGTGACCTTCGGCTTCGCGATCCTGGTGGTCTTCCTGGTGCTGTCGGCCCAGTTCGAGAGCATGATCTCGGCCGTCGTCGTCATGGCCACCGTGCCGCTGGGGCTCGCCTGCGCGGCGATCGCGATGGTGCTGACCGGCCAGACGCTGAACGTCTATTCCCAGATCGGGCTGGTGATGCTGATCGGGATCATGGCCAAGAACGGCATCCTGATCGTCGAATTCGCCAACCAGCTGCGCGACAAGGGCGCCGAATTGCACGACGCGATCCTGGACGCCTCCACCATCCGGTTGCGCCCGGTGATGATGACCATGACCTCCACCGTGCTGGGCGGCGTGCCGCTGATCCTTTCGTCGGGCGCCGGGGCCGAGGCGCGCGAGGCGCTGGGCTGGGTGATCGTGGGCGGGCTTGGGCTGGCCACGCTGTTCACGCTCTACATCACGCCGGTGGCCTGGCTCATGCTGGCGCGCTTCTCGAAACCCCGGGTCGAGGAGGAACGCCGCCTGCAACGCGAACTGGAGGCCGCCGAGCCCTCCTAGGCCCGGATTTCACAGCACGGCGCCCAGGACGCGGGTCTTCTGCACCGTTTCCTGCCACTCCAGCTCCGGGTCCGAACGCGAGACGATCCCTCCCCCCACGAACAGGCAGGCGGTGTCGCCGATGATCCGGGCGCTGCGCAGATTGACGTAGAGATCGGTTCGCCCGTTCAACCCCACCGGGCCCAGATAGCCGGTGTAATAGCCCCGGTCATAGCCCTCGCTCGCGCGCAGGAAGGCCATGGCATGGGCGCGCGGCATGCCGCAGACCGCCGGCGTCGGATGCAGCGCCGACAGCAACCCCGAGAGCGCCGCCGCCCGGCCCTGCGCTGGCAGGGCGGCGGCGAAATCGGATCGCAGATGGCACAACGGCCCGGCCCGCACCGTGCGCGGGCCGGTCTCTTCAAGCCCCTCGATGCCGCAGCCGGCAAAGGCCTCGCGGACGAACTTCGCCACCAGCCCCTGCTCCTCGACGATCTTGTCGGGCCAGTCCAGCGTTGCCGGATCGGTGTCCGGCGCGGGCCATTGCGTGCCCGCCAGCGCCATGGTCCTTGCCGTACCCTCGGCCAAAGACAGCAGCGACTCGGGCGTGGCCACCAGCCAGGTTCCGGTGCGCATCGAGGACACCAGCGCCACGAAGGCGGTGGGATAGCGTTCGGCCAGGGCGCAGGCCAGATCCAGCAGGTCGGTTCCGGGGGCGAGCTTTCGTGCCTCGGCGCGCGACAGGACGATCTTGCGGCAGGGGCCCTGCTCGATCTCCTCCACCGTGCTGCGCACCAGCTGCTCGTAGTCTGCCTGCCCGGTCTGGGGCGGCACGCCGCCGCTTCGCCCTCGCACCGGCCCGCCCCCCGTCGCGTTGGCCAGTCGCGACTGAATGGCGTTCGCCGGGGCAGAGGTACGCCGTGCGCCCTCGTGGAACAGCACGCCCTCGGGTCCGGCAACGATATCGCCCGCGATCGCGTCGGCCTTGTCCGGCGCCGGAGCATCGAACCGAGCCATCGCGAAGAAAGGTTGCGCCGGCCCCCCGGAAAAGATCGGCCGCGGCGCCGGGGCCGCGGTCGAGATCATCGCCCGGAAGGCCTGGCCGCCGGGATCGCGCCACAGCGCAAAGGGCAGCCCCTCGGAATCCGCCGCCGAGACCAGTGCCCGAACCGTCCTGTCCATTTGCATGAACGGGCCTCCCCTCCCGCTCTCCGACACCGCGAAGCCCGCGCCTGCCTCGGACTTGAGTAACACAAGCCCGGCCCCCGCGGTAGACTGTTGCCTGCCGGCCGGCGGGACGACAGGCCGCCCCGGCCGGAGGGCCGTGTCTCGGAAAAATGGCCGCAGACCGGCATTCCGGCAAAGCGCCCTGTTTCCTTTTCCCCGAGGATCGGCAAGACTTCGCTTCGGACGGATTTCATCGGCCGAAGGCCGACACTTCACTGGGAGGGGATCATGACATATTTCGCACTCACCCGCCGGCGCTGGCTGGCGGCAAGCCTGGCCGTGGCCGCGACCGTGGCCAGCCTCGGCGCGGCACCGCAGGCCCTGGCGCAGGAAAAGGACGAGGTGGTGCTCGGCGCCCTGCGATTCACCAGCCATTCGGCCGGCTTCATCGCCCATGAGAAGGGGTATTTCGACGAGGAGGGGCTGGATGTCTCCTTCGAGTTCTTCCAGGCCGCCCAGCCCATCGCCGTCGCCACCGCCGCCGGCGATGTCGATTTCGGGGTCGCGGGCGTGACCGGGGGCTTGATGAACCTCGCCGAGAAGGACGCGATCCGCATCGTCGCGGGCGTCCTGTCCGAGAAGAAGGGCGTGGACGGCATGATGATCATGGCCTCCAACGACGCCTGGGAGGACGGGCTGAAGACGCCCGCCGACATCCGGGGCCGCTCGTTGGCCATGACCCAGGTCGGCTCGTCCTTCCACTACATGATGAACTTCATCGCCGAGGGCGAGGGATTCGATCTCGGCGAGGTCAGGCTGACTCCGCTGCAGAAGGTGGGTTCGATGATCGGCGCGCTGAAATCGGGCCAGGTCGATGCGATGATCATGGTGCCGCATGTCGCCAAGCCGCTGGTCGCCTCGGGCGGCGCGAAGGAGATCGGCTGGCTGAACCAGTATGCCGAGTACCAGATCTCCACCCTGTTCACGAGCGTCGAGAACATCGAGACCGACCCCGACATGGTGGAGCGTTTCATCCGCGCCTATGCCAGGGGCATCGCGGATTTCAACCGCGTGATGCTGGACGAGGATGCGGACCCGGCCGAACTGGAAGAGATGACGCGGATGATCCACAAGTATGTCTACACCGATCAGCCCTTCGAGAAGGCCGCCCCCTCGATCCAGGCCGGCGCGATGTATCTCAACCCGAACGCCGCGCTGAACAAGACCGGCGTCGCCGCCCATATGCAATGGTTCAAGGACGAGGGTCTGGTGCAGACCGATCTCGACGTGGATCAGCTGGTCGACGACAGCTTCGTCGAAACCTACTGACGGGCCAACGGCCGGGAGCGCGGCAGGATGGATCTCAAGGTCGAGCATCTCTCGCACGGATATGACGGGCTCGAGGTGCTCAGCGATATCGACGTGACCTTCCGCAAGGGCCAGATCACCTGCGTGATCGGGCCCTCGGGCTGCGGAAAATCCACGCTGCTGCGCCTCCTGGGCGGGCTGGAGCGGCCCGTCGCGGGCCGCGTGCTGCAACTGGGCGCGCCCCCGCCGGACTCGCTCAACCCGCTCACCTACGTGTTCCAGGATTTTGCCCTGCTGCCCTGGCGCAGCGTGCGCGGCAACGTCTCGCTGGTGCTCGAACCGCACGGCCTGACACGCGCCGAGATGCAGGCCCGGATCGACGACGTTCTGGCCCGCACCCGGCTCACCGATTTCGCCGATGCGGTGCCCAGGCAATTGTCGGGCGGAATGCGCCAGCGGGTGGCGATCGCCCGGGCGCTCTCGGTCAATCCGGCGGTGCTGCTGATGGACGAACCGCTCTCCGCGCTCGACAGCCAGACCCGCGAATTGCTGATGGACGATCTCGTGGATCTCTGGACCCGCGAGCGGTTCACCTCCTGCTACATCACCCACAACCTGGCCGAGGCGGTGCGCCTGGGCCATCGCGTCGTGGTCCTCTCGCGCCGCCCCGGCCGCATCCGCGAGATCGTCGAGATCGACATTCCGATGGAGGATCGACGCGTTTCCGACCCGCGGCTGGCACGGATCCAGCAGGATCTGTGGAACATGATGCGCGACGAGGCCGCCTCGGCCGACATGGAACTTGCCGATGACTGACCCGCACCCCTTCTTCTTGGCAGAAATATCCCCGCCGGAGGCAGGCGCCCGCAGGGCGCCTTCCCGCGCGCCCGCCCCCGGAGACGCGCGATGACCGACACCGCCGCCCATCGTGAGGCCGCCCCGACCGGCGCGCCCCCCGCGCGCGAGGTGCCGTTCCGCGGCGGCGGTTTCGTCACCCGCCCGCGGCGGCTTGTCGGGTTCGCCGTCTTCGTGGCGCTGATCGCCTTCTGGGAATGGGGCGCGCGCGTGGGCTTCATCCCCGCGCTGGTGCTTCCCGCGCCCTCCGAGGCCTGGGGCGCGTTCGTGGATCTCTACAACAGCGGCAACCTGTTCAAGCATCTGGGCGCCTCGCTGCAAAGGCTGTTGCTGGGCTTCGCGCTGGGCTTTGCCGTCGGGCTGGCGGTTGGCACCGCGATCGGGCTGTTCTCGGTGGCGCGGGCGGGGCTTTCCCCTCTGGTTGCGGCGATCTTCCCGATCCCCAAGATCGCGCTGCTTCCGCTTTTCATCATCTGGTTCGGCATCGGCGAGGGCTCGAAGGTCGCCACCATCTTCTTCGGCTGCTTCTTTCCCACGGTGATCGCCACCTATGGCGGGATCGACTCGGTCGACCGCACGCTGATCCGCAT
>JBKHDP010000105.1:0-10411 GCA_046541255.1 Paracoccaceae bacterium | reverse complement strand
AGCACGGTCTTCGGGCCGAGACAGACCATGCCGTGCCGCCCCGGATGCCACCATTCCGACGCACCGCGCAGGATCTGCACCTTGGCCGGCGCGCCCATTGCCTCCAGAACCGCCTCGGCATCGGCCTTTGCATCGAAAAGATCGACCGCGCGCGCCGCTCCATGCACATCCTTGGGGCCGGTGCGCCCCACCAGAAGACCGGCCACCTGCAGATGCTGTTCCTGCGGCTCGCCGCCCTGGAACGCGGGCCCCACCTCGAACAGCGCGAGATCGGCAAAGCCGCGCGCCTGGTTGCGCGCCGCCGCCTGCAACAGCCCCGGCAGCAGCGAGGGCCGCATGTGGCTCATCTCGGAGGAGATCGGGTTATCCAGCATCGTCGCGTCGCTACCGCCGCCGAACAGCGCGGCCGAGGCCTTGTCGATGAAGCTGTAGGTGACGCATTCGTTGTAGCCCAGCGCCGCGACCGCGCGGCGCGCGGTCTGCTCGCGGCGCTGCATCGGCCGCAACACCGGCTTGGGCACGCCCGCCGTGGCTCGCGGCATCGGCTTGCCCTGCAGCTTCGTCAGGCTGGCGATGCGGGCCACTTCCTCGATCAGGTCGGCCTCGCCCAGCACGTCGGGCCGCCAGGAAGGCACATGCGCCATGTCTCCGTCCAGCCGGAAGCCCAGCGCCGTGAGCGTGGCGCGCTGCTCGGACTCCGGGATGTCCATGCCCACCAGGCTCACCACGCGGGCCGGATCCAGCCGGTAAGCGCGGGCATGGTCGGGCACCGCGCCCGCGATCACCACCTCGGAGGCCTCGCCGCCGCAGAGATCGAGGATCATCCGCGTCGCGGCCTCCAGCCCCGGCAGGGTGAATTCCGGGTCAACGCCCCGCTCGAAGCGGTAGCGCGCGTCGGAATTGATCTTGAGCGCGCGTCCGGTCAGGGCGATCTGGACATTGTCCCAGAACGCGCTTTCGAGAAAGACATTCACCGTTTCCCCGGTGCAGCCGGTCTCCGCACCGCCCATGATGCCGGCGATGCTTTCCGGGCCATTGTCATCCGAAATCGCCATGCCGCCCTGCGGCAGGACATATTCCTTGTCGTCCAGCGCGGTCAGGCGTTCCTCGCCGGCGGCGCGGTGCACCCGCAGATCCCCCGCCACCTTGTCGGCATCGAAGACATGCAACGGGCGGTTGGCGTCGAAGGTGAAGAAGTTCGTGATATCGACCAGCGCCGAGATCGGCCGCAGCCCGATGGCGCGCAGCCGGTCCTGAAGCCATTTCGGCGAAGGCCCGTTCCTCACGCCGCGGATCACCCGCCCGGTGAAAAGCGGACAGCCATCCAGCGTGTCCTCGTCGATCGTCACGCCGATCGGGCTGGGGAAGGCGCCCGGCACCGGCTCGATCGTCTGCGGTTTCAAGGTGCCCAGACCGCGGGCGGCCAGGTCGCGGGCGATGCCGCGCACGCCCAGCGCATCGGGGCGGTTGGGGGTGATGGCGATCTCGATCACCGGATCGACCTTCGCGGGATCGTTGGCAGCCAGCCAGTCGCTGAAGCTCTGGCCCACCTCGCCCGAGGGCAGTTCGATGATGCCGTCATGCTCGTCCGAGAGTTCCATCTCGCGTTCCGAGCACATCATGCCGTGGCTTTCCACGCCCCGGATCCGGCCCACCTGGATCGTGGTGTCGATGCCCGGCACATAGGTGCCGGGATGGGCCACGACCACGGTGATGCCCGCGCGCGCGTTCGGCGCGCCGCAGATGATCTGGCGCCGGCCCAGCGAGGTGTCCACCTGGCAGACCCGCAGCCGGTCGGCATCCGGGTGCGGCTCGGCGGCAACCACCTTGCCCAGCGTGAACCCCGCAAGCCTGGCCCCGGGATCCTCCACGCTCTCGACCTCAAGGCCGAGATCGGTCAGCGTCTCGGCGATCTCGGTGACGCTGGCCTCTGTCTCCAGATGGTCCTTCAGCCAGGACAAGGTAAATTTCATAGCGGCGGCCTTCCTTGCGGGCTTCGACGGTCGGGCCATCGCATAGCCCAAAGGCCACACGGGGGGAAGGGGGCCGGACCCGCGGCCGGCCCCTGGCCTCAGCCACGGGCCTCGCGCTCGAGCCGTTCGGCCAGGGTTTCGGTATCGCCCATCGTGAGCAGCCGGATCTCGCGCGCCAGCCGGATCGTGGGCTTTGCCATGAACAGGATCGAGCCGAGGGTGAAGAGCCAGATCGCCGGCGTCTCGGTTTCCGGCCAGAAGAACAGCACCGACCCCAGCGTGAAACATGCAGCGGCAGAGAAATCCACGATCGTGTAGACGATCTCGAAGACGGCATAGACCCGGCGCGAGGCGGCGCTGCGGGTGCGGTTCTCGTGGCGAAACAGCGGCATGGCGGCCTCCCCTGGGGCTTGCCGGGGCGGAACGCGGCACGGTGGCGCCGGTTCCTGGGGCCGTGTGCCCATCCGGTTGCGCCGGTCTCCGGCGATGCCTGGACCAGGGACAAGGGGGCGCGAAGAGTGGGCCGGCCACCTGTTCAGGCCGCGAAGCTGCGCGCGCGGGACGTTCGGCCGCCCGGCTCCTGCCTTACCTGCTCAGGCCGCCGCGCAGCGTCGGCACGTCGAGCGATGCGAACCCGTAATGCCGCAGCCAGCGCAGATCGCTGTCGAAGAAGGCCCGCAGGTCGGGAATGCCGTATTTCAGCATGGCGATCCGGTCGATGCCCATGCCGAAGGCAAAGCCCTGCCACGCGGCCGGATCGATATTTCCCGCCGCCAGCACCTTGGGGTGCACCATGCCGGAGCCCAGGATTTCCAGCCAGTCGTCGCCTTCGCCCACCTTGAGCTGACCGCCCTCCCAGGAGCAGCGGATATCGACCTCGGCAGAGGGTTCGGTGAAGGGGAAATGCGAGGCGCGGAAGCGCAGCTCCACCTCGTCCACTTCGAAGAAAGCCTTCACGAATTCTTCCAGCACCCATTTCAGGTTGGCCATCGAGATGTCGCGGTCGATGGCCAGCCCCTCGACCTGGTGGAACATGGGCGTATGGGTCTGGTCGTAATCGGCGCGGTAGACGCGCCCCGGGCAGATCACCCGCAAGGGTGCGCCGGCCATTTCCATCGCGCGGATCTGCACCGGCGAGGTATGGGTGCGCAGCACATGCGGCGGTCGGTGATCGCCCTCGGCGCGGTGCATGTAGAACGTGTCCATCTCGGCGCGGGCGGGATGGTGGCCGGGGATGTTGAGCGCGTCGAAATTGTGCCAGTCGCTTTCCACCTGCGGCCCCTCGGCCACGGCAAAGCCCATATCGGCGAAGATCGCCGTGACCTCCTCGGTGACCTGGCTGATCGGGTGGATGCTGCCCGTGCGGCGCGGGCGAGCCGGCAGGGTCACGTCCAGCCACTCGGCGCGCAGGCGCTCGTCCAGCGCGGAATCCTCCAGCGCGGCCTTGCGGGCGGCCAGCGCCGAGGCGATCTCGTCCTTGAGCGCGTTGAGCGCGGGGCCCGCCACCTTGCGCTCTTCGGGACTCATGCCGCCCAGTTCGCGCATCTTCAGGCTGATCTCGCCCTTCTTGCCCAGAGCCTGCACGCGGATCTCCTCCAGCGCGGCCTCGTCGGCGGCGCCGGCGATCCGGCGGAGATAGGTGTCGCGCAGGTCGTCCATCGGTGGCTCCCGGTCTGTCTGTGGCTCGCTGCGTGAAGTAACGGCAGGGCGGGGTCAGCGCAAGCGGCTGTCTTCCCGGGTTCCGGGTTCAGAGACCCTGCTCGCCCTTGAGCCGGAGCAGACCCACCAGCGCGCGGTCGCGCCGCTCCTCCAGCGTGGCGGCGTCGAGACCGGCCAGTTCCGCATCCACCCCGTCGATCAGCGCCGCGATCGTCTCGTCGGTGAGCCGGGGCGTGCCCAGCTCGCGCCAACGGGCGGCCTGTGTGGGGCCCAGATGGCGGATGTAATGGCGAAACCCGCCTTCCCCGCCGCCCAGGTGGTAGGTGAGGTGCGGCCCCATCAGCGCCCAGCGCAGCCCCGGGCCCGAGGCGATGGCGCGATCCACATCCGCGACGCTGGCGATGCCCTCGGCCACCAGGTGCACCGCCTCGCGGTAAAAAGCCGTGCCCCTGCCGGCCATCATTGGCCGGCACGCGCGATCGGCCGCGTCTGGCCGGACATGAAAACGCCGCGGCGCCTTGCGGCCCGCGGCGTTCGCTTCGCTCGCACGGGCTCCGGCTCAGGCGGCTTCGAGCGCGCCCTTGGCCTGGTCCACGATGGCGCCAAACGCCTCGGGCTCGCGCACGGCGAGATCGGCCAGCACCTTGCGGTCCACCTCGATGCCGGCCTTCGCCAGCCCGTTGATGAAGCGCGAATAGGTCAGCGCGTCGTCATGGGCGCGCACCGCGGCGTTGATCCGCTGGATCCACAGGGCGCGGAAATTGCGCTTGCGGTTCTTGCGGTCGCGCGTCGCGTACTGGTTGGCCTTGTCGACGGCCTGCTTGGCCACCTTGAACGTGTTCTTGCGCCGACCGTAATAACCCTTTGCGGCCTTGATGACCTTCTTGTGCCGCGCGTGGGTGACGGTTCCGCCTTTGACTCGGGACATATCTCAGGCTCCTCTCAGCGCGAATACGGCATCATCGGCTTGACGATCTGCTCGTCCGCCTTGGCCAGGATGGTGGTGCCGCGCGCGTCGCGGATGAACTTGGTGGTGCGCTTGATCATGCCGTGGCGCTTGCCGGCCTGACCTGCCTTGATGCGGCCCTTGGCCGTCACCTTGAACCGCTTCTTGCAGCTCGACTTTGTCTTCAACTTGGGCATTTCCGTCTCCTGTAGGTCGGTGTTACGCGCGACTCGGCATGCCTCTTCGGCCGGCCGCGCGGGTCGAGCGCGTCTGTTACACGGGGCGAGGCGGCATGGCAAGGCCCTGCATCCGGGTCAGTTCAGCAATCGTCCCAGCACCGCGATCACCGCTTCCGGCACCTCGTCCAGCCTGTAGCCGCCGGGCTTCGCGATCAACGCCCAGGCCACCAGCCCGCCGGCCACCATCACGGAAAACGCGGCCGCGCGCGGCGGGCGGCCGTCCGACAGGGCCGACACGATGCCTGGAATGGCGAACACGGCCACCACCAGGCCTATGACCAGTGCCAGATCGGGATCCATGCGGCATGCTCCTCGCAAGGCGGGCCGGGAAGACCTCTACTCGGGGTCGGTGTTGAAGAGCAAACGCTCGTCGCACGGAGCGACGCGCAGGATATTTGTGGTGCCCGGCACGTTGAAGGGCAGCCCCGCAGTGACGACGATCTGATCCGTTCCCTCGGCATACCCGCCGGCCCGGGCGGCCCGGGCCGCCGCGACCACCGCCATCTTGAAGCGCTCCAGCTCTCCGGTCATCACGCAGTTGGTGCCCCAGCTCAGCGCCAGGCGCCGCGCGGTGCCGCGACGCGAGGTCATGGCGATGATCGGTACGCGCGGTCGCTCGCGCGCCACCAGAAGTGCGGTGGTGCCGGATTCGGTGAAGCAGGCGATCGCCTTGATATCCGTTGTCTCGGCGATCTCGCGGGCGGCGGCGACGATCCCGTCGGCGACGCTCTCGCGTTTCGCGCTGCGCGAGGCCTCGATGATCTCGGTATAGGTCGGGTCGCCCTCGACCTCGATGGCCACGTTGTTCATCGTGGTCACGGCCTCCACCGGGTACTGCCCGGCCGCGGATTCGGCCGAGAGCATGATCGCGTCCGATCCCTCGTAGATCGCGGTGGCCACGTCCGAGACCTCGGCGCGTGTCGGCATCGGGCTCTCGATCATCGATTCCAGCATCTGCGTGGCCACGATCACCGGCTTGGCCGCGGCGCGGCACTTGCGCACCAGCCGCTTCTGGATCGGCGGCACGTTCTGCACCGGCAACTCCACGCCCAGATCGCCGCGCGCCACCATGATACCGTCGGAGGCCGCCAGGATCGCGTCGAAACTGCGCACCGCGGCCGGCTTCTCGATCTTGGAGAGCACCGCGGCGCGGCCCGCCACCAGCGCCCGGGCCTCTTCCACGTCCTCGGGGCGCTGGACGAAGGACAATGCCAGCCAGTCAACCCCCAGCGCGCAGACGAATTCCAGATCGTCGCGGTCCTTCTCGGAAAGCGCGGCGAGAGGCAGCACGACATCGGGCACGTTCACGCCCTTGCGGTTCGAGATCGTGCCGCCGGTCAGCACCTTGCATTCGGCGAAATCGGCACCGCAGCGATCGACGCTCAGCCGGATCTTGCCATCATCAACCAGCAGATGCGAACCCGGCTCCAGCGCGGCGAGGATCTCGGGATGCGGCAGGCGGACGCGCGTGGCATCCCCCTCCGCCTCGTCGAGATCCAGCCGGAACGCCGCGCCCTCCACCAACTCGGCCTCGCCGCCGGCGAAGGTGCCGACACGCAGCTTCGGACCCTGCAGATCGGCCAGGATGGCGATCGGGCTGTCCAGATCGGCCTCGACCTGGCGGATGATGCGATGGCGATCCGCGATCTCTTCGTGGCTGCCATGGCTCATGTTGAGGCGGAACACGTCCGCCCCGGCCTCGTGCAGCGCCCGGATCATGGCGTAGTCGCTTGACGCGGGCCCCAGCGTCGCCACGATCTTCACATTGCGCAAACGTCTCATCACCCCTCCGTCCCCCGGCACCCGGGGCGGCGTTGCCGCTGGATCGACCCCAGAGCCGTTAGCGTTAACGACCCGGCGCCCTTATTGCCCATTTCCCTTTCGGCGACAACTGCCCTATGCAACGTCCCGGGACAACATGACCTGTGCATGACATATCATCCTTATCATATCCTTGGCGCCGCGCGGCAGAGCCGCTGGCTGATCACCTGCGATCATGCCGCAAGCACCGTTCCTGCCGAAATCGGCGGCGGCACGCTCGGCCTGCCGGACAGCGAAATGAGCCGGCACATCGCCTATGATGTCGGCGCGGCCGGTCTGACCGCGCATCTGGCCGAACTGCTCGACGCTCCGGCGATCCTGTCCAACTTCTCGCGGCTGGTGATAGATCCGAACCGCGGCGAGGACGATCCGACGCTGGTGATGAAACTCTATGACGGCACCATCATTCCCGGCAATCGCCACGCCGACGCGGCGGATGTGGAGCGCCGGCTGGAGGCCTGCTACCGGCCCTACCACACGGCGCTGGCGCAGCTTGCCGCGCGGCGCGACGACACCGTGATCTGCGCGGTGCATACCTACACGCCACAACTGCGAGGCCGCCCGCCCCGGCCCTGGCATGTCGGGATTCTGCATGCCCATGACCGACGGCTGGCCGATCCGCTGATCGCCCGGTTGTCGGCCGAACCCGATCTTTGCGTCGGCCGCAACGAACCCTATGGCGGCCATCTTCCGGGCGACTCGATTTCGCGCCATGCGCTGGCCGAGGGGCGGCTGAACGTGCTGGTGGAACTGCGCAACGACCTGGTTGCCACCGCTGGGCAGCAGCGCGCCTGGGCCGAACGGCTGGCGCCGCATCTGGTGGCCGCGCTTGCCGCGGCGGATGCCGCCGTCTGACGCAGGCTTGACGCGGTGGCAGGCGGCGCCCAGCTTCTGGCCATGCCCCAGGGGAGAAAGCAGATGGACGACCAGACCCGTATCGAGCTCGAGGCCGCCGCGTTCCGGCGGCTGCGCCGGCACCTGATGGAAGACCGGCCCGACGTGCAGAACATCGATCTCATGAACCTGGCGGGCTTCTGCCGCAACTGCCTGTCGCGCTGGTACCAAGAGGCCGCGACCGAGCGCGGCATCGAGATGGGCAAGGAAGACGCACGGGAAGCCTTTTACGGAATGCCCTATGACCGGTGGAAGGCCCAAAACCAGACCGAAGCCCCATCCGAGAAACAGGCCGCCTTCGAAAAGGCCTTCGCGGAAAATGTCGGCAAGCAGGACTGATTGCCGGCCGCTCCGGCCCGAAGGGAAACGCCCCGCACGTTCCGGTGCGGGGCGTCTCGCCATGCCTGGGGGAGCCCTCAGAAGGACGTGATGACACCCGTTTCGGCGGGGCGCTCGTCGCCGAAGACATAGACACGAACGGTGTCCCTGCCGATAAGCGCCCGCTCGCGCTCGTTCAGCGCAGCACCGGCATCGAGATCGCGCGCCTCGCCCGACGTGCTCTGGATGTTGCTGGCGCCCAGGGCGGCGCCACGGGCATCCTCGAAATCGCCCGCACCGGTCATGGCGGAAGCGGTGCCCGCGATCAGGGCGGCGGCAAGGGTTGCTGCGGTCAGTTTCATGACAGTCTCCTTCTGGATATGCGGCCCGACGGCGCCGGGCGGTTGCGATCGTCATCGATCTGTCATCCAAATTGGGGGCTCCGGCGACGCCATTCAAAACACATTCAATCACCCTGATGTGTGTGTCGGGCGGCGCATGATTTGTGCAATTTTGCACATTCGAAAATTTTAATTTTCAGCATCCTAGCTTGTTCATGCGCGAAACCGGCCCGGTTCCGAGATGCCGTCTCGTCACGCCGCCGGCACCTGCCGTGCGCCCCCGCGAGCGAGTGTTTCAAATCCCCGGTCACGGCCCGACACGGCTCACGGAAATCGTGATCCCTGAAACACGAAAAGGGCCGCACCCGCGGGTGCGACCCTCCTTTCGGCAGCCCGGGCCGCCCGGTTTCAGATGGCGGCTTTCAGGCTCTCGTCGAGATAGATCTCGCGCAGCCGACGCGCGACCGGCCCGGGCTTTCCCTCGCCCACCCTCTCGCCGTCGATCGACACCACCGGGGTGACGAAGGCCGAGGCCGAGGTGATGAAGGCCTCGTCGGCAGCCTTCGCCTCGTCCAGGGTGAAGCCGCGCTCCTCCACCTCCATCTGCGCCTCGCGGGCAAAACGCAGCACGGCGGCCCGGGTGATCCCGTGCAGGATCTCGTTGCCGAGATTGCGCGTGACGATCTTCCCGCCCGACACGATGTAGGCGTTGTTCGAAGTGCCCTCGGTCACCTTGCCGTCTTCCACCATCCAGGCGTCATCCGCCCCCTTGGCCAGCGCCATCATCTTGCCCATGGACGGGTAGAGCAGCTGCACCGTCTTGATGTCCCGCCGGCCCCAGCGGATATCCTCGATCGAGATCACGCCGATGCCCGTTTCCGCCTGCTTGCTCCTGGCCAGTCCGGGCTTGGACTGGGTGAACAACACCACTGTCGGCGTCACCGCGTCGGGATCGGGGAAGACGAAATCGCGATCTCCCGGGGCGCCGCGCGTGATCTGAAGGTAGACCAGCCCCTCCTCCACCCCGTTCCGGGCCACCAGTTCGCGGTGAATCTGCAGCAGCGCGTCGCGATCCAGCGGGGCCCGCATGCTGAGTTCGCGCAGCGACCGATCCAGCCGCGCGGCATGGCCATCGAAATCGACCAGCTTGCCGTCGAGCACGGCGGTCACCTCGTAGACCCCGTCGGCCATAAGGAAACCGCGATCGAAGACCGAGACCGTCGCCTCCGTCTCGGGAAGATACTCTCCGTTCACGTAAACCGTGCGCATGGCTCTCTCCTTCGTCTCAGCCCCAGAGCGCGGGCTCGGGCAGGTGAACGCCGCGTTCGTCGTAGCGCAGCGGTGTGTCGCGGTCTTCGGCCAGCAGAAGCGGGCCGTCAAGATCCGTCACCTCGGCACCCTGCGCCACCAGCACGGCCGGCGCCATGGCCAGCGAGCTGCCGACCATGCAACCCACCATCACGCGATAGCCCTGTTCCAGCGCGGCCTGTTTCAGCGCCAGCGCCTCGGTCAGCCCGCCGGTCTTGTCCAGCTTGATGTTGACCAGGTCGTATTTCCCCCGCAGCCCGGGCAGGCTGGAACGGTCATGGCAGCTCTCGTCGGCGCAGACCGGCAGCGGGCGGTCCAACCCGAGCAGCGCGTCATCCGCGCCCGCGGGCAGCGGCTGCTCCACCAGCGCCACGCCCAGCCGCACCAGATGCGGGGCAAGATCCGTGTAGATCTCGGGCGTCCAGCCCTCGTTGGCATCGATGATGATCCGGGTCTCCGGCGCCCCCGCGCGCACCGCCTCCAGCCGCGGCATGTCGTCCGGCGTGCCCAGCTTCACCTTCAACAACGGGCGATGCGCATTGGCGGCGGCCTGCGCCCGCATCTTCCCGGGCGTGTCGAGCGACAGCGTATAGGCCGTCACCTGGGGGACGGGCGCGGGCAGGCCCGCCAATTCCCAGACGCGTCGCCCCTCGCGCTTGGCCCAGAGATCCCACAGCGCGCAATCCACCGCGTTGCGCGCCGCCCCCGCCGGCAGATGCGCGTAAAGCGATTCGCGGGTGACATGCGCCGGCAGGCTCTCGATCTGTGCCGTCACGCTGTCCAGCGTCTCGTCATAGCGGGCATAGGGCACGCATTCGCCCCGCCCGGTCACGCCATCCTCGGTGACATGCACCGTCAGCACATGCGCCTCGGTCCGCGAGCCGCGCGAGATGGTGAACACCTGCGCCAGCC
>JBKHDP010000104.1:0-10503 GCA_046541255.1 Paracoccaceae bacterium | reverse complement strand
TAGAAGCTGCGCATGATGCGCGACATGTTGATGCCCTTCTTCTCGGCCTCCAGGCTGACGGTGCCGGTGACCGAGGTTTCCAGCGTCACATCGCCATTGTCCCGCGTGTGGAACCGGATCGGCAACCGGAAGTTGGAAATCCCGACATGCTGGATCAGGCGGCGGGCGCCACGGATCAGCGCGGCGGGGCCGTTCTGCAGGTCGGGCATCGTGGCCTTGTAGGCCGCATCCGCATCGAAGGTCTCGGGATAGACGCGGCTGAGCACCGGATAGCTCTCGGCTTCGGGCAACAGGCGAAGCACCGCCGGGTCGAGCGCGGCGATCTCGGCATCCGAGGCCCGCGAGACCCATAGCCGCAGCGTGTCCAGCGCGGCCTGCGCGGCATCTCGATCCGGGGTCCGGTCGATCTCGGGCATGTGAATGTTCATCGCGTCAGCCTCTCGCCTGTCCGTGCCCGCATAACCTAATGCGGCGCTCGGAGAATTTCCAATCGCGAAAGATCTTACGCCGGAACCGACGGGCCGGATCACGAAAACCCCTCCGGCCGGCGCGGCATCCGCTCAGGCGGCCTCGAGCGCGGCCAGAAGATCGGCCAGCAGATCCTCGGGATCCTCCAGCCCCGCCGACAGCCGCACCAGGCCCGGCGTGATGCCCAGCATCGCCTTCCGCGCCTCGGGCAGCCGCTGATGCGTGGTGGTGGCCGGATGGGTGACGATGGATTTCGCATCGCCCAGATTGTTCGAGATCACCACGATCCGCAGCGCGTTGAGGAAGCGGAACGCCGCCTCCTGCCCGCCCGCCAGGTCCAGCGCCAGCATCGTGCCGCCCTGCCCGCCCATCTGCGCCATGGCCAGTGCGTGCTGCGGATGCGAGGCGAGCGCCGGGTGAATCACCTGCCGGAGCTTGGGATGGCGCTCCAATGCGCGGGCCAGCGCCAGCGCGGTCTCGGCCTGGGCGCGGACGCGCAGTTCCATCGTCTCCAGCCCCTTGAGCATGATCCAGGCGTTGAACGGCGAAAGCGCCCCGCCGGTATGCTTCATGTAGGGCTCGACCGTGCCCCGGATGAACTCGCGCGTTCCAAGGATCACCCCGCCCAGCGCCCGGCCCTGACCGTCGATATGCTTGGTGGCGGAATAGATCACCACGTCCGCGCCCTGCGCGAGGGCCTGCGAGAAGATCGGCGTGGCGAAGACGTTGTCCACCACCACCAGCGCGCCGGCCGCATGCGCCAGCCCGGCCACCGAGGCGATGTCGACCACCTCCAGCGTCGGGTTGGAGACCGACTCGAAGAACACCGCCCGCGTGCCCGGACGGATCGCGTCGCGCCACTGGTCGAGATCGGTGCCATCCACCAGCGTCACCTCGACGCCGTAGCGCGTCAGCACCTCCTCCAGCACGTAGAGGCAGGAGCCGAACAGCGCCCGCGCTGCCACCACGCGATCGCCGGCCTTCAGCATCGACATCAGCGCGCCCGAGACCGCCGCCATCCCCGAGGCCGTGGCGAAGGCATCCTCGGCGCCTTCCAGCGCCGCGATGCGATCCTCGAACATGGCCACGGTGGGATTGCCGTATCGGGCATAGACGAATTCGTCCTCGCCGGCTGCGAGAAAGCGTGCCTCGGCCGCCTCTGCACTGTCGTAGACGAAACCCTGCGTGAGAAACAGCGCCTCGCTGACCTCGCCATATTGCGACCGTCGAGTCCCGCCATGCACCAGCCGCGTGCGCGGCTTCCAGCCCTGCGTCATTTCCGAAACCTCCCCGGGCGCCTGCCCGCAAGAAAAGACCCCGCCGCGGTCAAGCGAACGGGGTGGCCCGGTCTCGACCTCTTTAGCGGTATGTTTAACGTGGCCCGCAATCCGGCAACAAATCGCCACGTCCCGCCTGATACGCAAGCCGGAATGGCCCGTCAACACCCGTGGCCCCGCGGCATCGTCACGCCCGCGTCATGGTCACGTCATCGCGGTTTTGCAGGAGCTCCCTATGCAAAACCACAAGATGTTGTGGTGGAGTCGGGCCATGCCGCTGCTGCAAGTGGACCTCTGGGAGACGGGCGCCCTGTCCGGCGCGGACGAGGCCGCCCGGCGCGCCGCCGAGGGCCGGGGGCCTGTGATCGTGATGATCCACGGCTACAAGTTCCGCCCCGGCGATCCGAGGCATTGCCCGCACCGGCATATCCTGGCGCTCGCGCCGGCGGGCAGCGGACGCAGGGCGCTGAGCTGGCCCCGCGCGCTCGGTTTCGGCCGGGACGATCCGGCCGAGGGGCTGGGTATCGCCTTCGGCTGGCCCGCGCGCGGCACGATCTGGTGCGCCTACCGGCGGGCGGAGCTGGCAGGCCGGCGGCTGGCAGGGCTGGTGGCCACGCTCCGCGCGGCCGCCCCGCACCGCCCGGTTCACCTGATCGGCCATTCGCTGGGCGCGCGCGTGGCGCTGCAGGCGTTGCCACACCTGCCGGAGGGCGCGGTGACGCGGGCGATCCTGCTGGCGGCCGCGGAATATGCCGGAAGGGCTGAAACCGCGCTGGCCGCCCCGGCGGGACGGGCTGCGGAACTCGTCAACGTCACCAGCCGCGAAAACGACCTGTTCGATTTCCTGCTGGAGCGCCTGGTGGCTCCGGGGCGGGCGGGCGACCGCATGCTGGGCCACGGGCTGGCGCCACGGCGCAATCTGCTCACGCTGCAGCTGGACGATCCGCGCACGCTCGCGGCCCTCGCCGCGCGCGGCTACCGGGTGGCCCCGCCCAGCAGCCGGATCTGTCACTGGTCGGGCTATCTGCGCCCCGGCGTGTTCGCGCTCTATGCCGATCTGATGCGCCGGCCCGAAATGCTGACGCTGCCGGCGCTGCGCGCCGCCCTGCCGGCCGAGCCCGCGCCGCGCTGGTCACGCCTTCTTGCGCGTTCGGAGCGGCTTGAAGGCTTGCTTTCGCCGGCCCGTGCGCCATCCTGACGCAGGACAGCGAGGAGCCGAACATGACCGCCACGCCCCAGGTACCCATCGAGTTCCACTACTGGCCCACGCCGAACGGCTGGAAGGTCGCCATCGCGCTGGAGGAGATGGGGCTGCCCTACACGGTGCGGCTGGTGGATATCGGCAAGGGCGCGCAGTTCGACCCCGATTTCCTTCGGATCTCGCCCAACAACCGGATGCCTGCGATCGTCGATCCGCAGGGACCGGACGGCGCGCCGCTTGCCATGTTCGAATCCGGGGCGATCCTGCGCTATCTCGCGCGCAAGACCGGCCGGTTCGACGGCCCGACCGAGCGCGACCGGATCGCCGTCGACCAGTGGCTGATGTGGCAGATGGGCGGGCTGGGCCCGATGGCAGGCCAGGCGCATCACTTCCTCAAATACGCCCCCACGATGGACCCGCCGCAGGATCTGCCCTACGCCAAGGATCGCTACCGCAACGAGGTGGCGCGCCTTTACCGGGTGCTGGACACGCAGCTTGCCAGGAACGCCTTCGTGGCGGGTGACTTCTTCTCGATCGCCGACATGGCGATCTGGCCCTGGGCCTCGCTCTGGGAGGGGCAGCAGCAGGACCTGACCGACAAGCCCCACATGGCCCGCTGGCTGGAAGAGGTCGGTGCCAGGGAGGGGGTGCGGCGCGGCCGGGCGCTGCATGCAGAGTTGCGTTCGCCCGCAGGCACGACGCCGGAAGGACAGAAGGTGCTTTTCGGGCAGAAGGGCTGAGATCCGTATCCTGTTCGTGGCGGCGCGGCCCGGATACGGGCCGCACCAGGAGTCTTCGGCAAGATCCTTGCGCCGCGCCTGCGGCACGCCTCGCATCCGGGACGGCAGCGCGGGCTGTCGCAAAACTGGATATCCGGGCCAGGACGAAGGTCGGACTCAGCCCTCGCTGTCTTCGGCGTGCTCGCCATAGGTCTTGAACAGCCGCCCCTGCGCCATGAAGAAGGCGAAGAGCGCCGCGGTCAGCCCGAAGGTCTTGAACCAGACCCAGGCATCGGTGCTCATGCTGCGCCAGATCACCTCGTTCAGCACCGCCAGGCCGAAGAAGAACCCGGCAAGCCTTCGGGTGAGGATCATCCAGCCTTCCTGCGCCAGAGGCATCAGCCCTTCCATCACGTATTGCAGGTAGCTTTGCCCGCGCATCAGGCCGACGCCCAGGATCGCGGTGAACAGAAGGTAGATCATCGTCGGCTTCATCTTGAAGAACCGATCGTCGTTGAGCCAGACCGACAGCCCGCCGAACAGCACCACCAGCACCAGCGTGACCATCTGCATCCGGGACAGATGGCCGGTCAGGCGCCACAGGAGCGCGGAGGACAGCAGCATCAGCGGGATGAACCCGGCGGTGACAAGGATGAAACCGTCATAGTCGCGCCCGGCGATCATGTAGCTGTCGTCGCGCAGCAGCAGGTAGGCCGCGAAGAAGACCAGCACCGGGCCGAGTTCCAGCACCGTTTTCAGGAAGGGGTTGATCTGTTTCGGCTCGTCCATGCGCAGTTTCCTCATCCGCCCGTCTCCACGATCACCGCGCCCAGCGCGATAAGGGCCATAAGCAGGATCCGGCGCGGGCCCACCGTCTCCTTCAGCACCAGCCAGCCGATCAGCGCGGCAAAGACCGTGGAGGTCTCGCGCAGCACCGCCGCCTCGCCCACCTTGTCGAGCCGGGTGGCCAGCATGACCGAGCCGAAGCTCGCCACCCCCACCACTGCCCCGATCACGCCGCGGCGCATGAGCGGCCCGGCCTCGGGCCGGTCGGGCAACCGGCGCCAATAGAGATATATGAAGCCGGGCAGCACGATTCCATCCAGGAAGAAGAACCATGCCAGAAAGGTGAAGGGATCGGCCGTGGCGCGGATGCCATAGGCGTCCCAGGTCGTGTAGAGCGCCACGAAGATCCCGGTCAGCACCGCCAGCGTCAGCGCCGCGGGCAGGGTCTCGCGCGCGGGCACGAGGAAGGCCAGGTTGTAGGCGGCCAGCCCGAAGATCCCCGACAGCAGCACCGCCACGCCCAGCCATTGCTGGGTGTTGAAGACCTCGCCGAAGAGCATCCAGGCGCCCAGCACGGTGAACAGCGGCCCGGTGCCGCGCACCACCGGGTAGACCACCGTGTAGGCGCCCTTGGAATAGGCCCAGGACTGGAGCAGCTTGTAGGCCGTGTGGATCACCATCATCGCCGCGAAGATGGGCCACATATGCGGCTCGGGCCAGGGCACCAGGAACAGCGCCACCGGCGCCGCCATCAGCCCGTAGCTTGCGTCGATCGCGCCGCGGGTGAGCCAGGGATCGTGACGTCCCTTTTGCAGCGCGCCGAAGACCGCGTGCAGAAAGGCCGCCGACAACGCGAGCAATGTCGCCAGCGTCCCGCCCTGCGGCGTGCCCTCCAGAGCGACCAGCCATTCGCTCACCGGCGGGTTCCCGCGCAGCGGGGGTTGCACCGGATACGCCGCTGTCCGAGACTGCGCCCCATGTTGGACGAGCTCCCCGGCTGGCTGGCCCGCGCGCTTGGCGCCGATACCACGCTCACGCCCTTCGGCAACGTGCCCTGGGAGGCGGCGGCGCTGCGGATGGCCGCCGCGCTGATCCTGGGCGGCGTGATCGGCTGGGAGCGCGAGCACCACGAGAAGTCGGCCGGGCTGCGCACCCACATGATGATCGCGCTGGCCGCCTGCATCTTCACGCTGGTCACCTTCGACCTGATGACGCTGGGCGGCGAGAGCGACGTACCGCTTCGGCTCGACCCGATCCGGCTGGTCGAGGCGGTGACGGCGGGCGTGGCCTTCCTCGCCGCGGGCACGATCATCCTGCAAGGCGACAAGGTGCGGGGCCTGACCACCGGCGCGGGCATGTGGCTGGCCGGCGCGATCGGCCTGGCTTGTGGCATCGGCAACCTGGTGCTGGCGGTCATGGCCGCGATCCTGGCCCTGTTCGTGCTTTGGTTGCTGCGGCTGATCGCCAGGTCCGGCCGGCAAGGGGATCGCGGAGGCGGGCCGTGAGCCGGGCGGGCAGGATCATGCGGCGCGGTCCAGCCCGGTGAGGGCGGCGGCGAAATCCTCGGGATCGAAAGGGGCGAGATCGTCGATCTGCTCGCCCACGCCGATGGCGTGAATCGGCAGGCCGAACCTGTCGGCCAGCGCCACCAGCACCCCGCCCTTGGCGGTGCCGTCAAGCTTGGTCATCACCAGCCCCGAGACATCGGCGATCTTGCGGAAGATCTCGACCTGGCTCAGCGCGTTCTGACCGGTGGTGGCGTCAAGCACCAGCAGCGTGTTGTGCGGGGCCTCGGGATCGCGCTTGCGGATCACCCGCACGATCTTGGCCAGTTCCTCCATCAGGTCCTGGCGGTTCTGCAGCCGTCCGGCGGTGTCGATCAGCAGCAGGTCCGCACCATCGGCCTCGGCCCGGGCCATGGCGTCGAAGGCAAGGCTGGCCGGGTCCGAGCCCTCGGGCGCGGTCAGCACCGGCACGCCCGCCCGCTCGCCCCAGATCTGCAGCTGCTCCACCGCGGCGGCGCGGAACGTGTCGCCCGCGGCGATCACCACCGTCTTGCCGGCGGCACGGAACTGCGCGGCGAGCTTGCCGATCGTCGTGGTCTTGCCCGAACCGTTGACGCCCACCACCAGCACCACCTGCGGGCGCCTGGGATAGATCGGCATCGGCCGGGCGACGGGTTCCAGCACACGGGCGATCTCGTCGGCGAGCAGGCGCTTGATCTCCTCGACCGAGAGTTTCCGGCCCATCCGCCCCTCGGCCATGTTCGCGGTGACGCGCAGCGCGGTATCCACTCCCATATCGGCCGAGATCAGCAGCTCTTCGAGGCTTTCCAGCATCGCGTCGTCAAGCGTACGGCGCATCACCGGGGCGGTGCCGCGGCGGCCCATCAGGCGTCCCAGGAAGCCGGGACCGGAGGGCTGGCGCGGCAGTTCCTCGGGGATGTCGGGCTCGGGGATTTCCAGCGGTGCGGGGGTGGGACCGGGCTCGCGCTCGGGCTGGGGCACCTCCTGCGGCGGGGGCGCGGGCGCGGGATCGGTGGGCTGGGGCTGTTCCGGGCCGGGGCCCGGGCGCGGTTCCGGGTCGGGAACCGGCTCGGGCTCGGGCTCGGGTTGCGGCTCCGGTTCGGGTTGCGGCTCGGGCTCCGGCTCGGGCACGGGAGCAGGTTCCGGCTCGGGCGCCGGTTCGGGCCGCGGCGGCACCTCGGGATCGCGCCGGGGACGCTCGGGTTCGGGGGAGTCGGGCTCGGGGGAGTCGGGCGTGCCGCCTTCCTCCACGATGGCTTCGAGACCTTCGTCGATCCTGGACGAGGACTTGAACAGCCGGTCCTTGAGCTTGCTGAAAAATGCCATGGGCGCTGCCTCCACACTGGTCCGTTTCCACCTAACGCCTGCGCGCGTCGGATGGAAGGGCGCGCGAGTCCCCGCCCCGCCTATGTTGTGCCTTACGATTCGCGCAATTCCGCGGCAGGATGACGATGTGATGACCCGCTTCGCCCTTGCCACCCTCGCGCCCGCGGCGCTGCTGGCCCTGGCCGTCCTGACGGGCGGCGCCTGGGGCGCGGCGGCGCTGGTCTGGATGACGGTCCTGACCTTCGCGCTGGACCGGCTGGGCCGCGAGGCCGCCAGTCCTGCCGCGCCCGGGGCGGAGTTCCCGGCAGGCCAGACCCTGTCGCTCACTCTGGCCGCGGCGCATCTGGCGCTCTGGCCGCTGGCGATCCACGGCATCGGCGGCGATAGCGGGCTGGGCCTGGCGGAACGGGCGGTGGCCTTCTTCGCCTTCGGGCTGTTCTTCGGCCAGATCAGCAATTCCAACGCGCATGAGCTGATCCACGCCGCCCCTCGCTGGCCGCGCAGGCTGGGCGCTCTGGTCTATGTCTCGCTGCTCTTCGGACATCACGTCTCGGCGCATCGGCTGGTGCATCACGTCCATGTCGCGACGGACGCCGATCCCAACAGCGCGCGGCAGGGTGAAGGTTTCTGGCATTTCCTGCCGCGGGCCTGGGCCGGGTCGTTCCGCGCCGGGCTGGCCGCGGAGACCGCCCGCCGGGCGCGCAACCGGCGCGGAGCGCACCCATACGCGCTGTGGATCGGCGGGGCGGCGCTGGCGCTGGCGCTGGCCTGGGCGATCGCGGGGCTGCCCGGCCTGCTGACCCTTCTGGGGCTGGCGGGATATGCGCAGGTCCAGCTGCTGCTGTCGGATTACGTGCAGCATTACGGGCTGCGCCGCGCCCTGCGTCGCGATGGACGGCCCGAGCCGGTGGGCCCGCAGCATTCCTGGAACGCTCCGCACCGGCAGTCCTCGGCGATGATGCTGAACGCGCCGCGCCATTCCGACCATCACGCCCATCCGTCCCGCCCCTGGCCCGCGCTGGAGCTGGACGGCGCCACCATGCCGCACCTGCCACAGAGCCTGCCGGTGATGGCGGTGATCGCGCTGTGGCCGCCCGCATGGCGCGCGCTGATGGACCATCGCGCCCGCCGCATCGCGGACCGCCGCCCGACCGGCGCGGCGGCGGTGAAAACAGGTTAACACCGGGCGCGGGAAATGGCACAGTCGGCGCATGTTCCGCCTGTTGCTTCCCGCCCTGCTCGCCGCCACGCCGCTGACCGCCCAGGAGCCGATGACACCCGAGGCGTTCGACCGCTACACGCGGGGCAAGACGCTCTATTTCGGCCAGGCGGGCGAGCCTTACGGGGTGGAGCGTTACAAGCCCGGCCGGCGTGTCACCTGGTCGTTTCTCGACGGGCGCTGCATCGAGGGCACCTGGTACGAGGATGATCGCGGGATGATCTGCTTCGTCTACGAGGACGGCACCGGCCCGCAATGCTGGCGATTCTTCCGCGAGCCCGGCGGCGGGTTGAAGGCGATCTTCGAAGACGAGAGCACCGTGCCGCTCTACGAAGCGGACCAGAGCGACGAACCCATGCAGTGCCTCGGCCCGGAGGTCGGCGTCTGAGCGGCGAACCGCCCGCTTGCGGCAGATCACCCTTGCCTCGCGCGCCGCTGCTTTCCAGACTCGGGCGGCATGATCCTCACCACGGGAGTCGAGATGCCCCTGTTTCGCGTTCCTGCCGCGCTGGCCCTGGCGCTGGCTGGTCTGACCGCCCAGGCACAGGACAGTCGCGACCTCGAAGGCAGCCTGACCTATCCCGCACGCGTTGCCCTGCCGGCCGAGGCCCGCATCGTGGTGGAAGCGCGCGGCGCCACCGGGGAGCTGCTGGGCGAGACACGCCTTGCCGCGGAGGGTCGGCAGGTGCCACTGCCCTTCACGCTCGAAATTCCCGTGGGTATGGGGGCCGATCTGCGCGCGGGGATCTTCGTGAGCGGCGAAACACGCTGGCTGAGCGAGACGGTGCAGGTGCCGTCCGGCACCCAGGACGTGACGCTGGGCGAGGTGATCCTGCACCCGCACAGGCCGCTGGGCTTCTCCTCGGCGCTGCGCTGCGGCGAGCGCCGGCTGCGGCTGGTTTTCGCCGGCGAGAAGGCGCTGCTGGCCACCGACGCGCAGGTATTCGAACTGACGCGAGAGCGCACCGCCTCGGGGGCGAAATATGCAAGCGCCGACGGGCGCGTCTCGGTCTGGACCAGGGCCGACACTGCCCGGGTGGAACTGGACGACGACGACGGCGGCGCGCTGCCGGATTGCGTGATCGTCCCGCCCGATCCCGAGCCCGCCTGGACGGCACGGGGCAACGAGCCGGGCTGGACGGTGGAATTCCGCGAGGGCCGGCTGCGCGCCAACCTGAACTACGGGTCCGAGACGATCAGGGCCCGCCTGCCCGCTCCCGGCATTTCCGAGGGGGCCTTCGTCTACGACCTGCCCGAGGCCGGGCTGCGGATCCGGGTGACGGAGACGCTGTGCCGTGACGGCATGACCGGGATGCCCTATCCCCGGGCCGTGACGCTGGACCACGGGGGCGAAACACTGCGCGGCTGCGGCGGCGATCCGATGGCGCTGCTGACCGGGCCGGAATGGGTGGTCGAGGATATTGGCGGCACCGGGCTGATCGACGGCTCGCGTGTCACGATCGCCTTCGACCGCGACGGCCGGGCAAGCGGGCGCGCCACCTGCAACCGCTATACCGGCACCGCCGAGCTTTCGGGCGAGGGGCTGCGGCTCGGGCCGCTGGCCGGCACGAGGATGGCCTGCCCCGAGGCGCTGATGGCGCAGGAGCGCCGCTTCCTGGCCGCGCTCGACACTGTCGACCGCTTCGATTTCGACGAGACCGGCGCCCTGGTCCTGTTCGCCGCCGGCGCCCGCGCGATCACCGCCCGGCGCTGATCGGGCCGCGCGCCGGTCAGAACAGCGAGCCCTGATCCGGCGGCGCGTCCGGGCCGCCGGCCTTGCGGGGCTTGCCGCCCACCATCAGCCGCCCGTCCGCGAACTCGATCTCCAGCATCCGCGCCGCCTGCGCCCCGGCCTTTCGCGTGACCACGTTCCCGTCCCCGCGCACCACCGCGAAACCGCGCTGCAAGGTGGCCTCGTAGCCCAGCGTTTCGCGCAGCCGTTCCAGCGCATCGAGCCGGTCGCGCCAGAACGCGGTGCGGC
>JBKHDP010000103.1:0-10636 GCA_046541255.1 Paracoccaceae bacterium | reverse complement strand
CGCGCGCAGGACGGGCAGGAGATGATGTTGACGCCGCGATGCCGCAGGCCCAGGGCCTTGAGGATCTCGTAGCCCACCTTGACTTCCTCCACCGGATCGGCCGAAAGCGAGACGCGGATCGTGTCGCCGATGCCCATCCACAGCAGGTTGCCCAGCCCGATCGCGGACTTGATCGTGCCCGACGTCAGCCCGCCCGCCTCGGTAATGCCAAGATGGATGGGCGCGTCCGTCGCCTCGGCGATGCCCTGATAGGCCGCCGCGGCCAGGAACACGTCCGAGGCCTTCACGCTGATCTTGAACTCGTGAAAATCGTTGTCCTGCAGGATGCGGATATGCTCCAGCCCGGACTCCACCATCGCCTCGGGGCAGGGTTCGCCGTATTTCTCCAGCAGGTGCTTCTCCAGGCTGCCCGCGTTCACCCCGATCCGGATCGAGCAGCCGTGATCCTTCGCCGCGCGGATCACCTCCTTCACCCGGGTCTCGTCACCGATATTGCCCGGGTTGATCCGCAGGCAGGCCGCGCCGGCCTCGGCCGCCTCGATCCCGCGCTTGTAGTGGAAATGGATGTCGGCCACGATCGGCACCGGGCTCTCGCGGACGATCTCGCGCAGCGCCCTCGACGAGGCCTCGTCGGGCACCGAGATGCGCACGATATCGGCGCCCGCCTCCGCCGCGGCCTGCACCTGCGCGATGGTGCCCGGAATATCGGTGGTGACCGTGTTGGTCATGGTCTGCACCGAGATCGGCGCGTCGCCACCCACGGGCACCGGGCCCACATGGATCTGGCGGGACTTGCGGCGATAGATGTTTCGCCACGGGCGGACGTGATTGAGCGTCATGGCTCCCTTCCCGAGTCAGGCCTTTGGCCGGAAGATAGGCTTGTGGGGCATGCGGGGCAATCCGGGCGGGTCACTCCGACACGCGCGCATCGTCCTGCGCTTCGGCCAGGGCGATCACCTTGGCCAGTTCCGGGTCCTCGTCGAGATCGGCAAGCTGGTAGCGGTCCTTCAGCGCCTCAACCGAGAGGGCCACGTTGCGGATCGTGCCGGTGCCCTGCCCGGCCGGGCCGTAGAGTTCGCCATTGACCTCGAAATAGATCGAGCCGGACATGCCCGCGCGCAGCACGGGCGGTTCCTCTGTCTGCGGCAGGACATATTGCTCGCCGGCATCGAGGATCTTCTCGAACAGGATCGAGCCGTCGCCCGCGCGCACCCGCACCCAGGCGGGGCGGATCGCGAACAGCACCACTTCAGGGCCGGTTTCCTCCACCACCTGCGGCATCTGCGCGGACCGCTTCGTGTCGTCGCTCGGCGCTGACGCGGCCTCTGCCGCCTCCGCGACCTCCTGCTCGGCCGGCGAGGGCGGAAGCGCGGGACGGTCGGCCCGGGCGAAGGCCCCGATCGTGTCCGGATCGAGGGTGGAGATCGGCGCATCCCGGGACACCAGAACCGGCAGGTCCAGCGGCTGCGGCCGGTAGACGCCGCCCAGCGCCTCGGGCGCGGCGGCCTGGCGGCTCTCGCCGGTCTCGGATTCGGCCGGTTCGACGCCTTCCAGCGGATCGAGATCCGACAGCACCACCGGCGTCTGGTCCACCGGGGCGAGCTGCACCCGCTGGATCTCGCGCAGGACGGTCACACCGCCGAACCCGATGGCCCCGACCAGCCCGACGAGCACCAGCAGCGAGCCGATGGCACCCGGCTCGATCCGGGACAGGAGGCTGTCTCCCTTGGGTGCGAAAGGGGTGGAGGGATCTGCGAAAGGGTCGCGGACCTTCTTGTGGGTCTCCGCCCGGGGCTGCTGACGCGGCTTGCGGATGGTCGAGGCTTCCTCGGCCATGCCGTGGGCGGGCGAGAACCCGCTTTCGGCGCAGAAGGCCGCGAAGGCGCGATCCGGATCCATCCCGAGATACCGGGCATAGGAGCGCACGTATCCGGCGATGAACCCGGGCGTGTCGAAGGCGGACGGATCGCAATTCTCGATCGCGGCGATGTAGCCCGCCTTGATCCGAAGCTCCCGCTGGACGTCGAGCAGGGATTTTCCCAGGGTCGCGCGCTCGCCCCGCATGACGTCGCCGAGACGCAGATCGAAATCGTCGAAACTCCTGGGCTTCGACTGCGCGTCCTCTGCCCTGTCACGAGAGGGTCTGCGCCCGATCATCCGTATCGCTGCCTCATGTCCCGATTTGCAGCATCGGCCGATTCGAGCGTCGCTGCTTCATGTGACTTTACCACAACATGCAGTGGGGGACAGGCTTGACAGCGACTAGGCTGATCTTTCGGCGCGATTCAGCGCACAATGTGACCAGAGATTGTCCATCGCGCGCACCAGCCGATCCATCTCTTCCGGCCCGTGCACCGGCGAGGGCGTGAAGCGCAACCGCTCGGTGCCGCGCGGGACGGTGGGGAAGTTGATGGGCTGGCAATAGATCCCGTAATCCTGCAGCAGCATGTCGGAGATGCGCTTGCAATGCACCGGGTCGCCGACGATCACCGGAACGATATGGCTGCCGTGATCGATGATCGGCAGGCCCATGCCCTTCAGCCGCGTCTTGAGGATCCGCGCCTGGGCCTGGTGCCGGTCGCGCCGCGCCTGATCGGTCTTGAGATGCGCCACCGAGGCCGCCGCGCCCGCCGCCACTGCCGGCGGCAGCGACGTGGTGAAGATGAAGCCCGGCGCATAGGAGCGGATCGCGTCGCACATCCGGTCACTGGCGGCGATGTAGCCGCCCATCACGCCATAGGCCTTGGCCAGCGTGCCGTTGATGATGTCGATGCGGTGCATCAGCCCGTCGCGCTCCGCCACGCCGGCCCCGCGCGGGCCATACATGCCCACCGCGTGCACCTCGTCGATATAGGTCAGCGCGCCGAACTCGTCGGCCAGATCGCAGAATGCCTCGATCGGGCCGAAATCGCCGTCCATCGAGTAGATCGATTCGAAGGCGATCAGCTTGGGCGCCGCCGGATCGTCGGCCTCCAGCAATTCGCGCAGATGCGCGATGTCGTTGTGCCGGAAGACGCGCTTGGCCCCGCCATTGCGGCGGATCCCTTCGATCATCGAGGCGTGGTTCAACTCGTCGGAATAGATGATCAGGCCGGGAAACAGCCTCGGCAGGGTGCTGAGCGTGGCATCGTTGGCGATATAGGCCGAGGTGAACAGCAGCGCCGCCTCCTTGCCGTGCAGATCGGCCAGCTCGGCTTCCAGCCGCTTGTGATAGACCGTGGTGCCCGAGATGTTGCGCGTGCCGCCCGAGCCCGCGCCGGTGGCGTCGATCGCCTCGTGCATCGCCGCCAGCACGGCAGGGTGCTGCCCCATGCCCAGATAGTCGTTGCCGCACCAGACGGTGATCGGCGCCTCCGATCCGTCGGGCTTGCGCCAGGTCGCATGCGGATAGGCACCGCGCTTGCGCTCGATGTCGATGAAGGTGCGATAGCGGCCTTCGTCATGCAGACGAGCGATGGCCTGATCCAGCTTTGCCGAATAATCCAACGACATCTCCTCCGGTATTCTGGCGGCGCGTCGGCCGACATTCACATATTGGAATGCATATAAACGACATTCCGGCTTGGCAACAGGTTACGAATTGTCGCTGCCATATGGCCTTGATCTGGGTCAAGCATCGGGGCCCTCGCGTCGCTGGACACGCCGTTGCCGGATGATAGTGTCGCGCCCGACCGGAACAAGGAGCCTCACGCCATGTCAATCGACCCCGTCCTCGCCCGAATCGACGCCGAGATGCCCCAGGCGGTGGAGCGGCTGATGGCGCTGCTGCGCATGCCCTCGATCTCGACCGATCCGGCCTACAAGGAGCAGTGCGACGCGGCCGCCGACTGGCTGGTGGCGGATCTGCAAAGCCTTGGCGCCACGGCCGAAAAACGCCCCACGCCGGGCCATCCGATGGTGGTGGGCCATATCGGCGAGGGTGCGCCCCATCTGCTGTTCTACGGCCATTACGACGTGCAGCCCGCAGACCCGCTGGAGCTGTGGCACCGCGACCCGTTCGATCCCGCCGTCGAAGACACCGAAGCCGGCAAGGTGATCCGGGGCCGCGGCGCGTCGGACGACAAGGGCCAGCTGATGACCTTCGTGGAGGCCTGCCGCGCCTGGATCGCGGAGCACGGGGCCCTGCCCTGCAGGATCACCTTCTTCTTCGAGGGCGAGGAGGAGTCGGGCTCGCCCTCGCTGATTCCCTTCCTGAAGGCGAATGCCGCCGAACTCGGTGCCGATATCGCGCTGATCTGCGATACCGGCATGTTCGACGCCGACACCCCCTCGATCACCACGCAGCTGCGCGGCATGCTGCGCGAGGAGGTGGTGATCAAGGCCGCCTCGCGCGACCTGCATTCGGGGCTTTATGGCGGGCTTTCGGCCAACCCGATCCAGATCCTGTCGAAGATCCTGGGCAGCCTGCATGACGAAACCGGCCGCATCACCCTGCCCGGCTTCTACGACGGCGTGCCGGAAACCCCGGCGCAAATTCTTGCGCAATGGCAGGAGCTGGGCTTCGATCCCCAGGGCTTTCTGAGCAAGGTCGGCCTGTCGCAGGGGGCGGGCGAGCAGGACCGCGCGCCGCTCGAACGGCTCTGGGCGCGCCCCACCGCCGAGGTGAATGGCATCCAGGGCGGCTATACCGGCGCGGGCTTCAAGACCGTGCTGCCCGCGGAGGCGCGCGCAAAGATCAGTTTCCGCCTGGTCGGAACGCAGGATCCGCAAGCCATCCACCGCGCCTTCGTCGCCCATGTCGAGGCGCATCTGCCGCCGGATGTCACCGCCGAATTCCCGATGGGCGACGGCGCCCCGGCCTGCGTGATGAATACCGACCGGCCGGAATTCGAGGCCGCGCGCCGGGCGCTCTCGGCCGAGTGGCCCAACCCGGCCGCCTTCGTGGGCGCCGGCGGCTCGATCCCGGTGGCGGGCTCCTTCAAGCAGATCCTCGGCATGGAATCGATGCTGATCGGCTTCGCCCATGACGACGACCAGATCCATTCCCCCAACGAGAAGTACGACCTGCGCAGCTTCCACAAGGGCATCCGCAGCTGGGCCCGGATCCTGGACGCGCTCTCCGCATGAGCCGGCTGCAGGTCAACGGCACCGAAATCGCCTTCGACATCGCCGGGACGGGGCCGCCGGTGCTGCTGCTGCACGGCTTTCCCCAGACCCGCGCCATGTGGGGAGCCATCGCGCCCCGTCTCGCGCGGCGCTTCACCGTGGTCACGGCCGACCTGCGCGGCTATGGCGACAGCGCCGCGCCACAAGGCCCGGCGGCCTGCAGCTTCCGCGCCATGGGCGCCGACCAGCTCGCGCTGATGCGCGAACTGGGCTTTCCCCGCTTCCACCTGGTCGGGCATGATCGCGGGGCGCGCACCGCCCACCGCATGGCGCTCGACGCGCCCGAGGCGGTGGCCAGCCTGGCGCTGCTGGACATCGTGCCCACCCTCGTGCTGCTCGACCGGCTCTCGCCCCAGGTGGCGCGCGCCTACTACCACTGGTTCTTCCTGGCCCAGCCCGCCCCCTTCCCCGAGACCATCATCAGGCACGATCCCGATGCCTTCTTCGAAAGCTGCCTGGCGGGCTGGGGCGGCGCCGGGCTCTCGGGCTTCGACGATGCCAGGCTCGCGGCCTACCGCGCCGCCTGGCGCAGGCCCGACACGATCCGCGCCATGTGCGCCGACTATCGCGACACGCTGGATCACGACCTCGCGCTCGACAAAGGGGACCGGCATCGCAAGCTGTCCTGCCCCGCGCTGGTGCTCTGGGGCGAAGACGGCGTCATGGCCCGCGCCTTCGACATGGCGGCAAGCTGGGCCGACAGCCTCTCCGACATGCGGGCCCGCGCCCTGCCCGGCGGGCATTTCTTCCCCGACGAACACCCCGAGACCACCGCCGCGGCGCTGCTGGACTTCCTCGAAGACCTGCCGCTCTGACGCTCCGCGCTTCTTCTTGGCAGAAATATCCCCGCCGGAGGCACGGCCCGAAGGGCCGTTCAGATGACCCCCGCGAACCGCTCGGGCAGCCGGTACTGCTTGCGATAATCCGGCCTCTCGAATTCCCAGAAGCCGGTATCGCCGCGCTTGCGCCAGGTCTCGTGCATCCGGTGTCGCACCCAGGACAGATCGAACCCGTCTTCCTCGTCGAGCGCGGCGAAGCCCTCGAACAGCGCGCGGTCCTCGCCGCGCGCCTCGGCGAACCAGTGCCGGCCGATGCCGGTCTCGCGGATGCCCGCCCCGATCTCCCGCGTCACCGCATTGCGCCGGTTCATCGCCGCGACATACTCGCCGAAATCGCAGAACTTCAGGTGGAACAGGTAAAGCGGCTCCGGCGTGAACAGCTTGTCGGCCTGGGTGAAATGGCCGCCCCGCGCGATCTTGGTGCCCAGCGAGACGATGCAGGGCTTGGAATAATGCGGCGCCAGCCGCACATGCCGGCGCGGGCCCAGGATCCTGTCCTCGATCGGATCGGGCTCGCGGTCGATGCGGTGGATCACCTCCAGCCCCAGCGGTGTCAGCACCCGCCGGATCGGCTGGTCGGAGAGGTAATCCAGCAGGCCCCGGCCTTCGGCAGGGTCCACCACCACCAGCTCGTCCACATCGCCCACGATCACTTGATCGTAATAGCTGCGCAATCCCATCACCAGGTTGTTGAGCAGCCGCCAACGCTTGGCGTCGAAATTTCGGTGCGGATCGCCGGGCAGGCCGATCACGGAACAGCCCCGCGCCATCTCGGCCACCGCCGCGCCGCGGCCGTGGTTCACCACATAGCAGTTCTCGCGGCCCAGCGCCGCGCCGTAATGATCCAGCCAGGCCCGCAGGAAGAACAGGTCGTCCCGCACCATCGTCACGGCCGCCACTTTCGACTGCATCCGTCCAACCCGTTCCTTGCGTCCGCGGCCCTCGCGGCCCGTCCGGCCTTGCCATTCTGTAGCGGGTTTGACCGGGTTAGAGAAACACTTATGCTGCGCCCGAAGCCGCCGGCCGGCCGGGAGTCACGGGGAGTATTCGATGCAGGTGAGCTTGCCGGAGGGCTTCCGCGACAGCGGGCGGCTGATCCGCCGCGTCACCGACCGGCCGCCCGTCCAGTTCCAGGTGATCGGCGAGCGGGCCAGCGCCACCAACCTGGTGCGCAAGCTGATCGAGAAGAACGTGCGGATCGACCGCACCGAGGCCCTGGGCTGGAAGCACGGCGCCCCGCACATGGTGGCGATCCCGCCCGATTTCCTGGTGATCTGCGTGGTGCGCAACGCCGAATCCTGGGCGCTGTCGATGCACAAGCGGCCCTGGCACGCCCATCCCGACCTCCAGAGACTGTCGTTCTCCCGATTCATCCGGGCGCCCTGGCACGGCATCATCGACCGGCCCTCGCATTTCGAACGGATCCCGGCCGAGATCGTGGACCGGGTGGAAGGCGCGGAGTTGCAGCTCGACCGGCACCCGATCACCGGGCAGCGCTTCGCCAGCCTGTTCGAACTGCGCCGGGTCAAGCTCGCCGCGCATCTGGGCTTTCTCAACCGCGACTGCAACCTGCTCCTGCTGCGGGCCGAACAGGTTCAGACCGACCCGGAAGGCTTCGTCGCGTGGTTCTCGGACATTTTCGGTCTGGCGCCGCGCGGGCCGGAATTCAGCGGCGTCACGCGGCGTCTGGGCAACCGCTTTCGCCTGGCCGTGCGCGAGCGCGAGGCCACGCCCGAGGCGATGACGCCCGAGGATCGCGCCTTCCTGCGCGCGGAACTCGATCTCGATACCGAAGCGGCGCTGGGTTACACCTATTCCTGACCGCGCCCGCCCAACGCAACGGTCCCCTTGGCCACCAGCAAGAGCCAGGGCGCGGCGTGAAGCACCAGATCGAAGATGTCCACCGGGCGGGTCAGCGTGCCGGCCGCGAGCATCTTGAGTTTCTGCCAGACATGCGGTTCGGGGAAGAACGGAGCCAGCCCCCAGCTGAACGCGACCAGCAGCACAAGCGACCAGGGCAGGCTGTCGAGAAAGCGTTTCATGCCTCTCCGGTGAGGTTGGCGCGGTTGACGGGGCTCGAACCCGCGACCCCCGGCGTGACAGGCCGGTACTCTAACCAACTGAGCTACAACCGCCCGCTGCCCGCCCGAACCCTCGGGCGTGGACCGGGTAATAGGGGCGTGGGAAAGCGGCGTCAAGCGGCGTTTTGCGGGAATTTCGGCCGGGTGCCGCCGGGGCTTGGCAAGCGTGCGGCGCTGCGCCAGTCTCGCCCGGCAGATTGCGAGGGAGACGACGAATGACCGCATCGGAGCGGATGCGCGCGGTGGCCTTCGACCCGGCCAGCCGCCGCTACCAGGCCATCAAGGCCCCGGTTCCGCGGGCCACGGGGCAGGATCTGCTGGTGGCGATCTCTGCCGCCTCGATGAACCCGGTGGATGCCAAGATGTGGGATCGCCTGCCCAGGGACGGCACGCCCACCGTGCTGGGATACGACGCCTGCGGCACGGTTCTGGAAACCGGCGCAGATGCGGTGGGCTTCGCGCCGGGCGACCGGGTCTGGTATGCAGGCGACGCCACCCGGGCGGGCAGCCATGCGACGCATCAGCTGGTGGACAGCCGGATCGTGGCGAAAGCGCCGCCTGCGCTGGATGATGCCGATGCCGCCGCCCTGCCCCTCACCGCGATCACCGCCTGGGAGGCGCTGTTCGACCGGCTGGGCTATGTGCCCCTGTCCGACCGGCCGCAGGCCGAACGGCTGCTGGTGATCAATGGCGCGGGCGGCGTGGGCTCGATCCTGCTGCAACTGGCAAGGCTCTCGGGGATACATGCCACCGCCACGGCCTCGCGCCCCGAAAGCAGGGACTGGTGCCAGAAGATGGGCGCGGCCGAGGTGGTCCCGCATGAGGCGCTGGGCGACATGGTGCCCGACAGTATCGACCGGATCCTCTGCGCCCATGACACCGATGCCTATTTCGACAGCATGGCAAGGCTGGTGGCGCCGCAGGGCCGGATCGTGTCCATCGTGGGCAGCACCCGGCCGCATGACCTGGGCCAGCTGTTTCAGAAAAGCGCAAGTTTCGGTTGGGAGTTCATGTTCACCCGCCCGGCGAGGCGCACCCCGGACATGCATCGCCAGGGCGAGATCCTGGCGGAGATCGCGGGCCTCTTCGAGGCAGGCAAGCTGCTGCCCACCCGCACCGTGACGCTGGAGGGGCTGTCGGTGGACACGATCGAGGCGGCCCATGCGCGGCTTCGAGAGGGCCGGCAGATCGGCAAGATCGCGCTAAGATGGTGAGCCCGTGGCGCTGCGTCCGCGCCCGCTGCGCCGCGGTCACGACGACCCGTCAGTGGAAGGATGGTGGGTGATGAGAGATTCGAACTCCCGACATCTTCGATGTGAACGAAGCGCTCTACCACTGAGCTAATCACCCGTGCGGCGCGGTTTAGCGTTACTCGGCGGGCTCTGCAAGAGGGTCTTTTTCCGGTTTTTCCGCGGGAGTCTTCTGCCGCAGCCTGAGCACGATCACCCGCCCGTTCGCGGTCTCATGGGCGCGGTTGATCTTGCCCTTGCCGAGCGGAAGCAGGTTGATCTCGCGGCCTTCCGCCAGGGTTTCGCCCAGAACGGCCAGCATCGCCTCGACCACCGGCTTGGCATCCTTCTTCTTGATGCCCGAGCGCGTCACCACCGCATCGATCAACTCCCGCTTGCGCATCGCAGGCGTCAGAAACTGCGGCGCGGGGCCGGCTTCGGGCGCGGCGGGTTTCGGGGCCGCCGCCAGCAGGGCCTCGTCGGCATCCGGCGCGGCCATGTCCGAAGCGGCGGCGGCGGATTTCACGGTGCTGGCCTTGGCCCGGACCGCGCTGCGCGTGCTGGAACGGGTGGCCTTGGGGCGTGCCGTTGTCGATCCCGTCTTCGCGCGAGACGCTGTCTTGCGCGCGGGGGTGGAGGGAGGTTTCGCGACCATGTTGAGTACTGCCCTTTCATGCCTCTGATTGCGGATTTGTTTTCTCGAAAGATAGCATGTCGCGCTGTGCCGATCCAGTTCCGTTGACCGGGCAACCGATTCGCGGGCATGGTCGACGGGTAAAGAATGGGGGAACATGATGAAGAAACTGCTTCTGACTTCGCTGACCGGCCTGGCGCTGTCGGTTCCGGCAGCCTGGGCGGACGGGCCTTCGGAGCCGGTGATGGACCCTGTCGTGGTCGAGGCGGATACCGCGGCCGGTTCGGAAGGTGCCGCGATGGCGATCGTCGTGGTAACGGCCCTGCTGATGGCGCTGGCGGTCGAGCAGTAAGGCATACCGGCCGGCGGCACGCGAAAGGGGCGCCCCACGGGGCGCCCCTGTCATTTGTCCGGTCCGGTCCCGGGATCAGTGCGCGACGGCGCCCTGCCCCTTGCCCACCGTGTCGCGCGCGGCCTCGGCGGCCGCGGCTTCCTCGGCGGCCTCGTCCCAGTCCACCGGCTCGGGCTGGCGCACCAGCGCATGATCCAGCACGTCGCGGACGTTCGAGACGGGGATGATCTCCAGCCCCTGCTTCACGTTGTCGGGGATCTCGACCAGGTCCTTCTCGTTCTCCTCGGGGATCAGCACCGTCTTGATCCCGCCGCGCAATGCGGCCAGCAGCTTTTCCTTCAGCCCGCCGATGGCCAGCACGTTGCCGCGCAGCGTGACCTCGCCGGTCATGGCGA
>JBKHDP010000102.1:0-10658 GCA_046541255.1 Paracoccaceae bacterium | reverse complement strand
GCGTATTCTGCGGCATCACGCGGCGCGGGTCAGTCCAGGAAGCCGCGTGCGTCGATGAGCTCAAGCAGCTCCTCCAGCGAGGCCTCCAGCGATCTGCCGCTGGTATTCACCTGCGCCAGGGCCCTCTCGTAAAGCGGTTCGCGGCTGGTGAGCAGCGATTTCAGCTGCGCCATCGCCTCGGGATTGCCCGCCATCGGGCGCTCGTCCCCCTGCGCGCGGACCCGGGCCATGTGTTCCTCGGCTGAGGCGCGCACCCAGATCGTGTGGAAATGGTCGAGCAGCGTCTGGTAGGTGTCGGGCTCGGCGACGATGCCGCCCGCCACGGCCAGGATCATCGTGTCATGGGTGGCGATCACCCGGCCCAGAGCCTGGGCTTCGAGATCGCGATAGCCCTCCTGCCCGTAAAGCGCCATCACCTCCTCGACCGGCATGCCGGATTGTTCCTCGATCTCGCGGTTCAGCTCGACGAAGGGGATATCCAGCGCGGCGCCGGCCTTTCGACCCAGCGTCGACTTGCCCGCGCCCCGCAGCCCGATCAGGCAGACGCGCCGGGCGCGCATGGCCGCCTGCGGCGCGGGCGTCAACGTGTCCAGCGCCTTCTGCCGCGTGGCGCTGTCGGCGCGGCGGAACAGCTCTGCCGCGCGCAGCACATCCGATGTCCAGGGATCATCCTCGCCGATCAGCCATTCGATCCGGTGATCGAGCGCAAGCGCCACCCGTTGCAGAAGCCCGATGGAAATGTTGCCCGCCCCGGCCTCCAGCTGTGCAAGATAGCGCGGCGAGACGCCGGAGATTTCCGACAGCACGCGGCGCGGGATGCCCTTGCGCTCGCGCGCCTTGCGCACCCGGTCGCCCACCCGCAGGATCAGCTCGGCCACGGCCTGATCGGCCGGCGACACGCCTTCGCTGGCGGTGGCTTCGCCCCTGAAGTTGGTGATTTCGCCCATGCGCCCGGCCGCTATGAAAAATATTGCATAAATCTTAGCCAGGCCGGACGGAAATTCAACCGCTAAGGATCAATCGCCCGGGCGCGCTGCATTATGATGCGTCATCGGGCCGGAGATGCGGCTCGATGATGGCCCGGATATCCGGCGGCGGAGCGGTTTTCTCGAAGCGATCCGCGACCACGAAGACGCAGACGAAGCGACCCTCGAAGCACAACGTCCCGCCCTGATAGCCATCCACCCGGAAAGCGATAGAGCTTTCACCCAGCCGCGACGGCCAGGTCCGGCAGATCAGCCGGTGGCGCGGCGTGACCGGCGAACGGAAATCGAAGCTCATGTGCACGAAGGGCGTGCCGACATTGCGATCGGTATTGAGCTGGAACCAGCCCTCACCGCCCATGCGGTCTTCCCACCAGGCGTCGATGGCATCCAGCGCGAACCAGGGCAGCCGCGCGGTATAGGCAATGAGCGCGGGATCGCAATCGCCCCATCGCACCGCGATTTCATGTTCGAAGACGTCGGTTTCGCCCGTCGTCGCGCTGCCCGCCCCGGTCTGGTCTTTCATCAATATGTTTCCACGTGGTATCTGCCGCCCTCACGCATCTCGTCGCGCAGCGCGGCCCAGTCAAGCCCCGCCTCGCGCGCGATGTCGGAAAGCGCCTCTTCCACGCCGTGCTCCATCGCCTTGAGACCGCAAATGTAGATATAGCCCTGTGGGTCCTGCATGAGACCCACCACATCTGCGGCATTCTCGCGCAGGCGGTCCTGCACATAGGTCTTGGGCGCGCCGCCCTGCCGGGAGAAGGCATAATGCTTGCGCATGAAGCTGTCCGGCACCTTCTTGAGCGGGCCGAAATAGGGCAGCTCCTCGGGCCGGCGGGCGCCGAAAACGAGGGTCAGCGCCCCTTCCAGCCCCGGATGCTCGCGTTGGCGGCGCATGGTGAAGGCGCGGAACGGGGCCGAGCCGGTGCCGGTGCAGATCATCAGCAGATGCGCGCCCGGATCGGAGGGCAGCAGGAACGTGGCGCCGAACGGTCCGGTGACCCTGACCTTGTCGCCCGGCTTCAGTTCGCAGACATAATTCGAGCACAGGCCGCGCTCTTCGCGCTTCACCGTCAGCGAGACGTTGTTGTAGCCCGGCCGTTCGCCATCACGCGGGCTGGAGACCGAGTAGAGCCGCGGCAGATGCGGCTTGCCCTCGGCATCCTCGCCCGGCGGGATGATCCCGATGGACTGCCCCTCCAGCACCGGCATCGGCTGGCCGCCGAAATCCAGCACGATATGGCGCACATCGGAATCGCTGTCCTCGGCTGTCAGTCGGTAGTTGCCCCGCACCGTGGCCTCGGCCGGCTTGCCGAGATTGTAGAGGTTTACGGTGGGCTTGGCCGCCGAGGCGGGTGCCCTGGGCTTGCCGCCGGCGCCCTTGTGCGCCTCGGCCAGCAGCGCGGCCATGGCCTCGTCCAGGGCCTCCATGCCGGCCTCGCCCGCGCCATCATCCAGCGCGATGTCGGCCTGCTCGGGCAGTTCCATCCACTCGTATTGCTCTTCGAGAGTATAGGGGGTCTCGACGACCCGCCATTCGTCGATCGAGCCGGTGGGGCAGACCGGGATGCAATCCATGCAGAAATTGCACTTGTCCGCGTCCACCACCACGTTGTCGTCATTATGCTCGATCGCGCCGATCGGGCAGGTCATCTCGCAGGTATAGCAGCGGATGCAGATCTCCGGGTCGATCAGGTGCTGCTTGAGGGGCTTGTTCATGCCGCCCGCGCCTCCGTGCGCCGCAGCACGATCTCGGGCAGGGTCATCGCCTCGATGATCGCCGGGCACAGGCCGCGGCAGTCCGCGCAGCCCATGCAGGGCCCTTCGACACAGCCGATATCACGGGCCAGTTGCGCCACCCTGGGCGCGGCACCCGCCTTGCGTTCTACCTTCATGGGTCTCTCCCCGTTCGCGCCTGCCGGGGGCACATGGCCCCCGGCGAGAGAGGTCCGGCCCTCAGGCCATGTGCAGCTTGACGTATTCGAAATCGCCCGGCTTGTTGTCGATCCCGACCTTCGGCGGCGCGATCCAGCTTGCATACTGGCCGGGCTCGTAGACCGGCTTCATCAGCGACTGGATGAAATCGCCGTCGGCATGGGTCGGCAGCCAGTTCGGCACGCCCTTGTCATACTCCTCGCCCGAGACGAAACGGCCCTCCGGGTCGATGAGCTTGTCGGCGAAGACGCCGATCTTGCGGTTGAAGCCCTCATGCGGCAGCTTCATCTCGAACTGGACGCCCGATTTCTCGATGATCTTGTTCCAGCGCTTGATGCCGCCGGCGGCGTCGCGGGTGTAATCGTCGCGCAGACGCATGTTGATCGCCTGCAGCGCCGGCACCTCGATCCGCGTGATGACGCCGTTCTCGATGGTGGTCACCTCGTAGGTATCGTTCTGAAGCCGGTGATCGTCGTCGATCCTGCTTTCCATGTAGCGGCCCTTGATGCCCGCGTTGAAGGCATTGGCCGCGTTGGTCGAGACCTCCTGGCCGAACAGGTCCAGCGACAGCGTGTAATGCAGGTTCAGCTTCTTCTGGATCGTCGGCAGGTCGATCACGCCGAGACTGCGGATGCGGTCGATCTCGTAGGGATCGTCGATCCCGTGCTCCTTCATCACCTGGCAGGTGCGCTCGATGGTGCGGCCCACGCCGGTCTCGCCCACGAACATGTGGTGCGCTTCCTCGGTCAGCATGAAGCGGCAGGTGCGCGACAGCGGGTCGAAGCCCGATTGCGCCAGGCTTTCGAGCTGCATCTTGCCGTCGCGGTCGGTGAAATAGGTGAACATGAAGAAGGACAGCCAGTCCGGCGTCTCCTCGTTGAAGGCGCCCAGCATCCGCGGTGCCTCCTCGGAACCGGAGGACCGGCGCAGCAGATCATCGGCCTCTTCGCGACCGTCGCGGCCGAAATATTTCTGCAGCAGATAGACCATCGCCCAGAGGTGGCGGCCTTCCTCGACATTGACCTGAAACAGGTTGCGCATGTCGTAGAGCGAGGGAGCGGTCAGCGCCAGGCTGCGCTGCTGCTCGACCGAAGCGGGCTCGGTGTCGCCCTGGATCACGATCAGCCGCTTGAGCATGTTGCGATATTCGCCCGGCACTTCCTGCCAGGCGGGCTGGCCCGCATGCTCGCCGCAGGGGATGGTGCGGCCTTCGACCTGCGGCGCCAGCAGCACGCCCCAGCGGTATTCCGGCATCTTCACATAATCGAACTTGGCCCAGCCCTTCGGATCGACCGAGACCGCGGTGCGCAGGTAGACCAGCGATTTCTGGAAGTTGTCCGGGATCAGGTCGCTCCACCAGTTGATGTAGCCCGGGTGCCATTTCTCCAGCGCCTTGAGCACCCGCTTGTCCGAGCTGAGCCCCACATTGTTGGGAATCTGCGTGTCGTAGCTGACATTGATGAGATCGAGCATCGGTGTTCTCCTCCACGAGCGGTGGGATCGCCCCACCCTACAGGGTTGACCGGGACCGGCCGTGGCCGGAACCCGCAGGGCGGGGCATCCCCGCCTCGGCGCGCCGTCAGACGCGCTGCATGTCGTAGTCGCCGCGCACGCCGGTGCCGTAGCGTTTCAGCGCGCCGGTCTCGCCCACCGCGTTGGGCCGCTGGAAGATCCAGTTCTGCCAGGCGGTAAGCCGGCCGAAGATCCGGGTCTCCATCGTTTCGGGACCGGCGAAGCGCAGATTGGCCTCCATTCCGGTCATGGCGTCGGGGCTGAAGCTGGCGCGCTCCTCCAGGAAGATGCGCACCTCGTCCTCCCAGTCGATATCGTCGAGGATATAGGTCACCAGGCCCAGCTCCTCGGCCTCGCTCGCCTCCAGCGGCTCGCCGATCCTGTCCTTCAGCCTGTCCACCTGTTCGGGCGTGCCATAGAAACGGGTCTGCAGGCGGGTCAGGTCGTTGCCCATCGGGTAGCGGCCGAAATTGGCCTGCGACAGGGTGATGGTGGCGATGGGCCGGTTGTCGCCCTCGAACTCGTCCTCCATCATGTAGGATCGGTCCACCGCCCAGAGCAGCTCTGCCAGCATCCCGGCAAAGCACGAACCATGCTCGACCAGCGCCACCAGGCTGCGCGAGGTCATGTCCACCCGCTTGAGCACGCGCTTCCAGTAATGCAGCACCTCGGCGGCCAGCCAGTGGCTCTCGTTGTCCAGCAGCAGCGCCTCATGGGCCAGCACCTTCTCGGGATCGCCCTGGGTGCGGAAGACCAGCAGGCCCAACTCCATCTCGTTGAGCCGCAGGTGCAGGATCGCGTCGTCCAGCTCGCGCGCGGCGCGCAGCGCCCAGGCCCGGGCGCCCTGGGCGTGGAAGTCGGCCATGTCGGCGGGCGCATCCTCTTCGGGGCCGTTGATCGTGATCGTCGCCTTGCGCCCGGCCCGGTCCAGCTCCACCTCGACGCAGGAATAGCTGACGGACCCATCCTCGGCAAAGCTGCGCTCCAGCGGCGTCAGTTCTATCCCCCTGGCGTCGGGGCGGGCCCGGCTCGCGGCGATCTCGTGGGCCCGTTCGCGTACCGCCTCGTCGAACCTGGAGTTGGGGATGACCTCGTCCACCAGCCGCCAGTCCTTGGCGCGCTTGCCCTTCACGCCCTCCTCGATCGAGCAGAACACGTCGGCCAGGTCGCGGCGCACCTTGCGCTTGTCGGTGACGCGGGTCAGCCCGCCGGTGCCGGGCAGCACCGCCAGCAGCGGCACTTCGGGCAGCGCAACCGAAGACGAGCTGTCATCGGTCAGCATGATGTGGTTGCACGCCAGCGCCAGCTCGTAGCCGCCCCCGGCGCAGGCGCCCCGCACCGCGGCGATGTAGGTCTGCCCGGAATCGGCCTCGGCAGCCTCGTAGGTGTTGCGGGTCTCGTTGGTGAACTTGCAGAAATTCACCTTGTGGGCATGGCTCGCGCCGCCCAGCATGCGGATATTGGCGCCGGCGCAGAACACGCCGGGCTTGCCCGACTGCATCACCACCGCGCGGACCTCGGGATGCTCGAATCGCATCCGCTGCACGATGTCGGAAAGCTCGATATCGACACCGAGATCGTAGGAATTGAGCTTGAGATCGTAGCCCTCGAACAGGCCGCCCTTCTCATCCACATCCATGTAGAGATTGGCGACATCGCCATCATACTCCACCCGCCAATGGCGGTAGCGGGAGGGGTCGGTCTGGAAGTCGATCACCTTGGTCACGGTCCTGTCTCCTCGGTCGTTGCGTGCACTATACTGCGCGGATCCTTCCGGGTAAACCGCGATCATGCGTTATAGTGCGCCATAAAGATCCATGTCATATCAGTATTTTAGCAAGTAACTGAATTTACTTGGTTTCAGATATGCATTATTTTGCACTATTCCTGCACATCCACCCCGCCACCAGATTCGCCGCCCAGCAGCCAGGCCCGCGCCCGCGGCAGCGCGATGCCCATCACCTCCACCCGGCCCGAGATCGCGCATTCGTCCAGCAGCGCCGAGACGCGCGCCTCCAGCCTTTGGGCGGCGCGGGGCCGGCCCATCCGGCGCTTGAGGCGGGCATTGGCGGCCTGGATCACCGCCTGCACCATGTGGCGTTCGGGCGCGTTGGGGGGCGCAGCCATCCAGACCGGCTCCAGCACTTCGTGGGCCTCCCAGTAATAGCCCTCCTCGAACCAGCGCAGGCCGGTGCGCCAGGCCTCGGTCGCGCACAGAGCCGAAGCCGCCATGCCGTCGGACACGCTGTCGCGGATCTCGTCGAAGGCACCTTCGGGGTGACGCGGCGTGCGGCCCGGCACATAGGCATGCGGCGGGCGGTGGCTCACGCGGGCACGACCTCGGCCGCTTCGATCCGCTCCAGCCGGGCGCAGAACTCGGCCACGGAGGCCAGCGTCTCGGCGGGTTTCTCCAGATGCGGAGCATGCCCGCAGCCATCGAGAATCTCCACCTCCACCGGCGAGTATGCCCGGGTTTCAAGCTCTTCGATCTGGGCCAGCGTGCCATAGGGATCGTCGCGCCCCTGCACCGCCAGAACCGGGATGCGCAGGTAGTCGATCGCCTCGGCGACGTTCCAGTCCTTGAAGGCCGGGTCCAGCCAGCTGTCGTTCCAGCCGCGGAAGGTATGATCCGGGTCGCGGTGATACCTGGCCATCCGCGCCCTGAGATCGCCGGTCTCGAAAGCCTCGCGCGCGCGGGCGATCTCGGCCAGGCCCATCGCCTCGGTAAAGAAATGCGGCGCCATCAGCACCAGCCCGCGCACGCGAAAATCCTCGACCCCGCCGGCATATTCGGCGGCGATGGTGGCCCCGTCGGAATGGCCCAGCAGGATGCCGTGCCGGAAGCCCGTCGCATCCAGCACCTGCGGCAGCACGTCATGGGCCTCGCGCGTCATGTAGTCCAGCGGGCGCGGCAGGTCGGCCAGGTCGGACTGGCCATAGCCCGCCCGCGAATAGGCCATGACGCCCCAGCCGGTGGCCTCTGCCAGCTTTTCGGGGAAATCGCGCCATAGCGTCAGGCAGCCCAACCCCTCGTGCAGCATCACGATGCTGGGCGCCGCATCGGGCGCGGGGCCCCAGCAGCGATATTCCAGCCGCTTGCCGCCCGCTTCCAGATAGGCCGTCTCGTTGGTCCAGTCCGCCATCACGCCACCTCCCGCAGCTTGAACCGCTGAATCTTTCCGGTCGCCGTCTTGGGCAGATCATCCACGACCTTGATCCAGCGGGGATATTTCCATTTTCCGATGCGCGACTTGACGAACTCCTTGAGCTCGGTCGCCAACGCCTCGCCATCCTGCCCGGCCTTTGGAACGATGAAGGCCATGGGCTTTTCCAGCCCGGATTCGTCGCGCGCGGCGACAACCGCCGCTTCCAGAACGCCGGGATGGGCAATCAGGGCCTGCTCCACCTCGAAGGGCGAAACCCAGATGCCCGAGACCTTGAACATGTCGTCGGTGCGCCCGCAATAGACCAGTCGGCCACTTGCGGTCATCTCGTACTTGTCGCCGGTGCGCGTCCACTCGCCCTCGAAGGTGTTGCGGGTCTTGTGGCGCTTGTTCCAGTAGCCCTCGGCCGCCGAATTGCCCCGCACCAGCAGCTCGCCGAGTCCGCCCGGGCCCACCTCGTTGCCCTCTTCATCCACCAGCCGGACATCGTAGCCCGGCACCGCGGTGCCCGAGGTGCCGTAGACCACGTCGCCGGGACGGTTCGACAGGAAGATGTGCAGCATCTCGGTGCTGCCCACCCCGTCGAGGATATCCACCCCGAACAGCCCCTTCCACCGCTTGCCGACCTCTTCGGGAAGCGCCTCGCCGGCCGAGATGCAGCTGCGCAGGGCATGCGCCGGCGCGCCGCCGCGCGCCTCCAGATGCGCCACCGTCGCGGCATAGAGCGTCGGCACGCCGCAGAAGATCGTGGGGCTCTCGTCCGCGATGATCTCCACCGCCGCCTCGGGCGTGGGCCGGCCCGGGAAGAGCACTGTCGTCGCCCCCACCGACATCGGGAAGGTCATCGCGTTGCCCAGCCCGTAGGCGAAGAACATCTTGGCCACCGAATAGAGGGTATCCTCTTCGCGGATGCCCAGCACCTGCGCGCCATAGGTCTCGGCGGTGCAGCGCAGGCTGGCATGGACATGCCGCACCCCCTTGGGCTGCCCGGTGGAGCCGGAGGAATAGAGCCAGAACGCCACCTCGTCCTCGTCGGCCTCGACCGTTTCGGCAGGTTCCGCGCCCGCCATGAACGCGTCCCAGCTTTCGCAGCCCGCGCCGCAGCCGGGCACCTCGGGCGTCGCGGCCCCGATCACCACCACATGCCGCAGATAGGGATTGCCCTCCAGCGCCGGGCGCACCGTGTCGAGCAGCGGCTCGGAGACGAACAGGCACGAGGCCCGGCAGTCGCGCAGGATCACGTTGTAGATATCCGCCGACAGCAGCGTGTTCAGCGGGATCGGCACGATCCCGGCCTTGATGCAGCCCCAGAAGACCTGCGGAAATTCCACGGTATCCAGCACGATCATCGCCGCGCGTTCCTCGCGCCGGTGCCCCGCCCGGCCCATGGCGCCCGCGACCCGGCCCGCGCCGTCGGCCAGCGCGCCATAGGTCAGGCTGCGCCCGCCCCCGGCCTCGCGGAAGGCGGTCTTGTCCGCCCGCCCTTCCCGTGGATGCCGGTCCACGAACCAGGTTGCGGCATTCGCCTCTGCACTCATCCTGCGGCCCTCCCCTGCCGTCAGGCCCGCCCGCGGGCGGGCGAAAGTCCTACTTGCCGGTGAATTCGATCGCGCCCTCGGGCAGCAGGTAGAGCACATGGGCATCTCCCCCCGCGACGGTGGGGTGATGATCGCTGCCCGCCGGGTAGACATACCAGCCCTCGGGCTTGCCGTCGAATTCCGGTGCCCCCTCCAGCGCCATGATCGCGCCGATTTCGCCATTGGTATGCACGTGATGCGGGCCCTTCACGTCCTTCATGCGCACCACGTCCACGCTGAAGCGCCCGGCCTCGGCGCCGGGCTTGACCGCGCGGCCGAACTTGATGCCGCCCGCCTCGCGCCCCATCAGCCAGCCCTCGCGTTCGCCCTCGGCGCACAGCGCCTTGAGCCGGGCGAAGGCCTCGCCATCGGCGGGATAGGTCTGGTTCAGGTAGCGTTCCAGCGTGGCGTCCACGGGGCGATCGCCGATATCGGCGGCGATCCGACCCACGAGCTCGGTGAACTGCGCTTCGGACATGGCTTCCTCCCTCACGATAGCGGAATCGAGTGTGCTATATACTGCATTAATTTTCCCGTTATGCAACATAATGCTTCTTCGATGCAGGGCGGGGCCGCCCGGCCGAGCGCAAGGGACATCACATGGCGCGGCGGCCGGAGAAGCCGCGCCATGAGAAGGCAACCATATCATCAGGGTGGGAGAACTTCCGACGCGGGGCCGGAAGGACGGGGCGCGGCCGCGCTCGGACGGAGGACCCGGCCCGAGCCGGACAGCGCCCCGCGCGCCGCGGCGACCCTGACGGCTCAGCCGACGTGGAACAGCGTGTTGAACAGCTTCGGGTCGAGACTGTCGGACGCGAAGGTCTCGCCCTCGGTCAGCACCGATACCGCGTCATGGCTGTGCAGGCTTTCCTGATGGCTGGCGATGACGCGGAAATCGCCGATCCGCGGATCGTCCTGCAGCTGTTCCGAGAACAGCCGCGCCGCATCCTCCACGAAGATCGGGTTGGCAGCGTTGAGCTCGGCAAAGGCCTGCTCATCCTCGCGCTTGACCATCACCTGGGTCTCGGTCGGCACCGCCTTGCGGCACATCTCGATCAGATCCTCGAACCACAGGCAGCCCGCTCCGGTCAGCTCCACCGACAATCGCGCGACCGAGCGTTGCGAATGCGGCGTGGCCAATTGCCCGCGCGTGCGCCGGGCGTGTTCGCTCAGTTCCAGCGAGCAGGGGCAGGTGGAGGAATAGACGTAATCCAGATGCATGATCCGGCGGCGCACACCCCGACGCTCGATCAGTTCCAGCGCAATGTCGTAATACTGGTAGCCCGAGAGGCCGGAACGCAGACTGCCCAGCTTCACCGGGAAGGAAAACCGCATCTGGATGCGGGCATCGAGACTTTCGAGGTCGCTCTTGTAGTCGTCCAGCGCCGCCTCGATCACGTCGAAGCTGAAGGTGCGCTCGGCATGGCCGTAGAAGCTGCGCATGATGCGCGACATGTTGATGCCCTTCTTCTCGGCCTCCAGGC
>JBKHDP010000101.1:0-10706 GCA_046541255.1 Paracoccaceae bacterium | reverse complement strand
CGTCCGCGCGATCTCCGATTTCCTCGAAGGCAGGATCCAGGCGGCGGCGGCGGAACCGCAGCCAGCGCACGCGGATCGCCCACCAGATCGCCGCCAGAAGAACCAGCACCGTGATGTTGAACCAGGGGATGATCGTCTCGTCCGGGCCTTCGGCCCGGCGCAATCCGACCGCGTTGGGATAGATCGACATCAGCTCGTTGCGCCAGCCATAGTGCCGGATCGCCACCCAGATCGGCTTGTCCTGGGTCGAACGCAAGTCGGCCGCGTCGGCCTGCAGGTTCGAGGTGTCGAACTTGAAATAGGGCGGCCAGCCCCAGCCGGTATCCTCGTTGCGGTAGATGATCGGGCGGTCGGAGGGGCGACGCGCCTGGATGAAGAACACGTCGCGGCCCGGTATATCCGCGGCCATGCCAGAGGATTCCGACGCCCAGAACAGCGAGTTCTCGCCATAGTCGATCCGGGTCTCGTAGGTATCGGTGATCCGCACGATGTCGTGCTGGGGCAGCGTGTAGTGCAGGAAGGCGGCGACCAGCAGCCAGAACAGGATGCGGATGGTCCAGACGACATAGCTCATGGGGCGCCTTTCAGTGGAAATTCGTGAAATAGACGATCAGCGCAATGCCGACCAGCGGCACGATGTAGACGCCGAGAATCAGCTTGCGGCGGATCGAACCGTCATAGCGTTCGAGGCCACGGCGCACGAAGGCTTCGCGGTCGCCGACCCGACCGCGCTCGGCCCAGCGTTCCTCCAGCTTCTCGCGCCGCTGGGCACGGGAATAGAACGACAGGCTGACATAGACCACCGTCAGGGCAAGGAACCCCACGACAAGAAGCTTGGCGAGCGCAATCATGCCTGCATCTCCCGGATGCGCCCGGACCCGGGCGCCTGATCCGGTGATACGCGCCCGCGCCGGTCCGGGCAACGGTGCGCTTGGCCGCGGCAGAGCCGGGAACGGGCGCGCCCCGCCGCAGGGGCGCGCCCCGGCCCTCCGTCAGGCATCAGCCAAGGATGTTGAAGCCCGGACCGTAGGGATAGCCGGTGATGTTCTCGTTGCCATCATCGGTGATGATCAGGATGTCGTGTTCTCGATAGCCGCCCGCGCCCGGCATTCCCTCCGGGATCGTCAACATCGGCTCCATCGAGATCACCATTCCGGGTTCCAGCACGGTGTCGATATCCTCGCGCAGTTCCAGCCCCGCCTCGCGGCCATAGTAATGCGACAGCACGCCAAAGCTGTGACCATAGCCGAAGCTGCGGTATTGCAGCAGGTCGTGCTCCTCGAACAGGGCGTTGATCGCATGGGTGACCTCGGCGCAACTGACCCCCGGGCGCAGCTGCGAGATGCCGTATTCATGCGCCGCGACATTGGCCTGCCAGATCGCGAGGCTGGCCGGGTCGGGCTCGCCCAGGAACAAGGTGCGTTCCAGCGCGGTGTAATAGCCCGAGATCATCGGAAAGGTGTTGAACGACAGGATGTCGCCCGGGCGCAAGGCACGCCCTGTCACCGGGTTATGCGCCCCGTCGGTGTTTTGCCCCGACTGGAACCAGACCCAGGTGTCGCGATACTCGGCCTCCGGGAAACGGCTGGCGATCTCCAGCTCCATCGCGTCGCGCCCGGCCATGGCCACGTCGATCTCGCGCGCGCCCTCGCGGATCGCCTCGCGAATGGCGTAGCCGCCGGTATCGGCCACCTGCGCGCCCTGGCGGATCAGGGCGATCTCTGCGGGAGATTTGCGCATCCGCTGGCGCATGGTGCCCGGCGCGATATCCACCAGGGCGACGGGCGAGAGGAAATCCTCCATCCGGTCACGCTGGGCCAGCGTGAGGTGGTCGCCCTCATGGCCGATCACCCGGCTCTCGCCGGTGACCGAGGCCACCGCACGCCAGAAATTGTCGCGCGCCCAGTCCGTATAGACCAGGTTGTCGCCGTGGCAGCGCCGCCAGGGCTGGCCGCCATCGATGCCCGCGCTGATGGTGACGCTGTCGGTTGCGGTGACCACCAGCGCATAGGGCCGGCCGAAAGCGCAGTAGAGAAAGCCGGAGTAATAGGCGATATTGTGCATCGAGGTGAGCACGGCTGCATGGACGCCCAACTCGTCCATCAACCGGCGCAGGCCCTTGAGCCGGGCCTCGTACTCGATCTCGGCGAAGGGCAGCCGGGCCTTTTCGCCATTGCGGAATCGGGTGAATTGGGGGCGTTCGGTCATCCTGACCCTCCCTTTGCGGAAAAGGTCCCGGCGTTCAGGACGGCAAGGAGGCGCATCCGGGGCATGTCCTGCGGATGTGGCGACGCCATCGCCCCGCCCCGATCCGGCTTTAGCGCCGGGGCGGGGTCTGCGGCAAGCGATTTTCGAGCGGCGCGCGAACCACCCGCACATGCGAAGGATGTCTCACGCCAGCAATGCCTCGACCAGTGGGCTGTCGGGCTCGGCCAGCGGTTCGATCACGTCAAAATGGTGCCGGCCCGGATCGGCCACCATCTCGGCGCCCCAGGCCTCGGAAAGCCAGCGCGCCTGGTCGAGGAAAGCGGGCAGTTCCGCCCCTCCCACCCAGACCGTGACCGGCACGTCCGGCGCAGGCTGGTGGCGCGGGCTTTCGGCCCGGGCCTCGGCCGCGTCGATGCGCAGGATCTGGTTCATCTGCGTCTGCATGAGCGGCGCCAGGTCCGAAAGCGGCGAGATCGGCACCACCCGCGCCAGCCGCGCCGCGACCGGCCCGGGCAGCAGTCCCGGCGCGCACATCCGCGCCACCAGATGCCCGCCGGCCGAATGGCCGGCCAGCCGGATCGGTCCCGGCACGTGCTCCCCGGCGACGGTGACGGCGCGGGCGATCTGCGCGGTGATGTCGGCGATGCGGACCTGCGGGCACAGATCGTAGGACGGCATGGCCACCGCCCAGCCCCTGGCCAGCGGGCCCGCCGCCAGGTGCGACCAGGTGGCCTTGTCGAACGCCTTCCAGTAGCCACCATGGACGAAGACCACCAGCCCGCGCGCAGGGCCCTCGGGGTGAAACAGATCGAACCGTGCGCGCGCGCCCTCGCCCCAGGGCAGGTCCAGCGCGGCGCGCGGGCCCAGCGCGGCACGGAATGCCGCCGCCTCTGCGTTCCAGCGGGGAGGGTAGTCGGCCGATCCGCTGACGTGATCGGAATTTGAATAGGCCGCGTCCATATCCATCGCTTGCATCCTTCTGACCTTCGGAACTGGACATTTCTAGGCGGAGTTGGTCAGTATCCGCCAGCACATTTGCCCGGGAGGATATTATGCTCGACCAGCGCACCGATCTGAAATCCCTGCTGAAAGACCCCGATCTCGTGGCCGAGCGGGCCTATCTCGCCGGCAATTGGGTCGAGGGCGAGGGCGGCGCCACCTTCGATGTCGCCAACCCGGCGCGCGGTGACGTGATCGCCCGGGTGGCCGACATGTCGCGCGCGCAGGCGGCAGAGGCGATCGCGGCCGCGGCGAAGGCCCAGAAGGACTGGGCCGCGATGACCGGCAAGGAACGCGCCGTGATCCTGCGGCGCTGGTTCGACCTGATGATGGAGCATCAGGATGACCTGGGCACGATCCTGACCGCCGAACAGGGCAAGCCGCTGGCCGAGGCCAGGGGCGAGATCGCCTATGGCGCCTCCTTCATCGAGTTCTTCGCCGAAGAGGCCAAGCGCGTCTATGGCGAGACGATCCCGGGCCACCAGCGCGACAAGCGGATCATGGTGATCAAGCAGCCGGTGGGCGTGGCGGCCTCGATCACGCCCTGGAATTTTCCCAACGCGATGATCACCCGCAAGGCCGGCCCGGCACTGGCCGCCGGCTGTGCATTCGTGGCGCGCCCGGCCTCGGAGACGCCGCTCTCGGCGCTGGCGCTGGCGGTGCTGGCCGAGCGCGCGGGCATCCCGAAGGGCGTGCTGTCGGTGATCCCCTCGTCCAAGTCGAGCGAGATCGGCAAGGAGTTCTGCGAGAACCCGCTGGTGCGCAAGCTGACCTTCACCGGCTCCACCGAGGTGGGGCGCATCCTGCTGCGCCAGGCCGCCGACCAGGTCAAGAAATGCTCGATGGAGCTTGGCGGCAACGCCCCGTTCATCGTGTTCGACGATGCCGATCTGGACGCCGCCGTGGAAGGCGCGATCATGTGCAAGTTCCGCAACAACGGGCAGACCTGCGTCTGCGCCAACCGGATCTACGTGCAGTCCGGCGTCTATGACGCCTTCGCAGAGAAGCTTCGCGCCCGCGTGGCGCAGATGAAGGTGGGCGACGGGCTGGAAGAGGGCACCGATCTGGGCCCGCTCATCACCACCGACGCCATCGCCAAGGTGCAGGAGCATATCGCCGACGCCAAGGCCAAGGGCGGCTCGGTGATCCTGGGCGGCGAGACCGACCAGATGCCGGGCAATTTCTTCGCCCCCACCATCGTCACCGGCGCCACGCGCGACATGGCCTTCGCCACGGAAGAGACGTTCGGCCCGCTGGCGCCGCTGTTCCGCTTCGAGGACGAGGACGAGGTGATCGAACTGGCCAACGACACGATCTTCGGGCTGGCCTCGTATTTCTACGCCAAGGACCTGAGCCGGGTCTGGAAGGTGGCCGAGGCGCTGGAATACGGGATCGTGGGCGTGAATACCGGCATCATCTCGACCGAGGTCGCTCCGTTCGGCGGGGTCAAGCAATCGGGCCTCGGCCGCGAGGGCAGCCATCACGGTATGGATGACTATCTCGAAATGAAATATGTCTGCCTGTCGGTCTGACCTGCCGGGCGCATGTCCGGCGTGGCCCAGGCGGGGAACGCGAGGAGAATTTCGGGACGGTCCGTTGACCCGGCCCGTCCAATGCAAGGCATGATCGAGAGAACGCATCAGAAGGGGGATGCCCATTCCACCGCGGTCTATTCCGACTGCGAACGCTACCGCTATGCGCTGACCCGGGTCTGGGATCCGGGCGGTGCGCGGGCCTGTTTCGTGATGCTGAACCCTTCCACCGCGACGGAGATGCAGAACGATCCCACGGTGGAACGCTGCGAACGGCGGGCCCGGGCCCTGGGCTTCGGCGCCTTCACCGTCACCAACATCTTCGCCTGGCGCGATACCGACCCGCGCGCCATGCGCCGCGCCGCCGACCCGGTGGGCCCCCAGAACGACGCGGCGATCCTGGCGGCCTGCCGGGACGCGGACCGGATCATCGCCGCCTGGGGCAGCCACGGTGCGCATCTGGGCCGCGGCGCCGAGGTGGCGCGGCTGTTGCGCGATCTGGGGCGCGAGGTGCATCATCTGGGCCTCACCCGCGACGGGCATCCGCGCCATCCGCTCTACATCGCCTACGCGCGACAGCCGGAACCCTGGGCCCTGACCGAGGAGGCCGTGGAATGACCGAGGAACCGAAGCGGAGCGAGACCACCCCGCTCGACCGCGAGACGGCGGCGCGGCTGACCGAGGCGGTGGAGACCCTGGCCGGGCACCGGGCCGTGCGGATCTACGACTCGATCCCGCGCATGATGGGCATGATGTTCCTGCGCGGCCTGGCCGTTGGTCTTGGCACGGTGATCGGCGCCACGGCGCTGGCTTCGCTGCTGGTGCTGCTGCTGAGCCAGATAGAGTTCGTCCCGGTGCTGGGCGACCTGGCCGCCCAGATCATCGACGAGATCCAGCGCGAACGGTAGCCGGGCGCATCGCGGCTTCGCGGGTTAACCAGTTGCCCCGAATATCGTTGCGCCGGCGCGGCCCCGGAGAGATCCTGTGATGGGGGTCTGGTGGATGGATTTTTTCGATGTTGTGGCTTGCCGGCTTGATGGGCATGGCCCTGTTCGGCTCTGCCGTCGCGTTCCAGACGGGTGGCGACGAGGCGATGGAGGATGACAGCGACGTACCCGCCGGGCAGGATCCGGAGGAGTCGGGCGGCACTTCCGCCGACGGGCTGCTGGCCCTGCTGGACTCCGCGACGGATGACAGCACCGCACCGGCGCCGATTGTCGGCAGCGCGGGCGATGACGTCCTCTGTGGCGGTGCGGACGACGACTGGCTGAACGGGTATGACGGGGACGATACCATCTCGGGCGGCGATGGCGGCGACCATATCGCCGGCGGCGATGGCGACGACTGGCTGATCGGCGGCGGCGGTGCGGATGCGCTGGAGGGCGGGCGCGACGATGACCTGTTGGAAGGCCGCGCCGGCAATGACACGCTGAACGGTCATGTCGGAGACGACACGCTGCTGGGCGGCTCGGGCGACGACTCGGCACAGGGCGGCGGTGGCGACGATCTCGTCACCGGCGGCGCAGGGGACGATGCGCTGCATGGCCATGACGGCGCCGACACGTTGCGCGGCGATGCCGGAGAGGACACGCTGTTCGGCGGGCGCGGCGACGATGTGCTGGACGGGCGCGAGACCGGACCCGCCGAAGCCGACTACCTGAATGGCGGGCCGGGGGCGGACAGCATTCTCGCCGGCGCGGCGGATATCGTGACCGGTGGCGCGGACGCGGACGAGATCATCCTCGCCGTGGACGATGGACCGGCCGCACAGATCCTCGATTTCGACGGGCTGAAGGACCGGCTGCTGGTGCTCTACGACGCGGTGCCCGGCTCGGCGCCCCAGATCGACCTGCGGGTCGACGATGACGAGGCGGGGCTGACCCATGTTCTGCTGGACGGTGTCGAGATCGCGCAGGTGAACGGCACCGGCCCCCTGGCCCCGTCCGATATCGCCCTGCTGTCCCGCCAATCCGCTGCGCTGCAAGGTTAGGCCAGACACCCTGCCGCCGGGATCGCGCCCCGGCGTGCGGGCCTTGCCGTGCCGGTCTCATTTGCTGCCGCCGGCGCCCGTGCGCACCAGCTCGTCGATCAGCGCCCGGGCGAGACGCGGAAGGGCGGCACGATCTCGCACCACCACGGAACGGGTGCGCAGCGCCCAGGGCTCGGCGATCTCGATGAAGCGCAGGCGCATGGTGCGCGCGTGCCGCATTGCAGCCGATTCCGGTACCACGCCGATGCCGACGCCCGTTTCCACCATCCGGCACATCGCCTCGAAGCTGCGCACCTGGGTGCGCAGGGCGCGGTCATAGCCGCTCTTCTCCATCAACCCCTGGAGAAAGGCCAGCAATGTGCTGCCTTCGTGCAGGCCCACATGGCGATGCGCCAATGTCTCGGCAAAGCTGACACGCGCGCACTTCGTCAACGGGTGGCCCTCGGGCACCGCCAGCACCAGCCGATCGGTCGAAAAGGGAATCGCCTCGATCCCCTCGCCCGGTACCTCGCCCGAAACGATGCCCATATCGGCGCTGCCATCGCGCACCCCGCGGAAGATGTCGCGGGTCAGCCGCTCTTGTACGTCCACCGAGGCGTCCGGCCGGTCGGCCAGGAACGAGGCCAGCAGTTCGGGCAGGAACTCGGTCACGGCCGTGGTGTTGGCATAGACCCGCAGATGTCCGCCGGCCGCGCCACCCGCGGCGAATTCGTCGCGAAGATAGTCGAGTTGGCGCAGGATCAGCCGCGCATGGTGCAGGAACCGCGCCCCTGCGGTGGTGAGCGACACCCCCCGATTGCCCCGATAGAGCAGCGCCGCGCCCAGCCGCGCCTCCAGCGCCTTGATCCGGGCGCTGGCGGCCGGCGGCGTAAGATAGGCCCGACGGGCGCCGCGCGTCAGGTTGCCCGCTTCTGCGATCTCGACGAACAGGCGCAGATCGGTGATGTCGATATCCATATCAGATGTCTGGCGTTCGCCTCGGGTGAATGCAAGCTTCTCGAATTGCGAATTTTCCGAATGCTGAACCCGTGCCAGAACGGGCGCATGACATCCGACCCCTATCACGACATCCGCGGCGCCGTCCGCGCGCTCTGCGCCAGCTTCCCGCCGGAATACCATCGCAAGGTGGACGAGGCCCGGGGTTATCCCGAGGAATTCGTCGAGGCGCTGACCCGCGCCGGCTGGCTCGCCGCATTGATCCCCGAGGAATATGGTGGCTCGGGCCTTGGACTGGCCGAGGCCAGCGTCATCATGGAAGAGATCAACCGCTCGGGCGGCAATTCCGGCGCCTGCCACGGGCAGATGTACAACATGGGCACGTTGCTCCGGCACGGTTCCGCGGAACAGAAGGCGCGCTACCTGCCCAAGATCGCCGCGGGCGAATTGCGCCTGCAATCCATGGGCGTGACGGAACCCACCACGGGGACCGACACGACGCGCCTCAAGACGCGGGCCGAGCGCAGAGGCGACCGCTATGTCGTCAACGGCCAGAAGGTCTGGATCAGCCGGGTGCAGCATTCCGACCTGATGATCCTGCTGGCGCGCACCACACCGCTGGACCAGGTGAAGAAGAAATCGCACGGCATGTCGATCTTCCTCGTGGACCTGCACGAAGCGATCGGAAACGGCCTGACGGTCAAGCCGATCCCGAACATGGTCAATCACGAGACCAACGAGCTGTTCCTCGACAACCTCGAGATCCCCGCCGAGAACCTGATCGGCGAGGAGGGCATGGGCTTTCGCTACATCCTCGACGGGCTCAACGCCGAGCGCGCGCTGATCGCCGCGGAATGCATCGGCGATGGCTACTGGTTCATCGACAAGGTGACGGCCTACGCCAGGGAGCGCATCGTCTTCGACCGGCCCATCGGGCAGAACCAGGGCGTGCAGTTCCCCATCGCCGAGGCGCATATCGAGCTGGAGGCGGCGAACCTGATGCGCTTTCGCGCCTGTGACCTGTTCGATGCCGGCCAGCCCTGCGGTGCCGAGGCGAACATGGCCAAGTATCTCGCCGCCAAGGCCAGCTGGGAAGCGGCGAATGCCTGCATCCAGTTCCACGGCGGGTTCGGTTTCGCCACCGAATATGACGTGGAACGGAAATTCCGCGAGACCCGGCTCTACCAGGTGGCGCCGATCTCGACCAACCTGATCCTGTCCTACGTGGCCGAGCATGTGCTGGGCCTGCCGCGGTCCTTCTGATGCTGCCGCTCGAGGGCCTCACGGTCGTCACGCTGGAACATGCCATCGCGGCGCCCTTCGCGACGCGGCACCTGGCCGACATGGGCGCGCGGGTCATCAAGGTGGAGCGCCCCGGCACCGGAGATTTCGCCCGCGGCTACGACACGCGCATCAAGGGGCTGGCCTCGCATTTCGTCTGGGTCAACCGGTCCAAGGAAAGCCTGACGCTCGACCTCAAGACGCCCGAGGGCAGGCGCATCCTGCACGAGTTGGTGGGCCGCGCCGATGTGCTGGTACAGAACCTCGCGCCCGGCGCGGCGGATCGGCTGGGCCTGTCCTTCGAGGCGCTGCACGCGGCGCGTCCGGGCCTGGTGGTCTGCAACATCTCGGGCTACGGCCCCGACGGGCCCGACCGCGATCGCAAGGCCTATGACCTGCTGATCCAGGCCGAGGCGGGGTTCCTGTCGGTCACCGGCACCGAGGCGCAGCCCAGCAAGGCCGGCCCCTCTATCGCCGATATCGCGGCGGGAATGTATGCCTATTCCAGCATCCTCGCGGCGCTGCTGCAGCGGGGGCGCACCGGCAAGGGCGTGCGGATCGACATCTCGCTGCTGGAGGCCTTGGCGGAATGGATGAGTTTCCCGCTCTATTATGCCTATGACGGCGCCGAGCCGCCGCCCCGCACCGGGGCCTTCCATGCCACGATCTTTCCCTACGGCCCCTTCCCCGCCGGAGACGGCCGCGACGTGATGCTGGGGCTTCAGAACGACCGCGAATGGGCGGTGTTCTGCGACAAGGTGCTCGCCCGGCCCGAGCTGGTGCAGGATGCGCGTTTTGCCTCGAACCACGCGCGGGTGGCGCATCGCGAGGCGCTGACCGCGATCATCGTGCAGGCCTTCGCGACCCTGACAGCCGAGGCCGTGGTCGCCCGGCTGGACGCGGCCGGGATCGCCAATGCAAGGGTGAACGACATGGCCGGGCTCTGGGCCCATCCGCAGCTTGCCGCACGAAACCGCTGGCGTCAGGTGGACACCCCGGCCGGCCCGGTGCCCGCGCTGCTGCCGCCCGGCGGGCTGAACGACGAGGACCCCCGGATGGACCCGGTGCCGGCGCTGGGCGCGCACAGCCGGGCGATCCTGGCCGAACTGGGCCATGACACAAGCGAGATCGACGCGCTTGCAAGAGCCGGCGTGATCTGATCGCGGCAGGGGCGCCTCGAGACCGCAGGGCGCGATTGGCGGCCCTGCAAGTCCCGGCACGCGGCAAGACGGCGAAAAAGGCCCGGGCCACTGGCCCGGGCAAGACTGCGGCGGAAGATTGCTCCGCGGGAGACGGTGCGGTCGCTTCCACCACAGAAGTCGGGGCGCGGATCGGTGCCCGATCGGATCAGGCGCGCGCTCCCGCCCGGCCGGCCTGTTGCCGATGGCACGAGGCCGGTCGCGATGCGCAGGCAGAAAACGGCGCGCCGGTTTTCGGGGCGCGCCATCCTGGTGTCACGCCCGCAACTCGGCGCGCAGTTTTTCGGTGGCGGCCGGGTCTACCGCCCAGCCATAGCCATCATCCACTTCCGACAGAACCACGCCGTAATCGTCGCGCGCGTGCTCGACCGGAATGAAACCGTCCAGCACGTCGTCCAGCACCTTGGCAGGGTCCCGATCCAACGGATCGCCATAGCCGCCGCCGCAGGGCGAAAAGTAGCTGACGACATCACCGATCTCGGTGCGCAGCCCCGAGAACTTGGAATATTCCTGGCGGCTTTCGCCGCTGTGGATGTTGTGGATCTCCAGCTTGCCGACGGC
>JBKHDP010000100.1:0-10719 GCA_046541255.1 Paracoccaceae bacterium | reverse complement strand
AGGCGTTGACGGTGTCGTGGAACTGGATGCCGGGATCGGCGCAGGCCCAGGCGGCATGGCCGATCTGTTCCCACAGGTCGCGGGCCTTCACCGTCTTGGCCACGCTGCCATCGGTGCGCCGGATCAGCTCCCAGTCACCGTCATCCTTCACCGCCTTCAGGAAGGCGTCGGTCACCCGCACCGAGTTGTTGGAATTCTGGCCCGAGACGCTGGCATAGGCCTCGCTGTCCCAGTCGGTGTCATAGGTGGGAAACTCGATCGAGCTGTAGCCCTGCCGCGCGTATTGCAGCACGCGGTTGATGTAGGTCTCGGGGATCGACACCTTCTTGGCCGCTTTCACAGCGTCCTTCAAGCTGTTGTTCTTCTTGGGATCGGTGGCGTCGGCCATGTCGCCGTCCCACTTGGCCACGGCGGCGAAGATGTCGTTCAGCCGGGCCTCGTGCATCTTGGAGCCGGCGACCAGGCTGGCCACCTTCTGCTCCTCGACCACCTTCCAGTTGATGAAGGCTTCGATATCGGGATGGTCGGCATCGCAGATCACCATCTTGGCCGCGCGGCGCGTGGTGCCGCCCGACTTGATCGCGCCCGCCGCGCGGTCGCCGATCTTCAGGAAGCCCATCAGGCCGGAGGACTTGCCGCCACCCGACAGCGATTCGCCCTCGGCCCGCAGGCTGGAGAAGTTGGTGCCGGTGCCCGACCCGTATTTGAAAAGGCGCGCCTCGCGAACCCACAGGTCCATGATGCCGCCCTCGTTCACCAGGTCGTCCGAGACCGACTGGATGAAGCAGGCATGCGGCTGCGGATGCTCGTAGGCCGACCTGGACTTGGTAAGCTTGCCGGTCTTGTAATCCACGTAGAAATGGCCCTGGCTGGGCCCGTCGATGCCATAGGCCCAGTGCAGGCCGGTGTTGAACCATTGCGGCGAGTTGGGCGCGGCGCGCTGGGTCGCCAGCATGTAGCGCATCTCGTCGAAATAGGCGCGGGCGTCCTCCTCGTTGGAGAAATAGCCGCCCTTCCAGCCCCAATAGGCCCAGGCGCCGGCCAGCCGGTCGAACACCTGCCGCGCCGAGGTTTCGCCGATGAAGCCCTCGTTGTCCTCGGCCGGAACGGAGCGCCAGAGAAACTCGGGAACGTCCTTTTCGCGCACCTTCCTGAGCTTTTGCGGAACGCCGGCCTTGCGGAAGTATTTCTGCGCGATCACGTCGCTGGCCACCTGGCTCCAGGAAGAAGGCACCTCCACCTCGTCCAGGCGGAACACGATCTTGCCGTCGGGATTGCGGATCTCCGAACTGGTGGTGACGAACTCAAGTGCCGCATAAGCGTCCTGGCCTGCCCGGGTGAATCTTCTTTCGATCTTCATCTGCTCTCGTTCCCAACCTATGACTTCGTCTTCCCGATCGGCCGTGTTCCGTCGGCCACCGTCCGGCGTAGCGTCGAGACAGAACTTCCCTTCGGGCGGATCGCGCCCGGGACGCGCCTGGTTCGAGGCGCTGTTCCCTGCTGGAGGTGTGGCTCTGTCCCTGTTGCCGTCGACACTACATGTTGTGTCGTTGCCGTCGGCCCGCACAAACTGGCGTATATCGACCCGGCGGGTCAACGAGAATTTTAGAGTTTTCCCCAGCATATTTTCCTTGACCAGAAGAGCGTGCGATTCGGTGCGCGCCGAACGTCCCGGCGGTGTGCGAAGCATGGCAAAGGAAAACCGCTTGGCGCAGGAAGGCTTGGCGCCAGCGGGTCATGCGGCGCCTGAACCGGGGGCGCTGACCAAGGCGGGCGCAACTGCGGCCCGGTTGCAACAAGGGGAAGGAAGGATGGTCGGGGCGGCGAGATTCGAACTCACGACCTTCTGTACCCAAAACAGACGCGCTACCAGGCTGCGCTACACCCCGACGGGCCTCCAATAGCCGCGCCAGGCGCGGTTGAAAAGCCCTGCCTTACGGGCAGGGCCAGGCGGCCAGCCCCGCGTCGAAGGCGGGATGGCGCAACTGGGTGCCCGCAGAGATCCCCATCGTCTCGGACAGCCCGCCATTGATTTCCAGCACCGCCCGGATGCCATCGCCGCCGGGAATCGGCGTCAGGTCGCCCGGGATCGCGTTGACATGCACGCGGCGCACGGTGCCCGTTTCGTCGACGAAGATCATGTCCAGCGGAATCCGGGTGTTCTTCATCCAGAAGGACACGCGCTGCGGCCGGGGATAGACGAACAGCATGCCCGCCTCGCGCGCCATCGACTCGCGGAACATCAACCCCTGCGCCCGCGCCGGAGCGGTATCGGCGATTTCGACCTCGAAACGCGCCTCGCCCCAGTCGCCGCGCAATTCCACGACATCCTCGCGGCAGGACGCGGCGGCGCCGGTCGCCCAGGCGACCGCCAGCGCGACGAGGATCAGCGGTCTCGCGGCAATGCGGCTTCCCATGCACAAACCTCCGTGGCCATGCGGCCCCGCTTGCCCTCGACCGTACGGATCGCCAGCGCCTCGCCGGGCTGAAGATCGGCCAGCCCCGAACGTCGCAGCACCTCGATATGGACGAAAACGTCCTCGCCCTTGCCGAACACATTGGCGAAGCCGAAGCCCTTGCCCTTATCGAACCATTTCACGCGGGCGGGCTCAAGAGGGGCCGACCTGATCACGTCCGGGTCGATCTCCTCGAAATCCGCCAGCGGCAGGCACTCGCTCGGATCGGGCGGCGTGATCGACAGAACCTCGGTCGCCTGCAATCCGCGCTCGGTGCGCTGCGTCTCTATCTCGATCCGGGCGCCGTCGGCGACAGAGCTCTGCCCGAAATTCCGCAACACGTTGGCATGCAGCAGAATATCGGGACCGCCCTCGTCGGCGATCACGAACCCGAAGCCCTTGACCGGGTCAAACCATTTGACCTGTCCAGTCAGCCGTTGCGGCCGTTCGCTCTCTTGTTCCAAATCCAGTGTCCAATTGACTTCATCCCCACCTTTCTCATGCGACAAACTGTGCCTCATTTGCAAGCGGGTTTCGGAAAGCCTCTCCTCGAGACACGAAAAACCTCAGGGATTGAGCCGTTCGACCCTCCAGTCGTCCAGGGCAGAGGGCCGGCGCCAGACGAAACGGTCATGCAACCTGAATGCGCCATCGGCCCAGAACTCTATCTCCAGAGGCGCAATCCGGAAGCCGCCCCAGAATGGCGGGCGATGCGGCGCCGTGCCATGCAGCGCGGTCATCCGCGCCACCTCGGCCATCAGTGCCGCGCGGCTTTCCAGCGGACGGGACTGTTTCGACGCCCAGGCGCCCAGCCGGCTTTTCAGCGACCGCGAGCGGAAATAGGCGTCGGCCTGCGGCCCCTCCTCGCGCGCCACATGGCCGCGCACCCGGATCTGGCGGCGCAGGCTCTTCCAGTGCATCACGAAGGCGGCGGTGCCGGCGCGGGCGATCTCGGCGGCCTTGGCGCTTTCGTAATTGGTATAGAACACGAAGGCGCTGTCCTCGATCTCCTTCAGCAGCACCATGCGGACATTGGGCAGCAGGCTTTCGGGATCGACGGTCGCCAGCGCGATCGCGTTGGGATCGTTGATCTCGGTCTCCTCGGCCTCCGCCAGCCAGCGCCGCGCGATGGCGAACGGGTCGTCACCCGCGAAGATGCCGTTGCGTTCCGTCATTTCCGGGTGCTCCTTTGCCTGCCCTGCCCGCGCCCTTGATGCCTCGGGGGCAATCGCTTAAGGGACGAGCAACGCAATATCTGGTCGGAGAGGGTGCCATGTCAAACGGTCTGATGGCAGGAAAGCGCGGGCTGATCATGGGCCTTGCAAACGACAAGTCCATCGCCTGGGGTGTGGCGCGGGCTTGCGCCGAGGCGGGGGCGGAACTGGCCTTCTCCTATCAGGGCGACGCCCTGAAGAAACGCGTGGGGCCCCTGGCCGCGCAGCTGGGCAGCGACACGGTGCTGGAATGCGACGTGGCGGAGGAAGCCTCGATCGACGCGCTGTTCGCGGAATTGCGGGAACGCTGGGGCCGGCTGGATTTCCTGGTCCACGCCATCGGCTTTTCCGACAAGTCCGAGTTGCGCGGCCGCTACGTCGATACCAGCCGTGGCAATTTCGCCAGCACCATGGACATCTCGGTCTATTCCTTCACCGCCGTGGTAAGCCGCGCCGAGAAGATGATGGGCCCCGGCGGGTCGTGCCTCACGCTGACCTATTACGGCGCCGAGCGGGTGATGCCGCATTACAACGTGATGGGCGTGGCCAAGGCCGCTCTGGAGGCCTCGGTGCGCTACCTGGCAGAGGATCTGGGCAAGGACGGCATCCGCGTCAACGCGATCTCGGCCGGCCCGATCAAGACGCTGGCCGCCTCCGGCATCGGCGATTTCCGCTACATCATGAAGTGGAACGAATACAATTCGCCGCTGCGCCGCAATGTCACCACCGAGGATGTGGGCAAATCTGCGCTCTATCTGCTCTCGGATCTCAGCAGCGGCGTGACCGGCGAGACGCATCACGTGGACGCGGGCTACCATGTGGTGGGCATGAAGGCCGTGGACGCCCCCGACATCACGAAAGGCTGACCAATGCGAGACCGCCTGCCCCACGAGAAGGGTTTTCACGTCAGCTGGGATCAGTTGCACCGCGACGCGCGCGCGCTGGCCTGGCGGCTCGACGGGCATGGGCCCGATGGCGGGGCCTGGCGGGCGGTGGTGGCGATCACCCGCGGCGGCATGGCGCCGGCGATGATCGTCGCCCGCGAGCTGGACATCCGCACCGTCGACACGATCAGCGTCAAGTCCTACAACCATCAGACCCAATCGCCGCCACGCATCATCAAGGCGCCCGACATGGCGCTGGTGGGCGATGGCACCGGCGTGCTGATCGTGGATGACCTGGTCGATACCGGCCGCACGCTGGAAGTCGTGCGGGCGCAGATGCCCAAGGCGCATGTCGCCACCGTCTATGCCAAGCCGATGGGCCGCAATCAGGTGGATACCTTCGTCACCGAAGTGAGCCAGGACACCTGGATCTTCTTTCCCTGGGACATGGCGCTTCAATATGTGGAACCCTATCGTGGCACCGATTGAGGCCGCCGCGTCCGGCACATCCGCATGACCCGCACCGCGGCGACCTTCGCGCCTCCGGTGATGGAGGCGCGCCGCTGGCTCGACGGTGTCGATTTTCCGCCCGACCGGCCGCTGATCAACGTGAGCCAGGCCGCGCCTGTCGATCCGCCGCCCGAGGCGCTGCGCCGTGCCATGGCCGAGGCGGTGATGGAGCAGCCCGAGACCCATCTCTACGGCCCGGTCCTGGGCCTGCCCGAGCTGCGCGCCGAGATCGCGGCGCAATGGTCGGCCGCCTATGGCGGGACGGTCGCACCCGGCCAGGTGGCGATCACCGCGGGGTGCAACCAGGCCTTCGCGGCGGCCATCGCCGCGCTGACCGGCGAGGGCGACGGGGTGATCCTGCCGACGCCCTGGTATTTCAATCACAAGATGTGGCTGGACATGGCGGGCGTGACCACGCAGGTCCTGCCCACGGGCCCCGATCTGCTTCCCGATCCCGAGGCGGCGCGCGCCCTGATCGGCCCGCGCACGCGCGCCATCGTGCTGGTCACGCCCAACAATCCGGGCGGCGTGGAATATCCCGCCGCGCTGGTCCGCGCGTTTTTCGAAATTGCCCGGGCACAGGGCATCGCGCTGATCCTCGACGAGACCTATCGCGATTTCGACGCCCGCCTGGGCGCGCCGCATGATCTCTTCGCTGAGCCCGGATGGGAGCGGACGCTGGTGCATCTCTATTCCTTCTCCAAGGCCTATCGGCTGACCGGGCACCGCACCGGCGCCATCGTGGCCGGCACCGCGCAACTGGCGGAGATCGAGAAATTTCTCGACACGGTAGCGATTTGCGCGCCGCAGCTGGGCCAGCGCGCCGCGCTCTGGGGGATGCGGAACCTGTCCGGCTGGCTGGCCGGAGAACGGGACGAGATCCTCGACCGCCGCGCCGCCATCGCCGAAGGTTTTCCACCGCTGGCCGCGCAGGGCTGGCGGCTGATGGGGCTGGGCGCCTATTTCGCCTATCTCGAACATCCCTTCGCGCAGTCCTCGGACGCGCTCTGCCGCCAGATGGTGCGCGAGGCGGGCATCCTCGCCCTTCCCGGCACCATGTTCACGCCCGAGAACGATCCCGCCGGCACGCGCCAGCTGCGCCTCGCCTTCGCCAATCTGGACCGCGCCGGGATCGGGGCGCTGTTCCGGCGCCTGGAGGCCCTGCCCTTCGCGCTTGCCCAGCCCGCCGCCGCCCGATAGGAACGGCCCGACAGCCAATCCTCAAGGGGGCTTGCATGGCAGCGCGCAGCAGCATTTCGAAAACCCTGGTCTGGATCCTGATGGGCCTTCTCTTCGTGGGCCTGGCCGGGTTCGGCGCCACCAACCTGACCGGCAATGTCCGCACGATCGGGTCGGTCGGCGACGAGCCGATCTCGGTGGACGATTACTCCCGCGCCCTGCAGAACGAGATGCGCGCAATCCAGGCCGAGACCGGCGAACCGATGAGCTTCCGGGCAGCGCTCGAAGCGGGGCTGGACCGCGAAGTGCTCTCGACGCTGGTGACCACCGCCGCGCTGGATCACGAGGCCGGGCGGCTGGGCCTTTCGGTGGGCGATGCCACGCTGGCCCAGCAGTTGCGCGACATCTCGGCCTTTCAGGGCGCCGATGGCAGCTTCGACCGCGAAGCCTATCGCTTCGCGCTGGAGAACAACGGGCTGACCGAGGCGCAGTTCGAGGCCGATCTGCGCGACGAGACAGCCCGCAGGGTGCTGCAAGGCGCGATCCTGTCGGGCACCCCGGTCCCGGACGCCTTCACCGAGACGCTTCTGGGCTTCGTGGGCGAGCAGCGCCGCCTGACCTGGGCCCGGCTGGACCGCGCCGCTCTGGACGAGCCCCTGCCCGAGCCCGACGAGGCCGAGCTGCGCGCCTTCCACGAAGAGAATGGCGACCTGTTCACCCGGCCCGAGACCCGGCAGATCACCTATGCCTGGCTGACACCGGACATGATTCTCGACACCGTCGAGGTGGACGAGGAAGCGCTGCGCGCCCTCTACGAAGACCGTGCCGATCGCTACGATCAGCCCGAACGCCGCCTGGTGGAACGGCTGGTGTTCTCCGAGGAGGCCACCGCCGAGGAGGCGCTGGCGCGGATCGAAGCCGGTGAAACCGATTTCGAGGACCTGGTCGAGGATCGGGGTCTGGAACTCGCGGATGTCGACATGGGCGATGTCACCCGCGACGATCTTGACGACGCGGCCGACGGCGTGTTCGCCGCCGACGAGGGCGAGGTTGTGGGCCCGCTGCCCTCGGGCGTTGGCCCGGCGCTGTTTCGCGTGAACACGATCCTCGCCGCGCGCTCCACCCCGTTCGACGAGGTGCGCGACGAGCTGCGCGCCGAACTGGCCGCCGACCGCGCCCGCCGGGTGATCGAGACCCAGGCCGAGAGCTTCGACGACATGCTGGCCGGCGGCGCCACGCTCGAGGAGCTGGCCGAGGATACCGAAATGCGGCTGGACACGATCGGCTGGCATTCCGGCATGACCGACGAGATTGCCGCCTACGAGGCGTTCCGCGAGGCTGCGCGCGAAGTCGAGCAGGACGACTACCCGGAAATCCTGCAACTGGACGATGGCGGGATCTTCGCGCTGCGGCTCGACGAGATCCGCCCGCCCGAAACCAGGCCCTTCGACGAGGTGGAGGACGAGGTCGCCCGGGCCTGGCGGCAGAACGAGCTTCGGGACCGGCTGAGCGCCCGCGCCGAAGAGCTGATCCCGCAGCTGTCGGAGGGCCGCAATTTCGACGCGCTCGGGCTCGATCCCATCGAGGCGGAAGGCGTTCTGCGCAGCGGCTTCCTGCCGGACGCGCCCGAGGGGCTTGTCGAGACCGCCTTCGAGATGCGCAGCGGCGAAGTGCGCCAGGTCTCCGACGGTGACGGGGTAGCGATCCTGCGGCTGGACGAGATCCTGCCGCCGGACACGGACAGCGAGGACATCACCGCGCTGCGCGCCCGCATCGTCGATCAGGCCGCCAACGGCATCGCGCAGGATCTGTTCGAGATCTACGCCCGCGACATCCAGGCCCGCGGCGGGATCGAGATCGACCAGCAGGCGATCGACGCGGTGCACGCCTCGTTCCAGTAGACCCGGAGACCCGTTTCATGGCGATGCAGCTCACACCCGGTTTCGCCGCCTTCGAAGAGGGCTACAGGTCGGGGCGCAACCAGGTGGTTTCGGCGCGGCTGGCGGCGGATCTCGACACGCCGGTGTCGCTGATGCTCAAGCTGACCGGCGCGGCGCGCGACAGTTTCATGCTGGAATCGGTGACCGGCGGCGAGGTGCGGGGGCGCTATTCGATCATTGGCATGAAGCCCGACATCGTCTGGCAGTGCCACGGCACCACCAGCCGCATCAACCGCGCCGCGCGCTACGACCCGGCCGCCTTCGAGGCGCAGCCGGGCCCGCCGCTCGAAAACCTGCGCGCTTTGATCGCGGAAGGCCGGATCGACCTGCCCGAGGATCTGCCGCAATCGGCGGCGGGTCTGTTCGGCTACCTTGGCTACGACATGATCCGCCTGGTGGAGCATCTGCCGAACCTCAATCCCGATCCGCTGGGCCTGCCCGACGCGGTGCTGCTGCGGCCCTCGGTCGTGGCGGTGCTGGACGGGGTGAAGGGCGAGGTGACGGTGGTCTCGCCCGCCTGGGTGAGCGAGGGGCTGTCGGCGCGGGCCGCCTATGCGCAGGCGGCCGAGCGGGTGATGGACGCGGTGCGCGATCTCGAACGCGCCCTTCCCCAGGCCGGCCGCACGATGGGCGAGGCGGCGGCGCTCTCGGAGCCGGTGTCGAACGTCTCGAAGCCCGATTACCTGGCCGCGGTGGAGAAGGCCAAGGCCTATATCCGCGCGGGCGACATCTTCCAGGTGGTGCCCAGCCAGCGCTGGACGCAGGATTTTCCGCTGCCGCCCTTCGCGCTCTACCGCAGCCTGCGCCGCACCAACCCCTCGCCCTTCATGTTCTATTTCGATTTCGGCCCGTTCCAGGTGGTCGGCGCCAGCCCCGAGATCCTGGTGCGGGTGTTCGACCGCGAGGTCACGATCCGGCCCGTCGCCGGCACCCGGCCGCGCGGCGCCGACGCCGCCGAGGACCGCGCTCTGGAGGCCGACCTGCTCGCCGACGAGAAGGAACGCGCCGAGCACCTGATGCTGCTCGACCTGGGCCGCAACGATGTGGGGCGGGTGGCCAGGATCGGCACCGTGCGGCCGACCGAGACCTATGTGATCGAACGCTACAGCCACGTCATGCATATCGTCTCGAACGTGGTGGGCGAGCTGTCGGAGGATCACGACGCGCTCTCGGCGCTGCTGGCCGGGCTGCCGGCCGGCACCGTCTCGGGCGCGCCCAAGGTGCGGGCGATGGAGATCATCGACGAGCTGGAGCCCGAAAAGCGCGGGCTCTATGCCGGAGGGGTGGGCTATTTCAGCGCCGGCGGCGACATGGACATGTGCATCGCGCTGCGCACCGCGATCGTCAAGGATGGCAAGCTCTACATCCAGGCCGGCGGCGGCGTGGTGCAGGACAGCGACCCCGAGGCCGAGTGGCAGGAGACTGTCAACAAGTCCCGCGCCATCCGGAAGGCCGCCGAGGAGGCCGCCCGCTTCGCCGGTCCGGGCAACGCCTGACCCCGTCCGGGGGCGCGAGGCGGGCGCGCCGACGCGCGAGCCGCCCTTGCACTGCAGGGTCGCAAGGGGGCTCCGCCCCCGCGGGCCTGCGGCCCGCTCCCCCGGGATATTTGTCCCAAGAAGAAGGGTCTAGCGCACGGTCTTGAGGATGGAAGAGACCGGTGCGAGCGCGACGCTTTCGGCGCGATCCTGCAACGCCCAGAAGGTCAGGGCCGACAGGGTCTCGGCGCGCAGACGCCCGACCATGATGACCGCGCCTTCCTGGCGCGCGCGGAAAGCCGCGTTGTCGAGGAAGCGGCGGATGGCGCGGGCATCCTGCCCGGCGCCGTCGAAATCGCGGAACACGGTCGCGGCGGGCACGCCCGCGCGCCCGGCCAGTGCCACTCCGGTATCGAGCCCCTGCGGGAAGAGCACCAGCCCATGCCCGCTATCCGCAAGATAGTCTGCCAGCTGCTCCGAGATCTCCCGGCCGGGCTGCAGCAAGCCCTCGCCGCGTTCCATCAACGCGACCGCCTCGGGCACCGCGTCGAACCAGGCCGCGAGCGCGACCTCGGCATCCTGCGGCCGGGCGTCCTCGGGCAGCGCGCCCATGGCCAGCACTTCGCGCCCCTGGGCGCGATAGGCCTGCATCGTCTCGCGCGCGCCGGGAGCCTGGGCATCCACCGCCACGCTGACCGGGAAGCCCAGGCCCTGCAGGGCCTCGGGGCCGAGCCCGCCGGGCCCGTCATCGAGCAGGATCACCGCCATCAGAGGCCGGTCCTCGGGGGCGTCGAACGGGGCGGCAAAGCGGCGAAGCGGCGGTTCCTCCGTTTCCGCGCGCGGGTCCGAGACCGGGTCTTCGGCCTCTGCCCCGGTCTCGCCCGGGGCCGGCGCGCCCACGGTGGGCAGGCGGTTGGTGGCGACCTCGGGGGCGATCGTGTCAATGCCGCCCATGGATCGGCTGATGCCGGGGCCGTCGGATTCGTCGGTCGCGGGCGCCTCGGCCCCGTCCTCGGGGGCAGCAGGCTGGTCCGGGGGTGCGGCGAAGGCTGGCGGAGTGT
>JBKHDP010000099.1:0-10759 GCA_046541255.1 Paracoccaceae bacterium | reverse complement strand
CGATGTCGTGGCGGAACTTCTTGTCGAGCGTGGGCGGATCGTCCAGCTCGTGGAAGGCGCCATCCACCTTGACCCGCTGGAAGCCCTGCTTGCGCAGCTCCAGGAATTCCTTGCGGTATTCGCCCTTGCGGTCGCGCACGATCGGGGCCAGCAGGTAGGCGCGGGTGCCGTCCTCCATCGCCATCACCCGGTCCACCATGTCCTGCACCTGCTGCGCCTCGATGGGCTGGCCGGTGGCCGGGCTGTAGGGCGTGCCGGCCCGCGCGAAAAGCAGCCGCAGGTAGTCGTAGATCTCGGTCACCGTGCCGACGGTCGAGCGCGGGTTCTTGCTGGTGGTCTTCTGCTCGATGGAGATCGCGGGCGAAAGCCCCGCGATATGATCGACATCGGGCTTTTCCATCATGTCGAGGAACTGCCGGGCATAGGCCGAGAGCGATTCAACGTAGCGGCGCTGGCCCTCGGCATAGATCGTGTCGAAGGCGAGACTGGACTTGCCCGACCCCGACAGGCCGGTGATGACCACCAGCCTGTCGCGCGGAATGTCCACGTCGATGGATTTGAGGTTGTGCTCGCGCGCGCCGCGCACCTCGATCGTCTTCAACTCGGCCATGGATGCCCCCGGTGCAACAGCTTCACAGATAGTGGAGGCGGGGCGTTTCGCCAACCGAAAAAAGTGAACATAAAGTGAACCTGCAGCAGGGTGCGGAGAAGTCGGGAATTTCCGTTGAACCCCTGCCCGGCTCTGCGGCACTCTTCGGCCAATCGTTCCAGGGAGGAATTTCCATGCCGCGCCCCTTTCTTTCACTTCTCGCATGTCTTTGCCTGCTGCCCGGCCTCGCCCAGGCGCAGCAACAGGAGCGCCCGCGCACCATCCTCGTGCTCGACGGGTCCGGCTCCATGTGGGGCCAGATCGAGGGCACGGCGAAGATCACCATCGCGCAGGAGGCGGTGAACGCGCTGCTGGACACGTTGCCCGAGACGCAGGAACTGGGCCTGACCGCCTATGGCCATCGCCGCGAGGGCGATTGCGGCGACATCGAGACCCTGGTTGCGCCCGGCGCGGGCACGCGCGCGGCCATCGCCGAGGCGGTCGGGGAAATCACCCCGCGCGGCCGGACGCCGCTGTCGGACGCGGTGCTGGCCGCTGCCGAGGCGCTGCGCTACGAGGACGTGCCCGCCACGGTGATCCTGGTGTCCGACGGGCGCGAGACCTGCGATGCCGATCCCTGCGCCGTGGGGCGCGCGCTGGAGGCGGCCGGAGTGGATTTCACCGCCCATGTGATCGGCTTCGACATCGAGGATGACGCCGAGGCCGGCGCGCAGCTGCAATGCCTGGCGGAAGAGACCGGCGGCCGGTTCCTCACCGCCGCCAATGCCGCGGAACTGGGCGAGGCGCTGGCAGATGTGGCCGAGGAGGCCGCTCCCGTCACCGTGACCTTCCGCGCCCTGGCCGGCGAGGACGGACCGCCCATCGAAGCGCCGCTGATCTGGAACGCGGGCGACGGCGAGACGCGCGTGATCGATTTCCAGCGCGGCGCCAGCGTGACCGCGGATTTCGCGCCGGGCGACTATACCGCGCGGGTATTGCGCCCCGAGGACGAGGCCAGCGCCGAGGCCGATTTCACCGCCGAAGGCACGGAGATGACGGTGACGCTCACCCTGCCCGCGCCGCTGCCCGAGGCCAGGCTGGAGGCCGCGGATACGGTGCCTGCAGGCGCGACGATTCCCGTGACCTGGGAGGGGCCCGACGGCGCGCGCGATTACGTGGCAGTCGCGCGCCCGGACGAAAGCGGTTACGTGAACTACACCTATACGGATGAAGGCAGCCCGCTGGACCTGCAGATCCCCGCCGAGCCTGGCCGCTACGAGCTGCGGTATTTCGACAACGAACGGGACCGCGTCCTGGCCACACGGCCGATCGAGGCGACGCCTGTCGAGGCCACGCTGGATGCCCCCGACAGCGCCCCGGCGGGCGCCGTGATCGAGACCGGCTGGACCGGCCCGGATTACGATCGCGACTACCTCAGCGTCTCAAGGCCGGATGAGAGCGGCTATGTGAACTATGTCTATACCCGCGAGGGCGATCCCGCCCCGTTGCGCCTGCCGCCCGAACCCGGCACCTACGAGATCCGCTACGTGATGCAGCAGGACGACACGGTGATCGCGCGGCACGAGATCGAGGTGACCCCGGTGGAGGCCACGCTCGACATCCCCGAAACCGCGATGGCGGGCGAGACCCTGCCGGTGGGCTGGACCGGCCCGGATTACGATCGCGACTACCTCAGTGTCGCGACACCGGATGAGAGCGGCTATGTGAACTATGTCTACACCCGCGAGGGCAGCCCCGGCCCGCTGCGGATGCCCGCCGAGCCCGGCGATTACGTGATCCGCTACGTGATGCAGCAGGATGACACCGTCCTTGCCGAACAGCCGATCACCGTGCAGCCGCTGGAGGCCAGCCTCGACGCGCCCGCCCAGGCTGCCGCCGGCGAAACGCTGCAGGTCGGCTGGGACGGCCCCGACTATGAGCGGGATTACATCGCCATCGCCCGGCCCGAGGATGACGGCTATGAAAGCTACACCTACACGCGCGAGGGCAGCCCGCTGGGCATCGGCGTGCCGCTGGAGCCGGGCCGCTACGAGCTGCGCTATGTCATGCAGCAGGATGACAAGGTGCTGGCAGCCCGGACGCTGGAAGTCGTGGATATCGAGGCACGCATTTCCGCGCCCGATCAGGCTCGTGCGGGCGCCCATGTGGTGGTGCGCTGGGAAGGCCCGGGCTATGATCGCGACTATGTCTCGGTCGCCCGGCCCGACCAGCCCCCGAACCGATATGTCAACTTCACCTACACGCGCGAGGGAACGCCGCTGCTGCTGCACCTTCCATCCGAGCCGGGCGAATACGAGATCCGCTACGTCGCCCAGGCCAGCGGCAGCAGCGATACCGTGCTGGCCCGCGCGCCGATCTCCGCCCGGGAGGTCGATGCCACGATCCGCGCCGAGGACAGCGCGCCCGCAGGCGGCGTGCTGGCGCTGGACTGGGAAGGTCCCGATTTCAAGGGCGATTACATCGCGCTGGTCAAGCAAGGCGAAGACCGCGCGCGCGAAACCATTCGTACAACCGAGGATTCGCCCATGGTGATGCGCCTGCCCGAGGGGCCCGGCGCTTACGAGTTGCGCTATGTCATCGGCCAGGGGGACCGGGTGATCGCCACCCGCCCGCTGGAACTGACCTACACGCCCGAATGAGCGCCGCCACGCCGCCGCCTGCGCTGGTGGCCGATATTGGCGGCACCCATGCACGGCTGGCGCTGGCGCGGGGCGTGCGGCTGATCCAGGGCAGCATGGCCCGGCTGGAGATTGCAAGCTTCGACGACCCGCTGGAGATGCTCGCCGGCTGGCTGGACGGGCGCGCGGTGTCGACGGCCTGTCTGGCGGTGGCGGGACCGGTGCGCGGCGGCCGGGTGCGGATGGGCAACCGGGCCTGGGACCTGGACGCCGAGGCGCTGTCGCGGCGGCTGGACGGCGCGCCCTGCCGCATCGTGAACGATCTGGCGGCGCAGGCCATGGCCCTGCCCTACCTCGTCGCCGATGCGCTGCGCCCGGTGCTGCCGGGCGCGTCGCCGGACCCGGCCGAGCCCCGGCTGGTGATCGGCATCGGCACCGGCTTCAACAGCGCGGTGGCGCTGCCCTCGGGGACGGTGCTGGCGGCGGAATCCGGCCAGGGACTTCTGCCCGCGCTGGATGACGCCGAGATCGGGATGCGCGCGGCCATCGCGGCCGAAACAGGCTATCCGCGGGTCGAGGATGCGCTGTCGGGCCAAGGGCTCGCGCGGCTGTACAGGCTCTCGGGCGGGGCGCGGCGCCCGCCCGAGGCGATCCTCGCCGCGGCCCTTGCGGCAGAGCCCGAGGCGCGGGCGGCGCTGGGTCTTTTCGCCCGCTATCTGGGCCTTGCCACCGGAGATCTCGCATTGGCCTGCCTCCCGCATGGCGGGATCGCGCTGTCGGGCGGGCTGGCCCGCGCCATCGCGCCCCTGCTGCCGGAGACGGAGTTCGCCGCGCGCTTCCGCGACCGGGGCGCGATGCGCGCCATGATGGACAGTTTTCGCCTGCAGTCGATCGAGGACGATTATTCGGCACTGGCGGGCTGCGCCGCGCTGGCCGCGCTGCGCTGAGCCCGGCCCTCACCGGCCCGAGGGGCTTTCCCGCGGGCTCAGCTTGCGCCGCCCGGCAACCTTGAAGCGGTCCGGCGTGCCGAAATCCCGCAGCCCCACCCCCGCGGCATAATCCGCGAAGACCGGCGCGTGCTTGAACAGGTGCCCCGAGCAGCCGCCGGCGAACAGCACGTTGGCGTGTTCCGGGTGCCAGTCCAGAACGAAATGGGTATCCGGCGTCAGGATCACCTGGTTGAACTTGGAATCGACGACACGCTGCCCCTCCAGCCCCGGCAGCCGGTGGTGGATATAGCTGCGCGTCCGCGCCAGCGTCTCGCGCCGGACCAGCCGTTCGTCATTGTCGAGATCGATCGTGTCGGGGATCACCACCGCCGCCTTCACGCCCGTGCCCTCGGCGGAAGGCAACCCGAACGAGCCCTGCCCGTGGTCGATCCAGCAGGGCATCTGGCTCATGTCGAAGGCTTCCGAGCCATCGGGCGTCGAGGTGTAGAGCACGTTGACGCCCACGATGTTCGAGATCGGCTTGATCGTGCGGGGAAACATCTCGGCCATCCAGGGGCCGCTGGCGATCACGATCAGGTCGGCCTCCAGCGGGACGCCGTCCAGCATCGGGCGTTCCGAGGCGTCCGTGGTCACCCGCCCCCGCCGCACCGTGCCGCCGGCCCTGCGGAACAGGTCGAGCCCGGCAAGCACGCAGCGATGCGCCATCAGCATGCCGGCCTCGGGCTCGAACAGCGCATAGGCGATGTCATCCACCCGGAACTGGGGAAAGCGGAGTTCGACCTCGCGGCGGTCGAACCTGTAATAGGGCACGCCGACCCGGTCGAAGGTCTCGCTGGTGGCGTCCTCCCAGTCGCAATGCCCTTCCGTGGCCAGGATCAGCGCGCCGCATTCGTACATCAGGTTGAGGCCGGTCTCGGCCTGCAGTTCCAGCCAGCGCAGCCGGCTTTCGCGCGCCCAGCGGGTATAGAATTCGTCCCGCCCCGAGATCGCCCGGATCACCCGATTGTAATCCGATGACGAGGCGCGCGGATGGCCCGGTTCCCAGCGGTCGATCAGCGTCACCGCTTCGCCCCGTCGCTGCAGGGTGAGCGCCGTCATGACACCAACGATTCCGCCTCCAACCACGATTATCGAATTTTGCGCCATGCGACAAATTTTCCTTGTCAGATCAGGAAGCGTGTGAATACTGTATACAGGATACACGCAAAAACAACGCAAAAGAACAGGGAGCGCGGCGTGGCGGAGATGGATTTTTCTCTCCCGGACGGAACTCATACCGTCATTCTCGGGGTTGGCGACGTCAACGGAATCATGCGCGGCAAGCGTATCCCCGCAGGCCACTGGGACACGATCTGCAGCAACGGAAACGCCCTGTCGGTGGCGATGTTCGCCATCGACATGACCTGCGATGTCTGGGACACGCCTTATGCCAATTTCGACACCGGCTACCCGGACATGCACCTGTTCCCGATGACGAAGCCGGTGCCGGTGCCCTGGGAGCCCGGGGTCGCCATCAGCTTCGGCCGGGCCGAAGGCACCGACCACAAGCCGGTGCCGATCGACCCGCGCAACGCGCTGGTGCGCCAGATCGAACGCGCGGCGGAAATGGGCTTTACAGTGAATGTGGGAGCCGAGCTGGAATTCTACCTGCTCGATCCCGAAACCGGCCTTCCGCGCGACCGCGGCATCGACGTCTACGGGCTGTCGCGCGCGGCCGAGATGGAACACGTGCTCGGGCCGATCCGCAGCCAGATCGACGCTTGCGGCGTGCCCATCGAGCAGTCCAACCCGGAATACGCGCCGGGCCAGGTCGAGGTGAACATCCGCTACGGCGAGGCGCTGGAGGCCGCCGACCGGGTGGTCCTGTTCAAGTCGCTGGTCAAGCAGCTGGCCTGTGCCCATGGCTACCTGGCCACCTTCATGCCCAAACCGTTCCTCGAGGAATCCGGCAACGGCTTTCACACCCATTACTCCTTCTGGAAGGACGGCCGGAACGCCTTCGCGGAGAACGGCAAGCTGTCCGCGACCGGGCGCGGCTTCGTGGCCGGGCTGCAGAGGCGCATGTGCGAAATGTCGATCTGCGCCTCGGGCACGGTCAACGGCTATCGCCGGCGCCAGCCCTATACCTTCTGCCCGATCAACACCTCCTGGGGCTATGACAACCGCACCGTGGGGCTGCGGGTGATCGAGGGCTCGGACAGCGCGGTGCGGGTGGAAAAACGCGACGCCGGCGCGGATGCCAACCCCTATCTGCTGATGGCCGCCGAGATCGCGGCCGGTCTCGACGGGATCGAACAGGGGCTGGAACCGGCCGTGGCGACGCTGGGCAATGGCTACGAGGCCGCGGATTGCGAGCCGATCCCGACGGATCTCGGCACCGCGATCGCGCTGGCGCGCGGATCGGACTGGCTGAAGAACACGCTGGGCGAGTTGCAATGGGAGCTGATCTGCCAGCAGGCGGAGCGCGAACTCGGCTTCTTCGCCAACCAGATCACCGAGGTCGAGCGCGACCGCTATCTCAGGACGTTCTGATGCAGCTTGCGCGCGTCACCGGCACCGTTACCGCCACGGCGAAGAACGAGCGCCTGGTGGGCGCCACCTTGCTGATCGCCGACATCATGGACGGCCGCGGCAAGGTCGTCACCCCGGCGCAGGTCGCCGTGGATACCTGCGGCGCGGGCGTTGGCGACGACGTGATCCTCGCTTCGGGTTCGGCGGCACGGATGCCGGCGGGCCTGGCGACCAGCCCGATCGACCTGGCGGTGATCGCCATCGTCGAGCGCATCAGCCTGGGCTGACGCAATTCACCTGACAACCGGAGGAACGGAAATGGCGAAACCCGCAACAGGCCAAGGCGCCCTGGGCATGATCGAGACCCGTGGCCTGGTGGCCGCGATCGAGGCGGCCGACGCGATGGTCAAGGCCGCAAGCGTCACCATCATCGGCCAGACCAAGGCCGGCGGCGGCCTTGTCACCACGCTGGTGCAGGGCGAGGTCGGCGCGGTGAAGGCCGCCACCGACGCGGGCGCAACCGCGGCCAACAAGGTCGGCGAGGTCGTCTCGGTGCATGTCATCGCGCGTCCGCATGACGAGATCCAGGCGCTGCTCGACGCGCTCGGCCCCGGCTCCACCGCCTGATCTGATCCACACGATCGAGGGAGGTGGCGGCGATGTCTGCCGGATTCGAGGACTTCACCCGGGCGGCCCAGAGCCTGCGCAGGGCAGACCCGCAGCGGGCCGCGCCCTTCACCCGTTTCGCGGTGCTGGGCGGCGGCGCGGATGCGCGCCTGCTGGCTGCGCTCTGTCTGGCCGAGGGGGCCGAGGTCACGCTGTTCTCGGCCTACGGGTCGGAACTGGCGGCGCTCCGGCAGGGATCGGGCATCGCGCTGCGCGGCGCGGGCCCGGTGGGCAGCTATCATGTCGACCGGGACGGCCCGGCGGTGCGGCTGACCGCCGAGCTCGACGCCGCGGTCAGCGGGGCGCAGGCGATCTTCCTCACCGGGCCGGTGCACAAGCAGCGCACCTACGCGATGGTGCTGGCCGAACACCTGTCCGACGGCCAGGTTCTGGTGCTGGCGCCGGGCCGCTCGCTGGGCGCGGTCGAAGTCGCCTGGATGCTGCGGATCGGTGGCTGCGCCGCCGATGTGACGCTGGTCGAGGCGCTGGGACTGCCCTACTGGATCGCGGCGGAGGGCAGCGTGCTGACCCTGTCCGAGGCCGGGCCGATGATGGCGGCCACCCTGCCCCGCGGCCGCGCGCATGTGCTGCAGGCGCTGGCCCCGGTTCTGCCCAACCTCGACGGGGCCGAATCCGTGCTGGCGTCGGGCTTTGCCGACCTGTCGGGCGCGGTGGAATTGCCCGCGCTGATGATGGGCGGTGCCGGGCTGGCACAGGCGGGGGCCGAGATTCCCATGGGCGGTGTGCCGCTGGCCGAGAACGCCACCTTCGCGGCCCTGATCGGGCCGGATCAGCGCCGGGTGATCGAGGCCCTGGCGGAAGAGCGTCGCAACGTGGCCGCCGCCTTCGGCGTGCGGGACCTGCCCGACACCGACGCCTGGATCGCCACCTTCGCCGGTGCCGAGCGCGGGGCCGGCAGCCGCCCGGTGCCCGATCGCGCCGCCGCGCGGGCACTGGTCCGCGACGGGGTGATCGCCTCGCTGGCGCCACTGGTCTCGGCGGCTTCGCTCGCCGGAACCCCGGTGCCGGTGACGCAGGGCCTGATCCGCCTGGCCGAGGCCGTGCTGGGCGCGGATCTCGCCGCCGCCGGGCGCCGGCTCGACGCCATCGGCATCACCGCCGAGACAGTGGACAGCGCCCGCCGCGCCTTCGATGCCCTGATGACCGGAGTTCGCTGATGGATGCAGACCTCAGATCCATCGCCGCCGCCCGCCGCGCCGCCGATGCCGCCTTCGACGCCTATCGCGCCTTCCTGGGCACCGACCCGGCGCAGGTGGATGCGATCGTCGAGGCGATGGCCGCCGCGATCGAGCCCGAGGCCGAACGGCTGGCCCAGATGGCTGTGGCGGAAACCTGCTACGGCAACGCTGCCCACAAGCGCGTGAAGGATCTCATGAACGCGCGTGGCACGGCGGACTGGCTGCGCGACATCACCACGCTGGGACTGCTGTGGCGCGACGATGCCACCAGGGTCGCGGCCTTCGGCGAGCCGATGGGCGTCGTGGCCGCGCTGATCCCCGTCACCAACCCGGCCTCCACGGTGATCTTCAAGGTGCTGAGCGCGGTGAAGGCGGGCAACGCCATCGTTTGCGCGCCGCATCCGCGCGGGGTGAAGACCGGCAACGAGGTGGTGCGCATCATGGCCCGCGCGGCCGAGCAGCTGGGCGCACCGAAGAACCTGATCCAGTGCCTCGACACGGTGACGATTCAGGGCACGGCGGAACTGATGCGCCACCGCCGCACCTCGGTGGTGATGGCCACGGGCGGGCCCGCCATGGTGCGCGCGGCCTATTCCAGCGGCAAGCCCACGCTGGCGGTGGGGGCTGGCAACGTGCCCTGCTACGTGCACAAGTCGATGAAACGGGATCTCGGCGAGGTGGCCGAGATGATCGTCGCCTCCAAGAGCTTCGACTACGGCACCGCCTGCGTCTCGGAACAGGCGGTCATCGCCGACCCCGAGATCGCCCGCGACATGCGGCTGGAGCTGAAGCTGAAGGGCGCCTATTTCTGCACCCCCGCAGAGGCCGACCGGCTGGCGACGGTGATCTTCACCGGCCGCCAGGCGATGAATCCCGAGCGCGTGGGTCAAAGCCCGCAGGTGCTGGCCGAACTGGCCGGGTTCTCGGTGCCGCCGGGCACGAAATGCCTCGTCTCGGAGGAAAGCGAGATCGGCTGGCACCGCCCGCTGACCGCCGAAAAGCTGAACCCGGTGCTGGCCTTCCTCGAGGCCAGGAGCACCGAGCACGGGATCGAGCTGGCGCAATCCATCGCGCGGTTCGAGGGCTGGGGGCATTCCGCGGTGATCCACAGCCACGATCCCGAGGTGGTGGCCCGTTTCGCGACCGTGCCCACGGGACGGGTGCTGGTGAACGTGCCGGCGATCCATGGTGGGGCGGGCTATGCCACCGGGCTGGAGCCGTCCTTCATGCTGGGCACCGGCACCTGGTCGGGCTCGATCACCTCGGACAACGTGACGGCCCTGCACCTGATCAACATCAAGCGGGTGGCCTATGCCAACCGTCCCTGGCGCGACATCGACGAGGAATACGGCGCATGACAGCCCATTGCGCCGAGCGCGCCCCGACCCGCAGACAAGGAACCCCCCGATGAGCGACATCACCATCCGCGCGCTGATGCAGATCGACAACCTGCAACCCAGATTCGCCGCCTATAACGGGGCCACGGTGCAGGGCTCGGTGCCGCTGTCGGGCGACACGGTGCTGATCGGCGAGCTGGCGCCGGGCAACGGCGTGTTCCAGTTGATTGACCGGGCGCTGAAGGCCTCATCGGTGGAGGCCACAACCCAGCTGGTGGAGCGCGAATTCGGCTTCTTCATCCTGCGCTCGCCCTCGAATGCCGAGGTCTCCGCCGCGCGCGACGCCATCCTTTCCGAACTCGGCGCGGTGCTGGCCGACCGGCTCAAGCCGCAGGTCGCCTCGACCCAGATCATCACCAGCGTGGAACCCTACCAGGCGCAGTTGCTCAACAAGTGGCGCAAGGGCGCGCTGGTGGTGCCGGGCCAGACGCTGGGGATCGTGGAATGCGCCCCGGCCGCCTACATCTCGATCGCCGCGAACGAGGCCGAGAAGGCGGCCGAGGTCGACATCGTCGAGGTGCGTGCGGTGGGCCGGTTCGGGCGGCTGTTCATCTCGGGCAGCGAGAATTCGGTGAAGACCGCGGTCGAGGCTGCCACCCGCGCGATCGAGGCGGTCGAGGGCCGGGCCTCCTGATGGCGGGCGCGGGCGGCCCCGAACATGTGCCCCGGGTGATCGGGGCCGAGGCCATCGCCGAGGCGCGCGGGCGCGGCCGGGTGGTGTTCGAATTGCGGCCGGGCGACATCGTCACCGCGCTGGCCCGCGAAACCGCCGAGCGGCTGGGCCTCCGGCTGGTCGAGGGGCCGGTGG
>JBKHDP010000098.1:0-10788 GCA_046541255.1 Paracoccaceae bacterium | reverse complement strand
GATCCGCCGCCTCCCTTTCCCGAAGAGGCGCGCGCCCTGCGCCGGGCGGTGCCGCGCCGCAGGTCCGAGTTCGCAGCCGGCCGCGCCGCCGCACGGGCGGCCATGGCCGAGCTGGGGCTGACCGCCAGGGCGGTTCCAATGGGCCCGGACCGGGCGCCGCTCTGGCCGCCGGGCCTGGCCGGTAGCCTGTCGCATTGCGCGACGGCGGCCCTTGCCGTGCTCGCCCCGCAGGCCCGCGCCGCCGCGCTGGGTGTCGATCTGGAGCCTGCAACCCCGCTGTCCGAAGACCTGTTCGACACGGTGCTGAGCGCCACCGAGCGCGCCGCACTGGGCGGGGATGCGCTGGCCGGCACAAGGCTGTTCTGCGCCAAGGAGGCGCTCTACAAGGCGCAATATGCCGTCACCGCGCAGCTGCTCGGGTTCGACGCGGTGGAGGTGACGCTGGGCGCGGGCCGCTTCGAGGCGCGGTTCCGTCAGGCGGTGGGCCGGTTCCGCGAGGGGGCGCGCCTGCAGGGACAGATGCGGGAAGGCGGCGGCTTCATCCTGGCCGCAGTGGTTCTTCCGCCGGCGGGACATGCAGGTCCGGAAACGGAGTGTTTCTCTTGAATTTCGGCGAAAACATGGCGCTTCTGGGACGGTGGCTGTATAGATCCGCGCGGGGGCCGCGCAATGTCGCAGTCTTTCGCCATGTCCTGAATCGCGAAAGACTGTCGTCGGGGGTGCTGGCATGACGGGTTTTCAATCGCTTGGCGAAGTGATTGCGGCGGCGAAGCGCCGGTTCTGGGTGATCGTTCTCATCGCTCTGGCGGGCTGTGTCCTGTCCGTATGGATCGCCTTGAGTCGGCCGCATGCCTACGAGGCCTCCGCGGCGGTGCAGATCCGCGGCCCGGTGGTGTCCGAACGCAGTTCGGACGGAGAGGCCGGTCCATCCCATGTCGCGCGCGAGCTGCAACTCATAAAGCGGCGCCTGATGGCACGCGACAACATGGTGCGCCTGGTCGAAACCTTCGATCTTTTCTCGGGCGATTCGGATGTCGGGATGCTGCAGCGTGTCGGTCTGATGCGCGAAGCGATCACCCTGCGCGAGATGGACAACGGCGCCCCGGACTGGAGCCCTCTCTCGCAGGAACCCTCCGGGCTGATCATCTCGGTGCGCCTGGGCGATCCCGAAAAGGCCGCCGAGGTGGCGAATGACCTTCTGGGCACCGTTCTGGCGCAGAGCCGCGAGGGAATCGAACTGCGCACCCAGGCCACGCTGGACTTCTTCCTCGACGAGGAAGAGCGGCTGAGCCGCGAGATCGTCGCACAGGAAGAGCGGATCGCCGAGTTCAAGCGCACCCACGCGGATGCCTTGCCCGAGACCCTGCCGAGCCTGCGCAGCCAGATGTCCGACCTGCGCGAGGCCGAGCTTGAGCTGGAACGCCAGCTCATCGGACTTGAAGCCAATGGCGCGCGCCAGCGGCAGGAGGTCCTGGACCGCCAGGTGACGCGGCTTGTCGACCAGCGCACCCTTGTGGCGCAGCGCATCGCGGAGTTGGAGCAGGCTCTGGACGAGGCCCCGCAGGTCGAGCGCGACCTGTCGGCCCTCGATCGTCAGATGACCCAGTTGCAGGAGCAGTTCACCGTCGTCACCCGTCGCCGTGCCGAGGCCGAGATGGGCGCGACCCTGGAAGAACGGCAGAAATCCCAGCGTTTCGAGGTGCTGGAAACCGCGTTGCCGTCCGAATACCCGGTGACGAGCAGCCGCAAGAAGCTGGCCCTGGCCGGCGGTGTCGTGAGCGTTTTCGTTGCGCTGCTGGCGGCCTATCTGCTGGAAGCGATGAATCCGGCCATCCGTACCGCCGCGCAACTGGAACGTCAGCTCGACATCCGCCCTGTCGTGTCGATCCCCACGGTGCGCACACGCGGCGCAAGGCTGCGGCGCGCACTGGCGAATCTGGGCGGGGCGGTCGCGACGGTGCTCGGGGTGCCGCTGCTGGTCAAACTCGGCGCGACGGTGATCCCGTCGCTTCGGCCGATGGCCGAGCGACTGCCGGACCTGCCCCGGCCCTGATCCTGCTCAGTAGCTGTAATTGGTGATCGTCGGCCCCTCGGCGCGATTCAGCACGACGCCCAGAAGCGGGGTATGATCGCTGAGCCGTCGCGAGACTTCCCGGATCTCCTCCGCCCGCGTGATGCCGCCCCCCACCACCAGCAGCACGCCGTCATATTCCGGGCTGAAGGCCAGCACGTCATCGTGATAAAGCGCCGGCGGCAGGTCGAACAGGACCACATCAGGTCTGAGGTCGCGGTGCATCTTGCCGAGGGCCGCGGATGTGGCGGGCAGTTGAAGCAACTCGGAGGCATAGGTCTCGACCTGGTCGTTGAGACCCATCGCAAGATTGCCGCCGATCTTGAGCCGGTTCGGCCCGAACCGCAGGAAATGCCTCGGCGTCTGGGTCCGCCCGGTGAGGAAGTCGCTCATTCTGCCCGGTGCGGGGAGTGAGAGCAGCCGCGCCAGCGACGGGTTCCGCAGGTCCATGTCCATCAACAACGTGCGGGCGGTCTCGTGCCGGGAAAAGCTCAAGGCCAGGTTCGCGGCGACGAAACTCTTGCCGCAATCCTTGGTCGGCGAGGTGATGGCGACCCGGCTCCAGCCCTGCTCGGACAGCGCCTGCATCAGGCGGGTCCGCAGCACCTCGAAGGCCGCATGGGCCGGATCGGTCCGGGCGGCGGAGATCAGGCGATTACGGGCCATTGCCTGTTCGTCCAGTGGTTCTTCGCGCAGAAGGGACCACATGTCCGGCGCCACCGGGTCCAGCCGCAGGGCCGGTGCCGGCGCCGACCCGCGCTGCGCTGCCGGTTCGGCGCATGGCAAGGACATGGGCGCCGCCTCGATCGTTTGCGGCGGGCTGTCCGGCATCGGGCTTGTCCTGTGGCGCGGCAGCGAAGCGGCGCCTGCCGGCGCTTCGGTTTCCTGCGGGGTGCGGAGCGACCACGCGGTGTCTTCGGGGATGGGGCGCGCCTGCCCGTGGCGCACGCCCCGGCGCGGACCGCCCTTGCGGGCGTAGCGCGCGAGATCCTGCAGCGAGCGGTGTTCCTGGTTCATGTCGTCCTGTCCCTCGTCGCGCCTTGTCATGCCGCGGCCTCCGGCTGGCCGGCGCAGGTGGGCCGGCACCGGAAAGTCCGGGTTGCGGCCGTCTTGCGCGGGCGCCTTCTGGTCATCTTCCGCTTCGTTCCCTTCGGGCGGCTCAGGTCCTGTCCCTGTATCGAAAAACAGGAAAAATCTGTCCACAATAAGTCAATTCTGGCGGGATTTTGCGCCAGGGCCGAACTGGCGAGGCGCGTCCCGGCTCAGATCCCGAAAAGCCCGGCCTGCACGATCCCGCGCTCGACGAAGCGCGCACGATCGGCCTCGGGTTGCCAGCCCAGAACTGCCTTGGGATGAGCGTTGTCGAAAGGTGACAGATGCGCGCGGCTCTTCCAGTCGCGCAGCGAAGGACGGGTCAGCCCGGTCCGTTTCAGCACCCGCGACTTGAGCTGGTGTTTCACCGCGTCGGCCGCCCAGAAGGCCGTCAGGTTCCCCGGCACCACGCGGATGCGCGCGCCCAGCCGCTCTTGGATCGCGTCGAAATAGTCGCGCGCGGACATCATCCTCTCGCCCACCAGGTTGAAGCTGTCGCCCAGCGCCGCGTCCTCCTGCATCATGCGGATCAGCCCCTCGGTCACGTCGTCGATCAGCACGAAGGGCAGGGTGTTGCGCCCGTTGCCCCAGACCCGCACAGCGCCCGATCCGTGCCATCGCCCGATCCCCCAGTGCTGCAGAGGTCCGCCCGGGCCGATCACGATGCCCGGGCGCGCGATGGTCACCGGCAGGCCGCGCTCGCGATGCAGGGCAAGAAGGCGGCCTTCGCATTCCGCCTTGGAGCGGGCATAGAGATTGCGATCGGACATGTCGGCGGCAAAGCCCGTCGCCTCGGTGATCGTCACCTTCGGGTCGGACATGTCGTAAGACGCGATGGTGCCGGTATAGACCAGCCGGCGAACCCCTGCCGCCAGCGCCGCCTCGGCGATCCGCTCGGTCACCCGGACATCGTTCTCCAGCGCGGCCTCCCAGGTCTTGTCCAGCGATTTGGCCAGGTTCACAACCGTATCGATGCCGCGCATGGCGGCGCGCAGGCTCTCGCCATCGCGCAGCGAGACGGGCACGGTCTCCACATGGTCGGGCAAGTCGGCGAAGGGCCCGGAACGGCCCCGGCTGGCCACGCGGACATCGTGCCCGCGCGCCACCAGTTCGCGGGTCAGGTGCCGCCCGATGAAGCCGGTGCCGCCGATCACCAGGACATCCGGGCGCGGGCCGCGGCTGGCCACTTTCGGGGCCTTGGGCTGCCACGCGGGAGGGACGCGGGCCAGCGCCGCGTCGAGTCCTTCCATCACCGTGACCGCAGTGGCGCCCGCGAAACGCGCATCGAGCGGCTGGCCCGCGCGGATCGCCCCGTAGACCGCGGCGAGCGTGCCGCGGAAGCTGAGGCCGTAAGGCGATTTCGCGTTCAGCGAGGACAACTGCCGCGCCGCGTTCACCGCGCCCTCGCGCAGATGGCTCCAGGCGGGCGACAACTCGCGGATCAGCGGGTTCAGCACCAGGTCGGCGGCATTGTCGCGCCGGACCACCAGTGCGTCGGTGGCATAGTCGAACCGTGCCATGCCCGACGAGCCGCGCAAACTGACCGAGCGATCATCCCAGGTCTCGACCAGCGAGATCTGGAACGTGACATCGACGCCGCCGGCCCGCGCGAGGATGCGCCAGCCCTGCGGGCGGGGGCCCATTCCGGGCAGCTCCACCGGGCGGGAAAGGTCGATCTGCAAGACCTCCACCGGGCCGAACAGGTCCACCGCGAAGGCGAAGAGATGCGGACCCAGTTCCAGCAGCAGGTTTTCCGGCGTGCGCAATGGCCAGAGCCCGTAAGGCCCCGAGCGCAACGGCGCGAAGGGGAAGCACCAGCGGATCTCGGCGGTGTCGATCCGGCCCAGCGTTCCCGCGCGCATCGCCTCGCGCAGCCGCAGGTAGCCCGGCATCCCGAGGAAATTGTGACCCGCTGCGAAGACCCGCCCGGCCGCTTGCGCGGCCGCCTCGATCTCGGCGGTCTCGGCGGCGGAGGTGGCCACCGGCTTTTCCACCAGAACGTGATGGCCGGCTTGCAAGACTTGCAGGGCAAGGTCGCGGTGGCTGTCTGGCGGGGTCAGGATATGCACGATGTCGCACAGCCCCGATGCGAGCATCTCGCCCGCATCGCTGAAGCCGCGCGCACCGGTCGCCTCGGCCAGCCCCTGCGCGGCACTGGCCGAGCTGTCGCAGATCGCGGTGAGCTGCGCGCCCGGTGTGGTGCGAATCGCATCGGCATGCCATCCGGCGATATATCCGGCGCCGATCAGGCCCGCTCGGATCGGGTCGGTCATGGAAAGGCCCTCACTTGTACTCGATGATGCGCATGGCGCGCCCACGGGCGCGGCGCAGGTGATAGCGGAGCATCCCAAGCAGGTTGGGGAATTTGGACAGGGTAAGGTAGGCGGCATGATGAAGCGCGTCCGGCCAGGGCAGCCCGCCCTGGTGCTGGCCCCGCGCGGTGCGCAGGAAGGACGCGGCGTAGGCGGCGACTCCGAGCAGGGGAAGTGCGGCCCAGGCGGTGTGCGCAGGGTGAGTCCAGACCCACCCCGCCAGTCCGGCCAGCGTCACAAGCGGCAGGATCAGACCGTAGAACCACACCCGCCGGCGCTCGGCGCGAAAATGCTCGGGGTGCAATGCGCCGACCTGAGCGAATCCGTGGCCGGAGCGTTCCGCCCTCCGCCACCACTGGGCAAAGCGGGTCATGTCGGCGTCATGTCGGCTCATCCGCAGCGGCAGGCGTTCCAGCCGCCAGCCGGTCTTGGCCAGTCGCAGGCAGAACTCGTCATCCTCGGCCGCGATCACCGTGGGATCGAACCCGCCTGCGGCCTCGAAGGCGCGGGCCCGCACCATCATGTCGCCGCCGCAGACGGTGATCGGCCCGGCGGGCCGGTGCCATTCCACCTCCGCCAGGGCGTTGTAGATACTGGCCTCGGGGTGGATCTCCTCGCGCCATCCGGTCACCAGCCCCAGGTCGGGCGCCTCGGCCAGCCGGGCCTGCCCTGCCTCCAGCCAGCCCGGCACCAGGGTGCAATCCCCATCGAGAAACTGGACGATCGCGGGCAGTCGGCCCGCGCGCAGCGCCTCGAAGCCTGCATTGCGGGCGCGGGCGGCGGTGAAGGGGTTCTGCGGGTCCAGTTCCACCACCTGCGCCCCGGCGGCGCGGGCAGCGGCCACGCTGTCATCGGACGAGCCGCTGTCCACATAGATCACCCTGGCTTCCACACCCGCCACGGAGGCCAGGCAAGCGCGCAGCCTGGCGCCCTCGTTGCGGCCGATGAGCACGATCCCCAGGCTCATGCCAGGGGCTCGGGCCGCAGGGGGAGTGGCGACCCAGGCTTGCCCGCCGCGCCATAGGCCCGGAACAGCGCGGCCAGCCGGGCGGGCTCCCGGGCCAGGCTGAACTCGGCCGCCACCGTGGCGCGGGCCGCCCGGCCCATCGCGGCGCGGCGGGCCGGGTCGTCGAGCAGCGCGGCGATGGCGACAGCAAGCGCCGCGGAATCGCCGGGTGGCACCAGCAGGCCGGTCTCGCCGTCGGCGACGAGTTCGGGAATGCCGGCGATGCGTGTCGCCACCACGGCGCATTGCGCGGCCATTGCCTCCATCAGCACCACCGGCACGCCCTCGGCGAAGCTGGGCAGCACGAAGATGTCCGTCTCGGCGAGGGCCGTGGCCACCGCGCCCTGGGCCTGGTAGCCGGCGAAGGTGATGCGCGCGGCCAGCCCCGCGGCCTGCGCGCGGCGCTCCAGCGCGGCGCGGTCCGGCCCGTCGCCGATCAGCGTCAGGGTCAGGTCCGGGTGCGCAGCCGTCAGCCGCTCCATCGCGTCGAACAGCACCGGAACGCCCTTCACCCCGGCCAGCCTTCCCACGAAGGTCAGCCTGTTGCCCCGGCGGGGCGCGGGCGCGTAGCGGGCCGGGTCCACCGCGCAATGCACGATATGCATCTTGTTCCAATGCGCCGGATCGGAAAAGGCCATGCCTTGCGAGCGGCAGAAATGGCTGATGCAGGCGACGAACCGGGCGCGGGCGATCTTTTCGTCCAGCCGCCAGCGATGCGGCTCGAAGAAGATGTCCGGCCCGTGCAGGGTGAAGCTGAACGGGATGCCCGACATCTCGCTGGTCAGCATCGCCAGCGTGCAGGAAGACTTGGCGATATGGTTGTGCAGCTGGGTGACGCCATGATCGCGCAGGTGTTCGGCCAGTACCGCCGCCTCGGCGAAGTAGAACAGGTTGTAGAGATGGCCGGCGATGCCCGGCGCGGCGGTCCGCCAGGCCAGCCGCAGGGCGGACAGGTAACGCCCCGGCGCGCGTGCGGCGGCGCTGACATGGGCGCGCAGCAGCCGCAGGGGCTGTTTCGCGGCGGGCAGCACGTTGAAGGTGCGGGCGGCCTCGTCGCGCTGTTCGGGGCCCACGTGATGCTCGGGCCCGGTGCGGCGCACCGAGCAGGTATGCACCGTGATCCCGAGCGTCCGCAGCCCGGCCACCTCGCGCTGGATGAAGGTGTCGGTCGCGCGGGGGTATTCGCCGGTCAGGTAGGCGATCGGGCCGGTCATGCGCCGTCCCCCAGCGCCTGGGCCAGGGCCTCTTCAAAGCCGATGCGGGGCTTCCAGCCCAGGGCGTGCAGCCGGGCATTGGCATAGCGCAGGGGCTTCGCGCGGGCGGCTAGCACCTCGGCCCGCAGCAGGCCCGGAGCGAAGGCTGGGGCCAGGGGCGAGACCATGCGCAGCAGCTTCCACGGCAGTGGCAGCACCAGTCCAGGCCATCCGCTCTTGCGGAAGGCGGCGATGAACGCCGCCCGATCGGGCAGTGCGTCGTCCACGACATTGATGACCGTCACGCCCTCGGTCGGGGCCTCGGCCGCGCGCACGGCAGCTTCGGCGGCGTGGGTGACATGGCTGAGCGGGACCTCGCCCTTGCCGGACAGGCGCAGAAGCACCGGCCCGAACCCGGGGCCGAGATGGGCATTCCAGGCCCGCCCGGGCCCGTAGATGGCACCGGGCCGCAGGATCGTCAGGTCGAAGCCCTGTGCCCTGGCCGCTTCCTGGCATAGCGCCTCCTGCGCCAGTTTCGCGCGGCAATAGGCATCGCGCCGCCACGGGCGCGGTTCCAGCGAGGCGGTTTCGTCCAGCGTGCCGCCCTCGGGCAGCGCGCGGTGATCGTAGACCGCCAGCGACCCGACCAGCACCAGCCGGGGCGCGTCGGCCCCGAGCGCCGCCATCGCCGCGAGCAGCGTCTTCGTGGTGCCCAGCGTATCGCGCGCATGGGTGGCGTCGTCCCCCGTCAGGGCGGCAGCGGCGTGGATCACCGCATCGGCCCCGCGCAGCGCGCGGGTCAGCGTGGCGGTGGCCGTGGGGTCGGCCAGATCGGCGGTGACGGGCTGCACCCCGGCGCCCCAACCCTCGGGCGGGTCCCCGCGCAGGACCGCCTGCACCGCGTGCCCGCGCGCGCGGGCCTCGGCCACGGCATGACGGCCCAGGAAGCCGCCCGCTCCGGTGATGACGAGGGTCAGACCGCCCATGGCATCGGCTCCGGCCGGGTGCATGTGGTGGTCATGTCCTGCGGGCCGGTATCCTGCCCGGCATTCTGGATCGCCAGGGCGACCTCGGTCAGGTGGAGGGCGAAATCCGCCGACAGCCGGCAGGGCCGGCCTTCTGCCAGCGACTCCAGCATCTCCACCGGGCCGAGCGCGAAATTCATCGCCGCAGCGCCCTTGCGTCCGACCTTGGGATGCGTCGGACCCTTCAGCCGGATGCGGCGGCCAATGGGCCATTCCAGCAAGCGGCGACGCAGGGTGAGGCGGCGATGAAAGCGCACGGCGGCGGCGTTGTCCCAGGCCTGCCTCACCTCCAGAACGCCCGCGTCGCCGATCACGCGGATGCGGTGATCATGGGGGGCGGCAATGGAACAGGTGAGCCGCGCGACCATGCCGCCCGCGAAGAACAGCGTGGCCACCGAGAAATCAGGCGCGGCGGTTCCGTCCGAGGGCTTGCCGGGGATCACCTCCGCAGAGGCGGCCACCACCCGGCGCACCGGGCCGAAACAGGCGATCAGCCAGGTGAGGTAGTAGCCCGCGTGTTCCAGCGTGCAGCCCACGGCGAACTCGTCCCCGGCGGGCCAGGGCGCGCCGCTTTCGCTGCGCCAGTCGCCGTAGGGGGCCTGCGGGATGAACCCGTCATCGAGTTCGGCATAGACCAGCCGTGGCGTGCCGGCGACGCCCATGCGCAGCGCGTGGCCCAGGGTCTGCGCCGCCTCGCCCAGCACCGAACAGGGGGCCGAGGCGATCAGCAACCCATGCCGGGCGGCCAGCCCATGCAGGGCGCGGGCGTCCTCCATCGTCATGGCCAGCGGTTTCTCGGAATAGACATGATGGCCCGCGTCGAGGATCGCGCGGCTGATGTCGAAATGGCTTGCCGGGTTGGTCAGGTTCATCACCAGGCTGCCCGGAGGCAGATCCGCCAGCATGTCTTCCAGCGAGGCGGCAGCCGGAATCTTCCAATGGGCGCTGAAGGCGGCAAGGCGAGGGGCATCGCGGTCCCAGGCGGCGGCCACCTCCAGCCCGGGCTGCACGGCGACGGACCGCATGTAGAGATCGGCCACGAAGCCGCAGCCCACAAGCGCCAGCGTTCTCATGCGCGGCTCCGCCGGCGGGGCGCGCGGATGCGGGCCGGGTCTGTCTTCTCGGTCGGCATGGGGCGGGGGCCTTCGGATCTCGGATCACTGCTCGGGATCGGCAGACCACAGGAGTTTGTCAATATTTCGGCACAACGCACCGACGCGCCGCGGGTTGTGGCGCGCCTGCACCGTCTGACGGCGCACCGCAGCCACCCGCGCCGATGAGGCTGTGAGGCCAGCCGCAGATCCCTTAGCACAAGGGAACAGATCCCAGGAGGCGCGCCATGGAGTTTCGCTTCGGCCCCCATACGGTTCAATTGAACCTGCCCGACCGGGACGCGCTGCTGTCGGCGGTGCAGGAACGGTTCCGGCGGGGCGAGGGCTTTGCGCTGGCCACGATCAATCTCGACCATCTGGTGAAACTTCGGGCCGACCCGGCCTTTGCCCGGGCCTATGCGGCGCATGATCTCGTGATGGCCGATGGCAATCCGATCGTCTGGCTGTCGCGGCTGGCGGCGCGCCCGGTAAAGCTGGTGCCGGGCTCCGACATGGTCGAGCCGGTGGCCCGGCTGGCGGCGCGGGAAGATGTGCGCGTGGCGTTGGTGGGCAGCACCGACGAGACGCTGGCGCTGGCCAGGGCGCATCTGGAGAGGATCGCGCCGGGGCTGCAGGTGGTGCTGTGCGAGGCCCCCGCCATGGGCTTCGACCCGCAGGGCGATGAGGCCGGCCGCATCCTCGAACGACTGCGCGAGAGCGGGGCGGGGCTGTGCTACCTTGCGTTGGGCGCCCCCAGGCAGGAGATCTTCGCCGCGCGCGGGCGAGCGACGGTGCAGGGATGCGGCTTCGTGTCGATCGGTGCCGGGCTGGATTTCCTGGCCGGTCACCAGAAACGCGCGCCTGTCTGGATGCGTCGGATCGCCATGGAGTGGCTGTGGCGCATGGCGCTCAGTCCGGCCCGGCTCGTGCCACGTTACGCGCAATGCGCGGCGATCCTGCCGCGCGAGGGCGCGCGCGCGCTGGCGCTGCGCCGCCAG
>JBKHDP010000097.1:0-10915 GCA_046541255.1 Paracoccaceae bacterium | reverse complement strand
CACCGCCATCGAGACCCGCGACCGTCCGATGCTGATCGAACTGCGGCTGGATCCTCACGACGTGCCCAGGATGCGCGTGTGAGGGGGCAGACCCGGAACGACAGGCGGCCGGTGGCCGGCGCTAGCGCCCCAGCCGCGCCCCGGCCAGCACCGCGCCGGCGCAGAGCGCCAGCATCGGGATCAGCGCGAAACGCCAGTCGCCCCCAGCCAGGCTGACCGTGGCCGCCACCAGCGGCGCGCCGGCGAATTGACCCAGCGACGAGCCCTGCATGATCATCCCGTTCGCCGCGCCCAGATGCGAGGGCGTCGGTGCCTGCGACGGAACGCTGCCGAACAGGCTGGGCGGGATCAGCCCGCCGAAGAACGAGAACGCCAGGCACAGCCCGATCCGCCCGGCATCGGGCAGCGCGGGCAGGAAGATGCCCACCGCCGCAGCCCCCATGACCGCGCTGCCGGTCAGGATCAGACGTCGTGCGGGCAAGCCGCGCCGCATCAACCAGCCGCCGGACAGGCAGCCCGGCACGTTGACCAGAACCACCATTGCGGTGGCCAGCGACGCCGCCTGCAGGGACAGGCCCAGGCTGTCGGTCAGGAATGTGGGCAGCCAGACCATGAGCGTGACCCACTGGAACGCGTAGGCCAGGAAGATCGCCGCCAGCAGCACCAGCCCGGGCCGGCGCAACGATTCCGCCAGCATCAGGTGAAACCGCCCCGGCGCCTGGGGCGGAAGGTCCACCCGGCGCATCGCTTGCCGGATGCCAATCCCGACGGGCAGACACAGAAGGGCAATGCCGAGCCACATGCCGCGCCAGCCCAGCACCTCCAGCGCCAGCGGTGCGGCCAGCAGTGCCAGCGCCATTCCCGCGGGCGTGTAGACGCTCCAGATGCCCAGGGCGAGCGGCCGGTCGTGGGGCGCCACGGCCGCGCTGATCACCGCCGGAAGCGCCACGGACACGGCGATGAAGCCCACCCCCTCGACGAAGCGACTGACGAGCATCAGTGGCAGCCCCTGTGCAGCGGCACCCAGCACCCCGCCGAGCATCAGCGCGGCAAAGCCCGCCGCCACCAGCCGGGCGCGCCCCAGCCGGTCGGCCATGCCGCCCACCAGGGCGGCCAGCGTCATGCCCAGCGCGTTGAAAAGCGAGATCACGAAACCGCCGGCCACCAGCCCGATGCCCAGCTCGTCGCGGATGCCGGGCAGCGCCGGGGGCAACTTTCCGATATGCGCGGCCGCGGTGATCCCGGCCAGAACGGCCATGCCCACCGCGGCCCAGTCGGTGCGCGGCGGCTGGCTCATCGCGTCGCCCTAGACACCCAGGTAGCGGTGCAGCGCCTCGCGATCGGCGCGCAGCTCGTCCGATGTGCCATGCCAGACCACCCTGCCCCGCTCGACGATGAAATTCCGATCGGCGATGCGCAACAGATCCTTGAGATTCTTGTCCACCACAAGGATCGACATGCCCTCGGCCTTGATCGCGCTCAGCGCGTTCCAGATCTTGTGGCGGATCAGCGGCGCCAGCCCCTCGGTCGCCTCGTCGAGGATCAGCAGCCTGGGATTGGTCATCAGTGCCCGGCCAATGGCCAGCATCTGCTGTTCACCGCCCGACAACAGGTTGCCCATCGAATCGCGGCGCGCGGCGAGTTCAGGGAAGATCTCGAACACCCGATCCACCGTCCAGGGATCGGAGTGGTTCAGTCGGTTCGATGCGGTGGCCACCAGGTTCTCGTACATCGAGAGATTGGGAAAGACCTGCCGCCCTTCCGGCACCAGCCCGATCCCGAGATTGGCGTTCTTGTGCGACGGCCGGCCGACCAGTTCCGTCCCGTCGAACCGGATCGAGCCGCCAGAGGGTTTCACCACCCCGAGGATCGAATGGATCGTCGTGGTCTTGCCCATCCCGTTGCGGCCCAGCAGCGTCGCCACCTCGCCGGCGCCGAACTCCAGGTCGATTCCGAACAGCGCCTGGCTGGTGCCGTAATGCGTGGTGAGACCCTCGATCTTCAGCATCTCACTCTTCTCCCAGATAGGCATGGCGGACATCGTCATTGCCGCGAATCTCGTCCGGCGCGCCGGTGGCGATCACATGGCCATAGACCAGCACCGAGATCCTGTCGGCCAGCGCGAACACCGCGTCCATGTCATGCTCGATCAGCAGGATGGTGCGCTTGCCCTTCAGCGTCTTGAGAAACGCCACCAGCTGCGCCGATTCCTCCGGGCCCAGCCCGGCCATCGGCTCGTCCAGCAGCATCAGCTCGGCCTCCGAGGCCAGCGCGATGGCGATCTCCATCAGCCGGTGTTCGCCATGGCTGAGATTGAGCGTGGGCCGGTCGGCGCGATCGTTCAGCCCCACCTGCCGCAGGTACCCCAGCGCCTCGTCGCGCAGGCTCTCGATCCGGCGCGCATTGCGCAGGAAGCGGAAGGAGTGGCCCTGCCGCGCCTGGACCGCCAGCGCCACGTTGTCCAGCACCGACATGTCCATCACCAGCGAGGTGATCTGGAAGCTGCGGGTGATGCCCAGCCGGGCACGGCGATGCGCCGGGGTGGCGGTGATGTCCTGCCCCTTGAACAGGATCCGTCCCGAATCCGGGCGCTGCATCCCCGACAGCTGCGAGATCAGCGTGGTCTTGCCCGCGCCGTTCGGGCCGATGATCGCGTGCAGCTCGTTCGGCTCGACGCTCAGGTTGACGTCATCGGTGGCCTTGATGCCGCCGAAGCTCTTGTTCAGGCCCTTGATGTCCAGGATCGCGGTCATCGCTCAGTCCTTCCTGCCGCGGATCAGGCCGGCGATGCCGCCGCGCACGAACAGCACGGCAAAGATCAGCAGCAGGCCGAAGGGCAGGTGCCAGTAGACCTCGAATTCCAGGTCGCGGTTGAACAGCGCGACATAGAGCGGCTCCACCGCCGGCTCCATCCAGTTCATCACGACCTGGAGCCCCTCCTCCAGCACGACGAACAGCGCGGCACCGAGGATCGGGCCCAGCGTGGTGGCCACGCCGCCCAGGATCACCATGAACATCAATTCGCCCGATTGCCCCCAATCCATCAGGTCGGGCGAGATGAAGCCCTCGTAATTGGCCAGCAGCGCGCCGGAATAGCCCGCCATCGCTCCGGAGATCGTGTAGGCCACAAGGCGGTAGGCGAAGACGTTGAAGCCCAGGGTCTTCATCCGCTCGGTATTTCCCTTGGCGCCCTGCAGCACCATGCCGAAGCGGGAATTCACGATCGTCCGCACCAGGACGATGGCCACCAGCAGGCTGACGAAGGACAGGTAGTAGATATGCATCGGCTGCGAGAGATCGATCATCGGCAGGTTCGAGGGCGTGTAGATCACCAGCCCGTCATCGGCGCCATAGGTGTCGATCGAGATGAAGAGATAGTAGACCATCTGGGCGAAGGCCATCGTGATCATGATGAAGTAGACGCCCCTGGTACGCAGGCAGATCGCCCCCGTGACCAGCGCGAACAGCGCGGAGATCGCCACCGCCAGCAGGATGTGGAACAGCCCGTTGTCGCTGGCCAGCACCTCGGCCCCGCCAAACAGCGTGTGATGCACCGGAATGCCCACCGCGTAGGCGCCCAACCCGACGAAGGCCGCATGACCGAAACTGATCAGCCCGCCATAGCCCAGCACGAGATTCAGGCTGGTCGCCGCGATGCCGAGGATCACCAGCCGGGTGGCCAGGCCGAGGTAGTAGTCGTTTTCCGTGACCATGAAGAAGATCGGCATCACTGCCAGCAGGGCCAGAAGGATCAGCAGCGCCCAGTCGGTTCGGGAAAGTCTTTGCAGCATCAGCGCACCTTCGGGGGAAACAGGCCTTGCGGGCGCACCGCCAGCACCGCGGCCATAAGGATGTAGATCAGCATCGCCGACAGCGCCGGCGCGGAGGTCTCGGCGGCGGCATTGCTCATGAACAGTTCGAACAGCATGTCGAGATAGGATCGGCCCAGCGTGTCGATCAGCCCGATCAGCAGCGCCCCGATGAAGGCCCCCTTCATCGATCCGATACCGCCGACGATGATCACCACGAAGGCGGTGATGATGATGCTGTTTCCCATCCCGATCGAAGCCTCGGTGATCGGCGAGATCAGCATCCCCGCCAGCCCCGCCAGCATCGCGCCCAGCGCGAAGACGAAAGTGAAGAGCTTGCCGATGTCGATCCCCAGCGCCGAGACCATTCGGCGGTTCGACGCCCCGGCACGAATCAGCATCCCCAGCCGGGTCCGGTTCACCAGCCAGTAGAGGAAACCGGCCGCGGCCAGCCCGGTGCCGATGATGATCAGCCGGAAGGTGGGAAGCACGACACCGCCCAGCCGGACCTGCCCCTCCATCCAGTCGGGCAGCGGCACGGCGATGCCCTGAGGCCCCCAGAACATGTGCACGCAGGAATCGATCACCAGGATCAGGCCGAATGTGGCCAGCACCTGATCGAGATGGTCGCGGGTATAGAGCTGGCGCGCCACCAGCCGCTCGACCAGGTAGCCCACCGCGGCCGTCAGCGGCAGCGCGATCAGGATCGCGATCAGGAAATTGTCCAGCGCGATCGTCAGCGAAGCGCAGATGAACGCGCCCAGCATGTAGAGGGCGCCATGGGCGAGGTTCACGAAATCCAGGATCCCGAATACCAGCGTCAGCCCCGACGCGACCAGAAACAGCAACAGTCCAAGCTGCAGCCCGTTGATCATCTGCAAGATGAAAAGCGCGAAATCCACCTGTTCCCCCCGGCCCCGGCTAGCGAGATCCGTTTCCCGTTGGTCCTGTCAGAAAATGTCCGGGCGGCTCTCGCCGCCCGGATGACGGTCCTTCCGGACCGGCCGGATCACATCCGGCACTGATCTGCGTAGATGTCGACGTGATCTTCATAGACCGTCTGCACCACCTTCGTGGTCCAGGTGCCGTCCTCATCCTTCACGACTTCGCGCAGGTAGAAATCCTGCACCGGAAGCTGGTTCTCGCCGAACCGGAAATCGCCGCGCACGCTGTCGAAATCGGCGGCGCGCAGTGCCTCGCGCACGGCGTCCTTGTCCTCCATGTCGCCATCAACCGCCTCGACGGCCGAGGCGATCAGCATGATCGCGTCATAGGACTGGGCCGCGTAGTAGGACGGGTAGGTGCCGAATTCCTCCTTGAAATCGTCGACGAAGCGCTTGTTGGCCTCATTGTCCAGCGAGGGATCCCATTGCTGTGTGGTGCGCGAGCCGATCACCGCCTCGAACCCGGCGTCCTGGAGCCGCGGCAGCGAGATGCCATCCACGGTGAAGACCGAGTAGAGCGGCAGTTCGTCCGACAGGCCAAGCTGGTCATACTGGCGAATGAACGCCCCGCCGGCCGCGCCCGGGTAGAACACGAACAGGCCTTCCGCGCCGGAAGAGCGGGCCTTGGCCAGCTCGGCCGAGAAGTCGAGCTGCGCATCCGCGCCCCACTTGGTGAGGTCGCGGCCGACGATCTCGCCCTCGAAGGTACGCTCCACCCCGGCGACCATGTCGTTCCCGGCGGCATAGTTCGGCGCCATCACGTATAGCGATTCGACTCCAAGCCGGTTCAGCACCTCGCCCATGGCCATCGGCGTCTGGTCGTTCTGCCAGGATGTGGAGAAGAAATTCGGATGGCACAGCACGCCGGCCATCTGGCTGGGCCCGGCATTCGCCGAGATCAGGAACTTGTCCTCGTTGACCACCGAGTTGCGCGAGGCCAGCAGCACGTTGGACCAGATGTAGCCGGCGACGAAATCCACGTCATCCTGCCGCACCAGCTTGTCGGTGACCTGCTTGCCCGCCTCGGGGGCGAACTGGTCGTCGCCATAGATCACTTCGAGCGTGTGATCTCCGGCCTTGCCGTCAAGGTGTTCGAGCGCGAGCTCGACGGCGTTCTTCATGTCGTTGCCGATCACGGCGCCACCGGTGCTCAGCGTGGTGACGAAACCGATCTTTATGTTCTCGGCAAACGCCGGGCTGGCCAGACTCGTGGCGGTCAGCAGGGTTGCAAGCGTGCGTTTCATGTGGGTCCTCCCCGGTTGCGTTCTGTCAGTTTCCCGCCGGTCGGGCGCATGGCCACCCGGCGATTGTCTTTCTTGTTGTGTCACGGCACGGTCAGAGCGGATGCCGGCAGCTTCATTTATGCGATATCTTGCCTATCAAGCAAGCGGCATGAACGGTTTGCCGGCTTTTTCAAGGCCCATCGGCGCAATACTGACGGAAAGACTGCCCTCTCTGTGCAAAATACCGCATTATCCGAGACCCATCCGCGCGCCGACCCCGACGCGCCGGGCAGAGCCCCACGCCCCTATCGCTGCCGCCCTGCATCACCATGACATACCACCGCTACACCGCGACTATGACAACATGCGCACAGCCGGTGCAACCTCGGTTGCCGCGCTTTCGCGAAATGACATCTGCCGCTAGACTGTTGCACACAGGAAAGAGCAGACCCATGCAGGCCAACCGCAGAACCGCCCTTCTGGGGCTCGCCGCCACGGCGCTTGCCGCCTGTTCCGGCGGCCCTGCGCCGTTCCGTCCCGACGCCGCGCGCGACCCCGGCCTGCGGCCGGTGCCCGATCCCGGTTTCGACGCCTGGCTGGCCGGGTTTCGCGAAAGGGCGGTGGCGCAAGGCATCGCGCCCGGCACCGTCACCCGCGCGCTCCGCGGCGCGGGATACCTGCCCGGCGTCATCGAACGTGACCGCAACCAGACCGAATTCACCCGCAGCCTGGAGGATTACCTCGCCATCGCCGCCTCGGACGCGCGCATCGCCACGGGCCGCGCGATGTTGCGCCGGCACGGCCCGCTCCTGGCAGAGATCGAGCGCCGCCATGGGGTGGAACCTCATGTCGTGACCGCGATCTGGGGGCTGGAAAGCCGCTATGGCGAACGGCGCGGCGACATTCCCGTGATCTCCGCACTGGCCACGCTGGCCCATGACGGCCGCCGCGGCGCCTTCTTCGAAACCCAGTTGCTCGCCGCGCTGCGAATCCTTGAGAATGGCGACACCACGCCCGAACGGATGCTGGGCAGCTGGGCGGGCGCGATGGGCCACACCCAGTTCATCCCCACGAGCTACGAAGCCTACGCGGTGGATTTCGACGGCGACGGAAGGCGCGACATCTGGGCCGAGGATCCGGCCGACGCGCTGGCCTCGGCCGCGGCCTATCTTGCGCGTTTCGGCTGGCGCCGGGGACGCCCCTGGGGCATCGAGGTGCGCTTGCCCGCAGGTTTCGACCGCGCGCAGGCCGGTCGTGGCCGCACCCGCGCCGTGGCCGACTGGACGGCGCAGGGCGTACTCGACATGGACGGCCGCGCGGTACCCGATCACGGCGCCGCCGCGATCCTGTTGCCCGCCGGGCCCAGCGGCCCCGCCTTCATGACCTTTTCCAATTTCGGGGTGATCGCCCGTTACAACAACGCCGAAAGCTACGTGATCGGGGTGGGTCACCTGTCGGACAGGCTGGCTGGTGGCCCGCCGATCCGCGGCCGCTTCCCGCCCGACGCCAACGGGCTGACGCTGGCCGATCGCAAGGCGCTGCAACAGGGGCTGACCGATGCGGGCTTCGATACCGGCGAGGTGGACGGGGTGATCGGCCCGGACACTCGCGAGGCCATCACGGCCTACCAGCGCCGCGCCGGCCTGCCCGTCACCGGGACACCCTCGCGCCAACTGCTGGCGCGGCTGCGCTGAACCGCGGCGTGAAACAATGGTGACCCCGACAGGATTCGAACCTGTAACCTGCCCCTTAGGAGGGGGCTGCTCTATCCAGTTGAGCCACGGGGCCACGCGCTTCTCATAACCGGCCCGAGCGGGCTTGTCATCCGTCAACCGGCACTCCTTTGGCAGCTTGCACGGGCAAAGCCGATCGCGCTACCATCGCATGACCCTTCTCAGGACAATCGCTTGACCCGACAAGACAAACGCCCCCTCACCCTGCGCGACGTCTCCGAGGCCTCGGGCGTTTCGGAGATGACCGTCAGCCGCGTGCTGCGCAATCGCGGCGATGTCAGCCCGGCCACGCGCGAGAAGGTGCTGCTGGCCGCCAAACGGCTGGGCTACGTCCCCAACAAGATCGCCGGCGCGCTGGCCAGCCAGCGGGTGAACCTGGTGGCCGTGATCATCCCCTCGCTGGGCAACATGGTCTTTCCCGAGGTGCTCACCAGCATCGGTCGGGCGCTGGAAGGGACCGAGTTGCAGCCTGTCGTTGGCGTCACCGACTATCTGCCCGACAAGGAAGAGCGGGTGCTCTACGAGATGCTGTCCTGGCGGCCCTCGGGGATCATCGTGGCGGGGCTGGAGCATACCGAACCGTCGCGCGCCATGCTGCGCGCCGCCGGCATCCCGGTTGTCGAGATCATGGATGTGGACGGCACCCCGGTCGATTCGATGGTCGGCATCTCGCATCGGCGCGCCGGGCGCGAGATGGGCCGCGCCATCCTGAAGGAAGGCTATCGCCGGATCGGCTTCATGGGCACCAAGATGCCGCTCGATCACCGGGCGCGCAAACGCTTCGAGGGATTGGTGGAGGTGCTGGCCAAGGGCGGGGTGGAACTGGCCGACCAGGAATTCTATTCCGGCGGCTCGGCGCTGGCAAAGGGGCGCGAGATGACTCGCGCCATGCTGCAGCGCACGCCGGATCTGGATTTCCTCTACTACTCGAACGATCTGATCGGCGCAGGCGGTCTGCTGTGGCTGCTGGAACAGGGAATCGGGATTCCGGGCCAGGTCGGGATTGCCGGGTTCAACGGGGTGGAACTGCTGCAGGGTCTGCCCCGCCAACTGGCCACGATGGATGCCTGCCGGGCCGAGATCGGCCGTATCGCGGCAGAGATCATCGCCCGACGCGTGGCCGATCCGGGCGCGGACCCCGGGCAGGTGGTCGAACTGACCCCGACCTTGTCCTGGGGCGATACGTTGCGGCGCCACTGAGCCGCCTGCCCGGTCGCCGCCTGCCGCGAGGGGTTTGCCTTGCCGCTCCGCCATGCGAAAACAGGCCCGCCCGTGCCGGGCGCGAAGGAGGGCCAGATGAATTATCGCCGCTACGCGGTCTACTACACGCCACCGCCCGGCGCCCTGGCCACCTTCGGGGCCGACTGGCTGGGCTGGGATGCCCGCGCGGGCACGGCCCGGCCCCATCCCCCGCTGCTCGACCTGCCGCGTCCCGCCGCCGAGATCACCGAGACCCCGCGCCGCTACGGCTTTCATGCCACGATCAAGCCGCCCTTCCGGCTCGCCCCGGACCGCAGCGCCGAAGACCTGGCCTGGGCGCTCGACACCTTCTGCCAGCACCGGCCCTCGGCTGGCGCCGCCGGGCTGACAGCGCGCCGGCTTGGCCGATTCCTGGCGCTGGTGCCCGAGGATGACGGCGCCGCCCTGTCCGATTTGGCCGGGGCTGCCGTCGAGGCGTTCGACGCGTTCCGTGCCCCGCCCGAGGAATCGGACCTGGCCCGGCGGCGGAAGGCCGGCCTGACACCGCGGCAGGAGGCGCTGCTGACGCGATGGGGCTACCCCTATGTGATGGAAGAGTTCCGCTTTCACATGACGCTTACCGGACGGCTCTCGGCGGAGGAACTCGATGCGGTCGAGGCCGCGCTCGGCCCGGCGCTGGCAGAGTGCCTGCCGCGTCCCTTCACCCTCGACGCCCTGTCACTGATGGGCGAGGACGAGAGCGGCCGCTTTCACGAGATTCACCGCTATCCCCTGGATGGCATGTCCGCGGCCCCGTCGGATTGACACCGGGCTGTCACACCGCCTTCAGGTGCCTGTTACAGTCCGCAAGCAAGCTGTGACGGCAAGGGCGCGACCAGGCGCCTTGTGATTGACCCAATCGATTTCAGGTCGCGATTTCAGACAGACGCTTCGTCCCCGAGGCAGAGGGGCGGCCCGAAGGCCGCCCCCTTTTCACGTGCCGGGCGAGCAAGGGCCGCGCGCGGCGCGGGCCTTCCTCATGGCCCCCGGGAAAATCAGTCCAGCGCCTCGTCCGTGATCATGTGGGTCCAGGCGTCGTTCCCCGGATGCTCGGTGATTACCGGATCAGAGCCCCCGGCAAGAAGCGAGTCCACCGTCCGTTCGAAATCATCCGGATCGAGCGCGCCGTCGGAACCGGCCGTCAGCTTGGCCACCTCGCCCATCATCCGCTTCTGGTGCTGCTCGGTCTGCGCGCCGGTGGCGTCGTTCTCCAGCACGATCTCGGCCGCTTCGTCGGGGTTTTCCTGGGCGTATTTCCAGCCCTTCATCGAGGCCCGCACGAAGCGCACCATCTTGTCGACGAACTCGGGATCTTCGAGGTTTTCCTCCAGCACGTAAAGCCCGTCCTCCAGCGTCGCCACGCCTTGATCCTCGTACTTGAAGTTGATCAGTTCGTCGGGCGAGATACCGGCATCGATCACCTGCCAATACTCGTTATAGGTCATGGTCGAGATGCAATCGGCCTGCCGCTGCAGCAGCGGATCGACGTTGAAACCCTGCTTGAGCACGGTCACACCGTCCTCGCCGCCCTCGGTCGGGATGTCCAGCTGGCTCATCCAGCTCAGGAACGGGAATTCATTGCCGAAGAACCAGACGCCCAGCGTGCGTCCCGGGAAATCCTCGGGGCCTGTCACGCCGGTCTCCTTGAGGCAGGTCAGCATCATGCCCGAGGACTTGAAGGGCTGCGCGATATTGACCAGCGGCAGCCCCTTCTCGCGTGCGGCCAGCGCGGCGGGCATCCAGTCCACCATCACGTCGGCACCGCCGCCGGCGATCACCTGGGTCGGCGCGATGTCCGGTCCGCCAGGCTTGATCGTCACATCCAGGTCCTCTTCCTCGTAATAGCCCTTGTCGGCGGCCACGTAGTACCCCGCGAACTGGGCCTGCGTTACCCATTTCAACTGCAGCGTCACCTCGTCGGCCGCATGGGCCACGGAGGCCAACGCGCCCAGCGCGCCGGCGATCAG
>JBKHDP010000096.1:0-10948 GCA_046541255.1 Paracoccaceae bacterium | reverse complement strand
CCTCCACCAACGGCTGCGGCGACATCTTCGACCGCACGCTCTCGGCGCTGGACGCGATCGGCCCCGAGGAACTGCGCATCCCGCAACTGGCCGACCGGGTCGCCTCGGAGGGGATCTCCGAGGTGATCCTGGCGCTCGCCGCCACCGTGGATGGACAAACCACCGCTCATTACATCGCCGACCGGCTGGAGGGCCAGGTGTCGCTGACCTCGCTGGCGCAGGGGGTTCCGGTGGGGGGCGAACTGGATTATCTCGACGACGGCACGATCACCGCCGCTCTCAATGCCCGCAAGCCGGTCTGAGCCACCGGGCCGCGTGGCGACGGCCCCCGGTCAGAGCGGCTGCAGCTCCGCCCAGTCCGGCAGCGCCTCTCCAAGCACCGCGAGGCCGCCCAGCCGGCCCAGCTCGTCCGAGCATTTCGCCCCCCGGCCGCAGCCCGCGACGGCGACCGCAACCCGGCCCGACAGCCGGCCGATCGCCGGGCGATCCGCCGGCGTGTAGGTCGTCACGCAGGCATCGGTGATCCTGCGCCGGATCTCAAGCCCGGGCATCCGCTCGCGCATCATCGCCTCCAGCCGCGCCCCCACTTCGGCTGAGCCGCCCGAGCGGAACCAGTCGACCAGCGCCGCGCGGCCTTCCAGCGGCAGGTCCACCGGATCGCCCCCGAGCTTCAGGTAGAACCGCCCGTCCGGATACCGGATCGGCGGCAGCAGGTAGGGATCCTCGCCATTGGGCAGCAACACGATCAGCGAGGGCATTCCTGCCAGTCGCGCCGCCTCCTCCGGGTCCACCTCGAACAGCGCCACGGTCCGCGCATAGACCTTCAATGGCAGCGCGCCCGGCAGCAGCAGATCGGTGAAGCCGCCGGTGGCCACCAGCACCCGCTCGGCACGCACCGGCCCCTCGGCGGTGGCGACCGTCACGCCGGAAGCGGTTTCCTCGATGCCCTGCGCCTCGACGGGCAACCATCTGGCGCCGGCCCGTTCGGCGGCGACGCGCTGCGCACGCGCCAACCGGCGCGGGCTGACATGTCCCGCGCCGGCCGGTTCATGCACCGCCAGCGTGCCTTCGGGAAAGGCGAAATAGGGAAATCGCCGGGCCAGCGCCGCGCCCTCGTAGCGATCGGCCGGAAAGCCGGCCTCGGCGCGCACGGCCTCGACCTGGGCGATCAGCGGCTGGTCGGCGGGCCCGGCCATCATCGCGCCCACATCCGAGAAGAAGGCGATCCCGCTTTCAGACTCGATCTCGGGATAGCGCGCGATGCTTTCGCGGCTGACCCGGCTCCAGAAGGCCCAAGGGTCGAGCTTGCGGGTGATTCGGCCTTCGTCGTAGTGGCTGCCGAACACGCCGTCATGGCTGTGCCTGACCTCGGGCTCCGGCGGGCCGATCAGAACCACCTCGTGCCCGGCCTTCGCCAGATGGCGCGCCGCGCCGCCTCCGATCAAGCCCGCCCCGATCACCGCGATCCGCATTCCCGTCTCCGCCCGCCGTTCCGTCGTTCCGCCGCACAGCAAAGCCGAAACCGGCGCGAGAGAAAAGGCCCTCCGGCGGATTGGGCGGGGCTTGAACATCCATCACGGGGGAAGGCCCATCCGGGTCTCGCCGCGATCCGTGCATCCCCGGAAAAACCCGACGAAGCTGTCCGTCCCCGCCCGCTGCCGCGCTGCTTGCCGGCCCGGACTTTGCCGAAAACAGCCGGATCGAGGTGTTGGAAACCAGCGGCTGCGGCTGTTGCGGGGCCCGGATGGATCATCTGGCCGAAAACGGTTTCGCGCCCGAAGGCGCGGCCCTGTCGGGCCGAAAACTGGTGCGGCGCAATCTGGATCCGGGCGGACCGCCCGCAATGGCGTCCTGTCACACCACCACCGTGGACGGATACGTGATCGAAGCCCATGCGCCCGCGGAAGAGATCCGCCGCCTTCTGGCCGAGCGCCCCGATGCGGTGGGATTGTGAGGACCGGCGATGCCGCCGGGCTTTCGGAGGAGGGGTTTCGGCAGCCGGGTCCAAGCCCGAGAGGCCCATCCGGTCCGGGCGGCTCGCAGCTCCGGGGTCTTCGCGCGCGACCCGGCGGAATGAGCGGAGGCGCGCCCCGTCCCGGGGGCGCGCAAGCTATCTGCCCGGCTCAGCCGCGGCCTTGGTTCTCGTCCTCGTCGTCCTCGTCGTCGCTCTCGGGCAGATTGAAGAAGCTGTCGGCGTCACGATAGCTTTCTTCCTTCTTCTCCGGCTTGTCCTCGCTCAGCGTGAAGGTTTCCAGCCCCTCGATCGCGGTGGGAATGCGCGGCTCGGCCTCCATTCCGAGGCTCTGCTCGGTGGACAGCAGCTTGCGGCGCTCGTCGTCGCTGAGCGTCTCGCCCTCCGCGGCCTTCTTGGCGGCGGCCTTCTGGACCGCGGCGTCAAGCTCCGACTGCTTGCACAGGCCCAGCGCCACGGGATCGATCGGCTGGATGTTGGAGATGTTCCAATGCGTGCGCTCGCGGATCGACTGGATCGTCGGCTTGGTGGTGCCCACCAGCCTGGCGATCTGACTGTCGGCCAGTTCGGGGTGGAACTTTACCAGCCACAGGATCGCGGCGGGCCGGTCCTGGCGCTTGGACAGCGGCGTGTAGCGCGGTCCGCGCCGCTTGTCCTCGTCATGCGCCGCGGGATTGAATTTCAGCTTGAGCTTGCGCAGCGGATCCTTCTCCGCCTTGTCGATCTCGGATTGCTCCAGCTGGTTGTTCGCCACAGGGTCGAACCCCTTGACGCCGGCGGCCACATCGCCATCGGCGATGCCCTGGATTTCCAGCTCGTGCATGCCGGTGAAATCGGCAATCTGCTTGAAGCTCAGCGTGGTGTTGTCGACGAGCCAGACGGCGGTCGCCTTCGGATGCAGCAGTTTGGCCATGTCGGGTCTCCTCAATGCGTCTTGCCCGGAATACGTCTTCCCCGCCGCCCGGGGGCCGGGCTGCTCCGGTCGGGCCGGAGCGTCTTCGAGTTGTCGGGGAACTCGCGGAGGATATAGTGGACGAAACCGGGGAAGGGAAGGCCGAATGCGCTGGCTGCTGTTGGTGTTGTTCCTGTCGGCGTCGCCAATCGGGGCCGAGGGCGACCGGGCCGGCGCATTCGATTACTGGGTGCTGTCCCTGAGCTGGTCGCCCAACTGGTGCGCGATCGAGGGGGATGCCCGCGACTCGCCGCAATGCGACCCGGCGCGCGATCACGGCTGGATCCTGCACGGCCTGTGGCCGCAATTCCATCGGGGCTGGCCCAGCTACTGTCCCAGCGCCGAGCGCCCGCCCAGCCGCGCGATGACCGCCGCGATGGCCGACATCATGGGAACGCCCGGCCTCGCCTGGCATCAATGGCGCAAGCACGGGGTCTGTTCGGGCTTGTCGGCGGCGGACTATTTCGCGCTGTCGCGCCGGGCCTACGAGGCGGTCAATCGCCCCGAAACGTTCCGCCGTCTCGACCGGACGGTAAAGCTGCCCGCCAGGGTGGTGGAAGAGGTCTTCCTGAAGGCAAATCCGGGATGGGAGCCCGACATGCTGACCATCACCTGCAAGCAGGGCCGGATCCAGGAGGCGCGCCTGTGCCTGTCGCGCGAGATGGAGCCGGTGCCCTGCGGCCGCGATGTGGTGCGCGACTGCACCATGACCGACGCGCTGTTCGCCCCGATCCGCTGACAGGGCGAGGCCGGGACGGCGGAAGGCCCCGGCCGCCGGTCAGGCCACCTTCAGCACGATCTTGCCGATATGGGTGGAGCCCTCCATCCGCGCATGCGCCGCGGCGGCCTCGGCCAGCTCGAATTCGGAATCCATCACCGGCGCCACGCGCCCGGCCTCCAGCAGCGGCCAGACATGCGCGCGCAGACCTTCGGCAATGCGCGCCTTCGCGAGATCCGATTGCGGCCGAAGGGTGGAGCCGGTGATCGTCAGCCGCCGCGTCATCACCTGTGCGAAGTTCAGCTCCACCTTCGGACCGGACAGGAAAGCGATCTGCACCAGCCGCCCGTCATCCGCCAGAGCCTTGACGTTTCGCGGGATGTAGTCGCCGCCCACCATGTCGAGGATCAGGTTCGCCCCGCCTTCGGCGCGCAGGATCTCGACGAAATCCTCTTCGCGGTAGTTGATCGCCCGTTCTGCCCCGAGATCGGTGCAGGCGCGGCATTTCTCGGCGGACCCCGCGGTGGCGAAGACCCGCGCGCCGAACAGATTCGCCAATTGGATCGCCGTGGTGCCGATCCCGGACGAGCCGCCATGCACCAGGAACCGCTCGCCTGCCTGCAATCCGCCGCGCATGAACACGTTGGTCCAGACGGTGAAGAAGGTTTCGGGCAGGCAGGCGGCTTCCTTGAGGCCCAGCGGCCCCGGGACGGCGAGGCAATGCGCCGCAGGCGTCACCACATACTCGGCATAGCCGCCGCCCGGAAGCAGCGCGCAGACCGCGTCTCCCACCGCCCATTCGGTGACGCCCGCGCCCAGCGCCGCCACCTCGCCCGCGGCCTCGAGACCCGGCAGGTCGCTGGCGCCACGCGGCGGGGCATAGGCGCCCGCCCGCTGCAGGGCATCCGGACGGTTCACCCCGGCATAGGCGACCTTGAGCAGAACCTCCCCTGGCCCGGGTACCGGCACCGGGCGGGTGGTTTCGGTCAGCACCTCGGGGCCGCCGGGCTGCGATATCTCGACGGCGCGCATGGTCTCTGGGGGCATGGGCTACTCCTGTTTGCGGACGCCGGACCATCGGCCCGGCAGGTCGGCGCGCGGTTTCCCGGGCGCGCGCACCTTGCCTAGCACCCGGCCGGGGCCGGCGAAAAGCCGTTTCAGCACCGGGTTGTCCGCCACCTGGGCCTTGAACTTCTCGAATGTCATCACGTCCCCGATCCGCCGGTCGAGAAAGGCCCAGGTGTCCTCATAGCCGGGGGACTCGTCGCCCAGCCAGTAGAGCACGGTCGCGCCATAGACACCCGACAGGGTGGCGCGTTTCGAATACCAGTTCAGGTCATCCGACGTGTCGCCCAGCGCCGACCAGATCGTGTCGGCGGTGTCCCATATGAGCCGCGCGCCCTCGGCCGCGTGCGTCGGCAGCGCGAACAAGGCGCTGCCGCGGCGCACCGCCTCGCGGTCCTCGGCGGCCTCGATACGGAACCGCACCGCCAGCGCGATCTTCTCGCGGATGCGCAGCGCCGAAAGATCCGCCGCGTCAAGCCGCTCCACCATCCGCCTGTCGCCGCGCCGGTGGAACGCCACCGCGAGGTCCAGCGCCCCGCGCGGGCACAGCGCTCGGGCCAGCGTGGGCTCCACCCCGGCATCCGCCGCGGCGGCACGGAAGGTCGCCTCCGACCAGCCGTCGAAGGCCACATGCGGCAGCGCGGCCTCGAGCAGGCGCTCGGTTTCGGGCATTTCGGGCTGGGTCTGCATCTCTGGCCTCCGGCGGAATGCTGCAACACTGGACAAGCTAGCATGGCGTTGCTATATCGCCACTTCCTGCAAGTCCATGCAACTTCAACCCAGAAAGGTGGTGACACCCACATGCAGGTCAGTGTTCGCGACAACAATGTCGATCAGGCGCTTCGTGCCCTGAAGAAGAAGCTGCAGCGCGAAGGCGTTTTTCGTGAAATGAAGCTCAAGCAGCATTTCGAGAAACCCTCCGAGAAGAAAGCGCGCGAGAAGGCCGAGGCCATCCGCCGCGCACGCAAGCTGGCGCGCAAGAAGGCCCAGCGCGAAGGGCTTCTCTGAGCCCCGTGCAGCGTCTCTGAACGCTCGAAGACATCGACGATCCCCGACGCAATCGCTGCGGGGGTCGATCACCCTGACCGCCGGGCTGTACGGCTGATGCCCTCTCCAAGGGCGAGAGCCGCCCCGGCTGCCATGCTGGCCATCAAGAACGGGGGTTGCCATGCCCTGGCGCCGCACAGCGGATCGCATCCTTATGGGCGTGCTTGCGCTCCTGATGATCTCGGCTTTCGCCGCGGCCCATCTGCGGCCGGACTTCTTCGCCCGGCATTTCGGCACCGAAGACGCCTTCGCGGAAAACCTCACGGCCATCGGCCTGTTTCTGGGCGGGCTGGCGCTGTTCTTGATCGCTGTCGCGCGCCGTCGGGCCTGGGGCGCCCGGGCGGCCATCCTGCCCGTGCTCTATGGCGCGCTCTTCGTCTGGGCGGCGGGCGAGGAAATCTCCTGGGGGCAGCGGATCATCGGCTTCGAAACCACCGAGTTCATGGAAGAATTCAACGACCAGGACGAGGTCAACCTGCACAATCTCGTCGTTGGCGGCGTGAAGCTCGACGAGGTTCTGTTCGGCCCGGTGATGTCCACGCTGATCCTGTCCTGGCTCTTGTTCCTGCCCTTCCTGTGGCGCGCCTTTTCACCGATCCGCCGCCTGGCCAGCGGGATCGTCGCGCCGGTGCCCCGGCGGCACCATGCCCTCGCCGCGCTGCTGGCCTCGCTGGTGATCGTCGCCATCGACGTTCCCCGCAAATGGGAGGTCTACGAGGCCGCCTTCGCGCTGCTGTCGCTGGCGATCTTCCTGCGGCCGGCGAATCCCGGTGATCTGCTGCCCGCCGATCCGGCCCGGGCCGCGCCTGCGGACGCGGGCTGAACCGGGGCAGCCGCCGCGAGGCGCGTGTCAGACCGGCAGCGCCGTGGTCGAACTGACGGTGCGCAGCGCGAAGGAACTCTGCATCTGCGCCACGCCGGGCAGCCGGGTCAGATACTGCCGATGGATGCGGGCGAAATCCTCGGTATCCTCGGCCACGACCTTCAGGATGTAATCCGCCGTGCCGGCCATCAGGTGGCATTCCAGAACGTCGGGAATCCGCAGCACCGCCAGTTCGAAGGCCTCCAGCACCTCGTCCGCCTGCGCCTGGAGCGTGATCTCGACGAAAACGGTTGCGGGAACACCCATCTTGCGGGCATCCAGCAGGGCGACATAGCCCCGGATATGACCCTCCGTTTCGAGCCGCTGGACGCGGCGGTGACAGGCCGAGGCCGACAGGTTCACCTTTTCCGACAGTTCGGCATTCGAGATCCGGCCCTGCCGCTGAAGCACGCGCAGAATGCGCCGGTCCACCTCGTCCAACACCATTTCCGCAGAGTCCTTCGATTTTTCGACTCGATGCCCGCAGGATATTCGAACTTTACCGCATCATGCGAGCGGTATTTCAATCGTCTTGCGGGCCGAAACGGCTACCCTTCGGCCCGAGGCCAAAGGAGGAGAGGACCATTATGAAGATCGGATGCCCGACCGAGATCAAGCCACAGGAATTCCGGGTGGGCCTGACCCCGCCCGCCGCGCATGAGGCGGCGGCCCATGGCCACCAGGTGATGGTGCAGGCCGGGGCGGGCATCGGTGCCGGTTTCACCGACGAGGATTACGTCGCCGCGGGCGCCGCCATCGTCGACACCGCCGAAGAGATCTTCGCAGATGCCGACATGATCGTGAAGGTGAAGGAACCGCAGGCCGCCGAGCGCAGGATGCTGCGCGAGGGGCAGGTGCTGTTCACCTATCTCCACCTCGCCCCCGACCCGGACCAGACCCGCGACCTTCTGGCCAGCGGCGTGACCGCGATCGCCTATGAAACCGTCACCGACGCCCAGGGCGGCCTGCCGCTGCTGGCGCCGATGTCCGAGGTGGCCGGGCGGCTGGCGCCCCAGGTCGGCGCCTGGACGCTGCAAAAGGCCAATGGCGGGCGTGGCGTGCTGATGGGCGGTGTGCCGGGCGTGGGCCCCGCCAGGGTCACCGTGATCGGCGGCGGCGTCGTGGGCACCCATGCGGCACGGATCGCCGCCGGCATGGGCGCGGATGTCACCGTGCTGGACCGCTCCCTGCCCCGGCTGCGCTATCTCGACGACGTGTTCGGCGGGCTGTTCAAGACGTCCTATGCCAGCGCCCGCAACAACGCCGAGCTGGTGGCCCAGGCCGACCTGGTGGTGGGCGCGGTGCTGGTGCCCGGCGCCGCCGCCCCCAAGCTGGTCACCCGCGAGCAGCTGTCCACCATGAAGCCCGGCGCGGCGGTGGTGGATGTGGCGATCGACCAGGGCGGCTGCTTCGAGACCTCACGCCCCACCACCCACGAGAACCCGATCTACGAGGTGGACGGGATCATGCATTACTGCGTGGCCAACATGCCCGGCGCGGTGGCGCGGACCTCCACCATCGCGTTGGGCAATGCCACGATGCCCTTCATGCTGGCCCTGGCGGACAAGGGCTGGCGGCAGGCCTGCGCCGACGATCCGCACCTGCTGGACGGGCTGAATGTCCATGCCGGGCAACTGACCTATTACGCGGTGGGAAAGGCGTTGGGGATCGACGTCATCTCGCCTCAGAAGGTGCTGCGCGGCTGAGCCGCCGCGCAGCGGGTCCGCGGCGTCACTTCTTCAGCGCGTCGCGGATCTCGACCAGGATATCCAGCTCGCTCGGGCCCGCAGGTGCCTCGGGCGTCGGGTCTTCCTTCTTCCTGGCCGCGTCCTTGATGCGATTGACCATCTTGACCAGCAGGAAAACCACGAAGGCGACGATCAGGAAATTGATCACCGCCATGATGAAACTGCCGATGGCGAATACCGGCGTCCCGGCCTCCCGGGCGGCGACCAGAGAGGCATGATCGGTGCCGTCAAGCGTGTAGAACCAGCCCGAAAAATCCATCCCGCCGGTGAACAGCGCGATGATCGGGTTGACCAGATCGCGCACCAGCGACGTGACGATCGCGGTGAAGGCCGCGCCGATGATGATGCCCACAGCCATGTCCATGACATTTCCGCGGGCTATGAAATCCCTGAATTCAGAAAGCATCCCTGTCGCTCCGTGTCCCTCTGCCCGGCCTTGCGGGCGCATCCTGTCGGTGCAGGCCAGAACAGCGCGGTTACATCCTCCCTGCAACCTGTTTATGTAGCCGGGAAAGACAGGAGTTACCCATGACGACGCTTGCCGATTTCCCCGTGACCCGCCGCTGGCCGCCGCAGGATCCCACGGTGCTGCAGCTCTATGCCTTTCCCACACCCAACGGGGTGAAGGCCTCCATCATGCTCGAGGAAACCGGCCTGCCCTACGAGGCGCACCGCGTGACCCTGTCGGATGCGGACGTGAAGAGCGTCGAGTTCCTGTCGCTCAATCCCAACAACAAGATCCCCGCGATCATCGATCCCGACGGGCCTGACGGCGCGCCGTTTGCGCTGTTCGAATCCGGCGCCATCCTGATCTATCTCGCCGAGAAAACCGGCCAGTTCCTGCCCGTGGACCCGGCCGGGCGCTACCGCGCGATCCAGTGGCTGATGTTCCAGATGGGCGGCGTGGGGCCGCTGTTCGGACAGCTGGGCTTCTTCTGGAAATTCGCGGGCGCCGAGATAGAGGATCCCCGCCCGCGCGACCGCTACGTGGCAGAGGCGCGCCGGCTTCTGGGCGTGGTGGAGACCGCGCTGGAAGGGCGCGACTGGATCGCCGGGGAGTATTCCATCGCCGATATCGCGCTGGCGCCCTGGCTGCGGGCGCTCGATTTCTACGGCGCGCGCGAGATCACCGGCTGGGCCGATCATCCCCGCACCGTGGCGTACCTGGATCGCTTCCTCGACCGCCCCGCCGTCCAACGCGGCCTGAACATCCCGCCCCGGGAGGGCTGAAGTCGCCCGCGGCGCGGGCGCCCAACCGCGGATCAGCCCGGCAGCGTGCCTTCCAGCACATAGCGCAGGATCTGCGCCACCTGCACCGGCTCGCGCGCGACGGCCAGTGCCGCGGCGTCCACCTCCTTGAGCGCGTGGTCATGCTCGGGCGGCTGCAGGATCACCAGCGCCTTTCCCAGCGCCGCGGCATAACCCGCGTCGAAGGCGGCATTCCACTGCTTGTACTTGTCGCCGAAGCGCACAACCACGATATCGGCCTGCTCGATATGGGTACGGGTGCGGATCGCGTTGACCAGCGCGCCCTTGCGGTCGTGCCAGAACTTGTCCTGTTCGCTGCCCAGGATCGCCACGCCGCAATCGTCGCTGGCGGCATGATCCGTCACCGGCGCGGTGAAACGCAGATCCAGCCCCCGGGCGGCGTCGACGATCTCGTCGCGCCAGTCGGTGTGGATTTCCCCGGAGAGATACACGTTGAGGGTCATGCTTGCTGTCCTTTCCTGTCGTCCTGTTCCGCGAGGATGCGGCTCACCTCCGCATCGGCCACCTGCGGGAAGGCGCGGTAATGCGCGCCCACCGCGATGAAGTCGCGCGGGGCTTCCAGGCAGATGACCCGGTCGGCCTCCGCCTCCAGCTCGGCCAGCGTATCCGGCGGCGCGACCGGCACGGCGATCCAGATCGCTGTCGCGCCCTGCGCTCGCAGCCCGGCCAGTGCGGCGCGCACCGTGGCCCCGGTGGCGATGCCGTCATCCACGATCACCGCGGTGCGACCGCGCAGATCGACCGGCCCGTGCCCCGCGCGCCAGAGCCGGCGGCGCTCGGCCAGTTCCGCGGTCTTTTCCGCCACCTGTGCCTCGAAATCCGTCTCGGCCAGCCCGGCGCTGCGCAGAAGCGCGTGGTTGAATACCGCCTTCGGCGGGTCGCCCTCGACCAACGCGCCGGCAGCGAGTTCGGCATGGCCCGGCATCCCGATCTTGCGCACCAGGAGCACGTCGAGCGGCGCGCCCAGCCGCGCGGCGACCGGGGCCGCCACCGGCACACCGCCGCGTGGCAGGGCAAGGACCACGGGCGCCTCGGGCGCGGCCTGTGCCACGGCCTCGGTCAGCTTGGCGGCGGCGTCGGCGCGATCCTCGAACATCTCTCCTCCCGGCCGCGTCAGCCGCGCAGCGTGCCCCCGGTGGCCTTGGTCACCTTTTCGATCACCCTGGCCGAAACCGCTTCGATCTCTGCCTCCTTCAGGGTGCGTTCGACCGGCTGCAGCCGCACCGTCAGGGCCACGGATTTCTTGCCCGGCCCCATCTGCGCCTCGGCCTTGGGGCCGGTGAACTCGTCGAAGACGCGCACCTGGTCGATCAGT